>JAXIZI010000023.1:0-104614 GCA_036304065.1 Collinsella sp. | reverse complement strand
GTTTATCGCGAGTTCCGCACGAGCCGGAGAGCACTTAATGTGCTCTCCGTGCGAGCAGGACTGTAGAGCAGGAAACTTTATCCGCGGACCCCGCCGGGAATAGCAAAAGGGCGACCCCGCAGTGGGGTCGCCCTTGTTGAGCTGATTATGTTTAGCTGTTACTCGGCGTCGTGGTGACGGCGGGGCTTGCGGCCTCCGTTGTCGCCGGGACGACGCGGACGGTCGCTGCGCTCGGAGCGCTCGCGACGCGAACGCTCACGGCGCTGGAAGTGCTCGCCGTCGCCCTCGGAGGAACCCTCAGCGCGAGCCGGGGCCTCGGGCTTGTCGAGACGATCAAGCGAGATCTTGCCGCGATCGTCGACCTCGATGACGACGACCTTGACCTCGTCGCCCACGTTGAGAACGTCCTCGACCTTCTCCACGCGGCCCTTGGCGACGCGGGAGATGTGCAGCAGGCCGTCCTTGCCAGGCAGCAGGTTGACGAAGGCGCCGAAGGGCTGGATGGAGACCACGCGACCGGTGTACTCCTCGCCCGGCTCGGGAACCTTGATGATGAGCTTGATGCGCTCGACGGCCTGGTCGACGGACTCGCCGGTACCGCCGACAAAGACGGTGCCGTCCTCCTGGATGTCGACCGAAGCGCCGGTCTCGTCCTGAATGCCGCGGATGACCTTACCGCCGGAACCGATGACGTCGCGGATCTTGTCGGTCGGAACCTGGATGGAAACGATGCGCGGAGCAGTGCTGCGCGTGGTGTGGCGCGGCTCAGGGATCACATCGAGCATCTTCTGCAGGATGAAGGCGCGACCCTCCTTGGCCTGCTGCAGGGCGCGGGCCAGGATGTCGAAGGTAAGGCCGGTGGCCTTGTTGTCCATCTGCAGAGCAGTGATGCCCTCGGTGGTGCCGGTGACCTTAAAGTCCATGTCGCCCAGGAAGTCCTCGAGACCCTGGATGTCGGACAGGACCACGGTCTTTCCCTCCTCCTGGATCAGACCCATGGCGATACCGGAGACCGGGCGCTTAATGGGCACGCCGCCGTCCATAAGGGCGAGCGTGGAGCCGCAGGTCGAAGCCATCGAAGAGGAGCCGTTGGACTCCATGACCTCGGAGACCACGCGGATGGCGTAGGGGAACTCGTTCTCGTCGGGGAGCACCGGGAGCAGGGCGCGCTCGGCAAGGTTGCCGTGGCCGATCTCGCGGCGCTTGGGGCTGCCCATGCGGCCGGTCTCGCCGGTGCAGAACGGCGGGAAGTTGTAGTGGTGCATGTAGCGCTTGCCCTCGGTGGGCTCGATGGTATCAAGACGCTGGCCCTCGTTGAGCATGCCAAGCGACAGGACAGAGAGCACCTGGGTCTGGCCACGCTGGAACAGGCCGGAGCCGTGAACGAGCGGCAGATAGTTATCCTTCACCATGATGGGGCGAATCTCATCGGCGGCACGGCCGTCGACGCGCTCACCAGTCTCGACGACCATGGTGCGCATGGCCTTCTTCTCGAGCTTCTTGAGCGCCACGGGGATTTCGCGCTCCCAAGCGGCCTGCTCCTCCTCGGTAAACTCGGCGCGGATGGACTCCTTCAGAGCCTCGACCTTACCGATACGAGAGAGCTTGTCGGCGTCGCGAAGGGCGGCCGCCATCTCGTCGTAGTGGGCAAAGATGCGCTCCTGGACCTCCTCGACGGGCTGGTCGAGCGGGTACTCCTTCTTGACGATGGGGCCGTTGACCTGCTCCCACTCGGCGACGAACTCGTCCTGAGCCTGGCAGAAGGCAGCAAGGGCCTCCTGGCCAAACTTCATAGCGGCGAGCATGTCGTCCTCGGAGATCTCCTCGGCGCCAGCCTCGACCATCGAGATGAAGTCAGAAGAGCCGCCCAGCTCCAGGTCCAGATCGGAGTTCTCGCGCTCCTCGTAGGTGGGGTTGACGATAAACTCGCCGGTCTCCACGTTGCGGCCGATGCGCACGCAGGCAAGCGGGCCCTCGAAGGGCACGCCGCCGAGCGTCATGGCCAGGGAAGCACCCATGACGTTGATGACGTCGAAGGGGTCGACCTGGTCGGCGACGAGCGAGGTGGCGACGATGTGCACCTCGTTGCGGAAGCCGTCCGGGAAGCTCGGGCGAATCGGGCGGTCGATCATGCGTGCGGTGAGCGTGGCCTTCTCGCTGGGACGGCCCTCACGCTTGAGGTAACCACCCGGGATGCGGCCGGCTGCGTACATCTTCTCATTGAAGTCGACGGTCAGCGGGAAGAAGTCGTAGTTCTTGCGCTCCTTGGAGACGACCACGGTGTCGAGCATCGTGGTGTCGCCCTGCTTGACCAGGCACGCGCCGGTGGCCTGCTTGGCAAGCTCGCCCGACTCAAAGGTGTAGGTCTTGCCGTACAGCTCAAAGGTCTTGGATACGAGTGTCATTGTTCTCCTTTACCCCACAGGCCCCTTGCCTGCGGGCTTCTCATGTGACGCGGGCCCCCTGCCCCCGCCACGCTTCAGAGCGTGATTGTTCGCGCCCTTACACAAAAAGAGCGCCCCGCTGCGCAGGACGCTCTTAGCATGTACAAATCCTTACTGGATGTTGTCGCGGATGCCCAGAGCCTTGATGAGCTCACGGTACTCGACGATGTCGTTCTTCTTGATGTAGGAGAGAAGACGACGACGACGGCCGACGAGCATGAGCAGGCCACGACGAGTGTGGAAGTCCTTCTGGTGGGACTTCATGTGCTCGGTCAGCTCCTTGATGCGCTCGGACAGGATGGCGACCTGAACCTTGGGGTTGCCGGTGTCGACCGGGGTGTTACCGAACTGGGCAGTCAGCTCAGCCTTGCGCTCTTTGGAAACAGTCATTGTTTCACCTTTCGTTTCTTGTCGCCCGCGGGCGACATTATTCGCCTCGGACTGGGAAGCCGCCGGTGGAGCGAGCATCCAAGGTCGAGGTACCAACAGGTCGGTATGTTACCACAAGCGGCCCGCGCCTGCGCATCATCACCGACCCAACATGAATTCCATCGCACGGAGGCGCTGATCGGTGTGCGTCGCCGCCCACACATGCGAAAGCCCGAGCAAGAACGCCGCCGTATGCGGGTCGATTCGCTCGACCATGAGTGCATCGAAGGTCATGGACATGAGGGCGCGCAGCCACGCGACCTCACCGGTCGACACCAGCTCGGCACCCGGAACGCTCGACGCGCACGACCCGCACATGAGACCGCCCGCCTGTGGTGAAAAATACGACAGCATGGGGTCTCCGCACAGCACGCATGCCGAAAAATCGGGTCGGTAGCCAACGTGCGACAGCAGTTTAAAGACAAAGGCCGCCACGAGCAGGTCCATATGTGCCGAGTCGAGCCCGCTGCCGACAAGCGTGAGCGCCCGCTGCGTGATGGCAAAGGTAAACGGGTCCTCGGCGTCCTCGAACGAGCACACGCGCGCGACCTCGGCGATCGCGCTTGCCGCGCATGTCGTCTCGTAATCGGGCGCAACGCCGAGCGGAGCCTCCATAAGCTCGGCCTGGGAAACCACGTCGAGCGACCGTCCATGTGCGAGCAGCATATCGACGGTACAGAACAGCTCGCAGCGCGCCGCCAACCGCCCGCCGGGCTTACGCGCACCCTTTGCCACGGCACGAACCTGCCGACCCCGCTCGTCAAGCATCGTCAGGATCAGGTCGGTCTCTTTGAGCTTGGTCTTATCGAGGACGAGTACCTTTGTGCGATATGTCCGTGAGCCTGCCATGAGCGCTGCGCGCCCTTAGTCCTCGGAGCTATACCCAAAGCGGCGAATCTGGGCCTCGTCGTCACGCCAGCCGGCCTTGACCTTCACGTCCAGCTCCAAAAAGACCTGCGTGCCAAAGATGCGCTCAAGATCGCGACGGGCATCGATACCGATATGCTTGATCATCTCGCCGCCCTTGCCGATGATGATGCCCTTTTGGCCCTCTCGCTCGACGTAAATGGTGGCGTGCACGCGCAGTACCTTCTTGGTCTGCTCGAGCGCATCGCAGATCACGCCAACGGAGTGCGGGATCTCATCACGGGTGCGGCGCAAGACCTTCTCGCGCACAAACTCGGCAACGAGCGTCTCATCGGAAGCGTCGGTACCCATGTCCTCGGGGAACCAACGCGGACCCTCGGGCAAAAAGTGCGCAACGGTCTCGATAAAGGCATCGACGTTGAAGTTCTTGACCGACGACGTCACGATCTCGTCGTCATATTCCATGAGCTCGTGCGCGGCCTTAAGCTGCTCCATGACCTGCGCGGGTTCGGCCTCATCGGCCTTGGTGAGCACCAGGACCTTTTTGGAACGGGCGCATCTGACGCGTTCGGCAACCCAAGCGTCTCCCCTGCCGATCGGCTTGGTGGCATCAATCAAAAACGCGACGACATCGACATCGTTCAACTCGAACAGCGCGCTCTTGTTGAGCTCGGATCCCAGACCGTCCTTGGGCTTATGAATACCCGGGGTATCGACAAAGACCAACTGGTAGCCGGGACGGTTGACGACGGCGCGCATGCGGCGGCGGGTCGTCTGTGCCACCGGCGAGGTGATGGCGACCTTTTTGCCATAGCAGGCATTAAGCAATGTGGACTTGCCTGCGTTGGGGCGTCCGACCAGGGCCACGAAGCCGCTGCGGAAACCAGGCTCAACGTCGCCAAAGCCCGCGAGGTTGTCGTCCTCGTCGCACAGGGCGTCGAGCTCCTCATCGCTCATGCCCTCAAACGGGTCGAACTCCTCGACATCCTCGAGCCCCTCGGTATCCACCGCGTCCAAAGTCTCGTCGTCCAGGATCTCATCGGTAGGCTGCATATTGTCGGACATGGGAATCCCTTTCTAAATAAAGCCGAGCGCGTGGGCAAATACCAGCACGCCCACAATCGCGGCGGTGATGGAAAGAATGTATACAGAGGCGGCGGCGATGTCCTTCGCACGCTTGGCCAGCGGATGGAGCTCCTGGGTCGCCAGGTCGACGATAGCCTCCATAGCGGTGTTGCACAGCTCGCCGTGAATCACCAGGCCGCAACAGATGATAATCGTGGCACACTCGGCAATGTCGAGGCCCACGATACAGCCAGCAATGACGGTGCACACGCCCGCCACGAGCATGACCTTAATGTTGCGCTCGGTCTTGACGGCGGTGACGAAGCCCTCCATGGCGTAGGAAAACGACTTTAAGAAGGACGGATGGTCCTTGTTCGATCCGGGAATCATAGACGGCTCCTAGTCGTGGGCGTGGTTGGTGATGGGGCCGACGTGGACTAGCTTGGGGTCCTCGCCGCGCTCGAGCGCCAGATCGCGCAGGATGGCGTCCTCGCGGGCCTCCATGACCTCGGCCTCGTCGTCCTCGATATGGTCATAGCCCAGCAGGTGCAGCATGCCGTGTACGAGCATCAGACGACACTCGTCAGCGGGGCTATTGCCAAAACCGGGGGCCTGACGGGCAATAACCTGCGGGGCCAAGATGATATCGCCGAGCTCGAGCGTCTCGTCGGCGGGAATATCCTCGTCAAAGGCCGAGTCGCATTCAAACGAGAGCACATCGGTGGTGCGGTCGATACCGCGCCACTCGTGGTTGAGCTCGTGCATCTCGTCCTCGTCGACATACGAAAGGGAAATCTCGACTTCACGCTCAACGCCCTCGGCGGCAAGCACAACCTCGCAGATGTGCTCCACCTCCTGCGCGTCGAGCAGCGTATCGAGCTCGGCATCGTTGCTGATCAATACACTCAACGGGACTCCTTTCGGTCACGTACGCGCTTCTCGCGCACATCATCATAAGTATCGTATGCCTCGACGATACGTCCCACCAAGGCATGGCGCACCACGTCGGCACGCTCGAGGTGCGAAAATGCGACATCATCGACACGGCCCAAAATCTTCTCGACATCCGCCAAGCCACCACGACGACCCACCAGGTCACGCTGGCTCAAGTCGCCGGTAATCACGAACTTGGAGTTGAAGCCCAGGCGCGTCAGGAACATCTTCATCTGCTCGGGCGTGGTATTTTGTGCCTCGTCGAGCACCACGAAGGCATCACTCAGCGTGCGGCCGCGCATGTAGGCAAGCGGGGCGATCTCGATCACGCCGCGCTCCATAAGCTCATCGGTGCGCTCGCGATCCATCATGTCAAATAGGGCGTCGTAAAGCGGACGCATGTAGGGATCGATCTTTTCCTCGAAGGTGCCGGGCAAAAAGCCCAGATTCTCCCCCGCCTCGACAACCGGACGCGTCAAGATCAGACGGCCCACCTCGTGACGCCTGAGCGCGGCAACGGCGAGCGCCATGGCCAGATAGGTCTTACCGGTGCCGGCAGGACCCAGGCCAAACGTGATGGTATGCGTGCGGATAGCATCCACATAGCGCTTTTGGCCGAGCGTCTTGGGGCGAATGACGCGGCCGCGATACGAAAGCAGCACGTCATCGCGAAGCGACGTAGCCTCGTGCTCACCGTCGCGCAAGACGGCCAGGCAGCGAGAGACATCGTCGGCAGACAGCGTGCGCCCGGCGGCCGCCTCGCGAAAAGCGTGCTCGAAAAAGCGCGCCACGAGTTCGACCTCGTCCGGGTCGCCGCTCACGGAGATGCTATCGCCACGGGCGACCACATGAGCGCGAACCAAACTCTCGAGCGCACGAAGGACGCCGTCGCCGGCGCCCAAAACGCGCGAGGGATCAATCCCCTCGGGAACGGTAAGTCTAATCTTCGAGGCTTCCATGAACCTCCCTGCGTGCATGGACCAAGCCGGAATCGACTCCGATGATAGCAACATCGAGCAGGCACGGGGCTGTAAGTCCACAGGTATCGTCAAGACGGGCATGATGGAACGAGCCGAGCGTCAGGTTGTCGCCATACTCGAGCACGGCACGCTCGACCGTGCCCACGCGACGACGAGCGTCGGCAATAGCGAGCTCCTGTGCGGCGGCCCGCATACGGCGGCTGCGCTCGGCCATAACCTCGGGTGGCACCTGGTCGGGCATGTCGGCAGCAAGGGTACCGGGACGCTTGCTGTAGCGGAACACGTGCATACGCGAGAAACCCACACGGCGGCACAGCGCCAGCGACTCCTCGAACTCCTCGTCCGTCTCACCAGGAAAACCGACGATGACATCGCACGAAAGGGACGCCTGGGGCAAGTTGGCGCGAATCATACGCACCGTGTCCTCAAAGGCCTCGGCGCTATAGGGACGGCCCATGCGATGCAGGGTCGCAGTGCAGCCGGACTGCACGGGCAGGTGCAAAAACGGGGCGATACGCTGCGGATAGCGAGCCATAACCTTAAGCAGGCGCTCGGAGATATCCATGGGCTCGACCGAGGAAATGCGCACATGCGGAATAGACGTGCGCTCCATGATGGCCTCGAGCAGCTCATCGATTTCGACGTGCTCGTCGGTCGCGCTCTTGCCATCGTAGGCACCCAGGTTCACACCGGTCAGCACCACCTCGGGCACGCCGGCCTCCTGGGCCTCGCGCACCTGCTCGAGCACGGACTCGACGGGCACGGAGCGCTCGGGGCCGCGTGCCTTCCACACAATGCAATAGGTGCAGCGATGGTTGCAGCCGTCCTGAATCTTCACGCCCAGGCGAGAGCGACCGAGCGCATCGACCACCTCGCCATCGCTGCAGGCGGGAACGCTATCGGATTCGACACCCAGCACCTCGCAGACGCGCTCGGCGACGTCAATCTTGGACGGCTCGGCGATCACGCGATCGGAGAGCTCCAGCAACTCCTCGGGATGCAGGTTGACGACGCAGCCGGTTACGACCACGTAAGGCTCGCCCGGATAGGCCAGCGCATGACGGACGGCCTTACGGGTCTTGGCCTCGGCCTCGCCCGTAACGGCACAGGTGTTAATGACGATCAGATCGGCATCCTGGGGCTCCACAATAGCAAATCCCAGGCGCATAAGATCGGCAGTGATACGGTCAGACTCAACCCGGTTGACGCGGCAGCCGAGGTTGACGACGGAAATATGGGGTGCGAGCACGCGGGCTCCTTAATCGAGGATATCGTCGAGGGCACTCTTGATACGGTCGGTCACCGACTTCTTACCGGAAGCGACGTCATCGCCCATCTCATCGGCAAAAGCACGGAGCAGCTCGCGTTGCTTATTGGAAAGATTGGTGGGAACGACCACGCGCAGTTGCACGATCAGGCGGCCACGCGAACCGCCACCGCCAATGCGCGGCATGCCGTAATTATTGACGCTCACGGTATCGCCGTACTGGGCGCCGGCGGGAACCGTCACCTTAACGACCTCGTCGGGCATAATGCCCTCGACCTCGATCTCGCAGCCGAGCGCAGCCTGCGCAATCGAGATATCGCTCACCAGGTACAGGTCATCACCGTTGCGCTTAAAGCGCTCATGGTCGGCGACGCGCACGTTGACAATCAGGTCGCCCGAAGGCTCGCCGCGAAGGCCGGCCTCGCCAAAGCCGCTCACACGCAGCTGGCGACCGGTCGAAACGCCGGCGGGAATATCGATGTCGATCTTTTCATGCGAAGGCGTGCGGCCCTGACCGTCGCAGGTCTCGCAGGGATGGTCGATGACCGTGCCCTCGCCATGGCAGTCGGGGCAAGGCGAAGAGGACTGAACCTGGCCCAGGAACGAACGCTGAACCGTCGTGACATAGCCCGTGCCGTGGCAGCGGCCGCACTGCTTTTCCTGTGCGCCCTCTGCCCTACCGGTGCCGTTGCAGTCCTCGCAAGGAGCAAGGCGGTCATAGCTGATCGTCTTTTTGCAGCCGAGCGCCGCCTCCTCGAGCGTCACCGAAAGCGAGATGGCCATATCACGTCCGCGACGACGCTCACGACGGCTGCGGGCGCCACCGCCGGCACCGCCGCCAAAGAACGACGAGAACAAGTCGTCCATGCCCATGCCACCAAAGATATCGTTGATATCGACGTAGCCCGAACCACCAAGGCCGTCGGCAGTGCCGTAACGGTCGTAGTTAGCACGCTTCTGCTCATCGGAAAGAACGGAATAGGCCTCGTTGAGCTCCTTGAACTTGGCCTCGGCCTCGGGGTCGTCCGAAACATCCGGATGTACGGTACGGGCCTTCTTTAGAAACGCACGCTTAATCGTCCGCGCGTCGGCATCCCTGTCGACGCCAAGCACCTCGTAGTAATCCCTATTTTCCGACACAACCGAATCCTTCCGACTTTCATTATTGTCACAGTGCGTCCTATACCCAAGCAGGGCCGACCGCAAACAGAGGGTTTGATGTTATTGCATTTGGTACGGCGAAAGCATGGCCCGTTGCGAGCAGCTCGCGAACCAAACCGACACGAGCGCGAACATGAAGCCGTTGGCAAAACCGTTGGCAAACTGCATCGCGCCGCGCTTCCACCACAGCAGGCTGCGATGAAGCACGCCGTCCGAAAGCACCATGAACAGGCCCATGGCAAACGGAATAAAGCACATCACGGCAAAGGCCGAGAACACGCCCGAGATGGCCGAGAGTACCAAAAACGGCGCCACGATGCCCATCAGGTAAAAACCGGTACGAGCCTTGCCTTCCAAGCGCTCGGCCTCAACATGGGCGCGGCCGACCAGATCGCCGCCCGCGGCACCGTTGGTGCCAGCATGACCCATGCCGCCAATGCGGACCTCGTCGCCATCGTGCGTGCCGGCAGGAAACTCAATCGTCTGCTCGGAGGTTACGCGAGTACGACCGCTGCCGCCGCAATCAGGGCAGGGGTCGGCCACGACCTTACCGGAACCGCCGCACTCGGGGCAGACCGACTGGAACGTGCCCGCACCAAACAGGAAGGACAGGTCGACGTCGATGTGGCCGCGGCCACCGCAGCTCGGGCAGGTATGGGCATGCTCAGACGAAACGGAGCCCGAACCGCCGCAGTTGTTACAGGTATCGAAGCGCGTGTAGCGGACGGTCTTGCGGGCACCGCCCTTGGCCTCCTTGGCGTCGAGTTTGATATCGACGACCACGTTGGCGCCGTTCTCGGGATTGTAGGCAGCCTGCCCGCGACGCGGCTGGCCCCAGGCGCCACCAAAGGGAAAACCGCCCTCAAAGGGATTGCCATAGCCCGCGCTGCCGGCGTAGCCGCCGCCATAGGGCGAAGCCGTAGGAGCGCCGGCGAAGGGGTTGCCCGAACGCATGGCGTCGTAGCGCGAACGCTTCTGCTCGTCCGAAAGCACGGCGTAGGCCTCGGAAACCTCTTTAAACTTTTCCTCGGCATCCGGCTCTTTGTTGACGTCCGGATGGAGCTTGCGGGCCTTTTGCTGAAAGGCCTTTTGAATATCACGTGAGGTGGCGTCCTTGGAGACACCCAGAATCTCGTAGTAATCTTTTTCGTTCATCGTCGCCATGCGCGGCAACCTCCTGCTCACAGCAGCGTATATATTTCGGTAATTCTACCCGAGCGACCTAAGCTAGATCCCAAAACAGCTCGAACAGAACATTTCCATCGAGCCAGCCCAGGTGTGTCGGCGCTAAACGAGCTCGAACATGGCCCGCGATGACATCTGCCGAAGTGAAGGGTCCCTCATGGACTCCGAGCGTCTCGGGCACCCAAGTGGCAAGACCCAATTCGAGCGCGCGATCGCAGGCAGCTGCCAGCTCATCGGCCGGGACGGCACGAGCCGCGCGAACCAAAAGGTCGGACGCGACACCGCGCGTCATGCGACAAGCAAGCATCAGGTCTTCGGCCGCAGCCTCGCGCTGCGAGAGATATTCGGCCTCGAACGCCGTCGCGTCATCGTCACGTTGCACCAGACGCACGCGGTACGAATCGCCTCGAGAAGACACGCCGGGGAACAAACCTGCAAGACGATCGAAATCCTCGGCATCGAGCATGCCCGCGGCAGAGCGACCCAGGCCCAAATAGCTCTGGCCGGTCCAGTAGGCAATGTTATGGGCGCACTCATGTCCGTCGAGCGCATAGCTTGCCACCTCATACGGGTGATAGCCGGCCGCACCCAGACGCTCACGCGCCACATCCATGCACGAAGCTTGAAAATCCTCGTCGGGCTCGACCGACTCGTCGCGGCACGCCATGCGATAAAGGGGAGTCCCCTCCTCAAGCGTGAGCGGGTAGACCGACACATGATGCGGAGCCGCCGCCAGCACGCCATCGAGCGTGCGCCTCCAACTCGCTGCGGTCTGCCCAGGAAGTCCGCACATAAGGTCGCACGACACGTCAAGCCCAGCGTTCTTGACTGTCGCGATGGCGGCAAGCGCCCGATCGGCATCGTGAATACGGCCGATAGCGGTAAGTTCGGTGTTATCGAGCGTTTGCACGCCCAGAGAGACGCGTGTGACACCAACCTTGGCAAGCGCAGCGGCAAGCTCGGCGGTCAGCGACTCGGGATTGGCCTCGCAGGTAAACTCAACGGGGGCGCACCACGCACGAATACGCCGCGCCAGCTCCACCAGGCGCTCCCCCGCCAGCGACGGCGTACCACCGCCAACATAGACGGTGCGGATCTGTTCAAGGGCCCCAGCCTTGCCAAAAGCATCGAGGCGCGCGAACAACTGCTCAAAATAGACATCGAGCGCAGCGCTCAGGTCGCACGGAGCAAAACTGCGCGAGTCAAAGTCGCAGTACCGGCACTTTTGGGCACAAAACGGCACGTGCACGTACAGCGCGGTAACGGCCACCCTTAAGCCTCCAACGGATGAGGGGGCACCGATTCGCCGGCGGCAAGGGCAGCCTCGCAGGCCACCACATCGCGCTCGATCTCATCGACCAGCGCCATAAACTCCTCGTAAGTGGAACAGCGCACCACATGGGCACGCCAAGCGGCGGCATGAGGCATGCCTTTTAAGTACCAGCTTGCGTACGTGCGGGCACGCGACATGAGCGGCAGGAGCTCATGCGTCAGCGTTAGGTGCTCACGCAGGGCGTCCAGGCGCTCGACGGAGCTGCGTGCCGGCACCGGTATGCCATCGAGCGCAAGGGCGCGAGCATCACCAAAAACCCAGGGGTTTCCGTAGATGCCGCGTGCGATAAACACCGCGCTGGCACCCGAGCTGCGCAGATGCTCTGCGGCATCCTCGGCGCAGAACACATCGCCCGAACCGATAACGGGAATCTCGACGGCGTCGGCCACCTCATCGACGACAGACCAATCGGCCTGGCCCGTATAGAGCTGCGTGGCACAACGACCGTGCACGGCAACTGCTGAGGCGCCCGCCCCTTCAAGCATCTGGGCAAACGTTGCGGCGTTGCGGTCCTCGGCATAAAAACCCTTGCGGATCTTCACGGTCACGGGAACATGCGCCGCGCCCACCGCTGCCTCGACAATCTTCTCGGCCAGGTCGGGCGTGCGCATAAGCGCCGAGCCTTCGCCCTTGGTAACGACCTTGCGAGCCGGACAGGCCATGTTGATATCGATCAATGACAGGCGATCGCCCACACGCTCCTCGACGGCGGCGATGGCATTCGCAAACTGCTCGGGCTTGGAGCCAAAGAGCTGCACGCAAATCTGCTGCTCCTCGTCGGCCGGTAGCACCAGGCGCCAGGTCTTGTTGCTGGCATAGGCAAGGCCCGCCACGCTCACCATCTCGCTATAGGCGAGATTGGCACCGCGGCGGCGGCACATGATGCGATAAGCGGGATCGGTTACGCCCGCCATGGGAGCCATAAGGAACGGCTGCTCGGCATAGGCGCCCAGCAGCCGCTTGCTGTATTCGGAAAGCGCCATAGACCTACTCGTCCACCTTGAGGATCGCCATAAAGGCCTCCTGCGGGACCTCGACCGAGCCGATGGCCTTCATGCGCTTCTTGCCCTCTTTCTGCTTCTCGAGCAGCTTGCGCTTTCGCGAGATATCGCCGCCATAACACTTGGCCAGCACGTCCTTGCGGCGCGCTTTGACGGTAGAGCGGGCAATGATCTTGTTGCCGATGGCGCCCTGGATAGGCACCTCGAACAGCTGGCGCGGAATGATTTCCTTGAGCTTGTCGCACAGACCGCGGGCCAGGCCATAAGCCTTATCCTTGTGCACGATAAACGACAGCGCGTCCACCTCGTCGCCCGAAAGCAGGATGTCGAGCTTGACGAGCTCGGAGGGGCGATATTCGTTGAACTCGTAGTCGAGCGAGGCGTAACCCTTGGTGCGGCTCTTGAGCTGGTCAAAAAAGTCCAGAATGAGCTCGGCAAGCGGCATGTCGAAACGCATCTCGACCGATTTGCTCGTGAGATGGATCATGTCGGTTGTAATGCCGCGATGCTCGATAGCGAGCTGCATGACGGCACCCGTATACTCGGGCGGACAGATAATCTTGGCCTTGAGGTAGGGCTCCTCGATGCGCTCGATGCGCGTAGCCTCGGGCAGATCCTGCGGGCTGCGAACATCAATCATCTCGCCGTCGGTCTTGTAGACGTGATAGTCCACCGAAGGGCTCGTGGCAATCAGGTCCAGGTTGAACTCGCGCTCCAGGCGCTCCTTGACGACCTCCATATGCAGCAGGCCCAAGAAGCCAACGCGGAAACCAAAGCCGAGCGCCACCGAAGTCTCGGGCTCCCACACCAACGACGGGTCGTTGACATGCAGCTTATCGAGCGCGTCACGCAGGTTCTCGTAGTCCTTGTTATCGATCGGGAACAGGCCCGTATAGACCATGGGCTTAGCCTCGCGGTAACCGGGAAGCGGCTCGGGGCAGGGGTTCGACGCCCAGGTAAGGGTGTCGCCCACGCGAACGGCCTCGGGGTCCTTCAGGCCCGTGACCACGTATCCGACCTCGCCGACCGTCAGCGCGTCGACCGGCGTCTCGGCGGGACGCTTGACGCCCACGCCATCGACCAAAAAGTCGCCCTTTGCCTGCATCGTGCGCAAGGTATCGCCCTTTTTGATGGAGCCGTCAAAGATGCGCACCGTGGCGACGACGCCACGATACTCGTCGAAGTATGAATCCAGAATGAGTGCCTTGAGCGGCGCATTCGCATCGCCCTTGGGCGGAGAGATCAGAAAGACAATGGACTCCAGCAGATCGTGGATGCCCTCGCCGGTCTTGCCCGAGACACACACGGCATCATCGGCAGGGATCGCCAGGTCATCCTCGATCTCGGTCTTAACCTCGTCGGGATGAGCCGAGGGCAGGTCGATCTTGTTGATGGCCGGCACAATGTCCAGATTGGCGTTCATGGCAAGCGTCGCGTTGGAGACGGTCTGTGCCTCGACGCCCTGTGTGGCGTCGACAACGAGCACCGCGCCCTCACAGGCTGCCAGCGAGCGCGAGACCTCATAGGTAAAGTCCACGTGGCCCGGCGTATCGATCAGATTGAACTGATACGTCTCGCCATCGTCGGCGTCATAGGACACGCGAACGGCATTGGACTTGATCGTGATGCCGCGCTCGCGCTCGATATCCATGGTGTCGAGCAGCTGCGACTCCATGTCGCGCTCGTCGACGGTATGGGTGAGCTCGAGAATGCGGTCACTGATCGTGGACTTGCCATGGTCGATGTGCGCAACAATCGAGAAGTTGCGGATGTGGGAAATGTCAATTGAAGTATTCATGCGGACTATCTTACCCGAGCGGTACAAAAAATGGAGCCTGTTCCATAAAACAGGCTCCATTTATGCGCGTAATCTGTGTGGTGTGAAATTTACAACTTAAGCGTTGATGCTGTTCACGAGCTTGGCAAGACCGGACTTGCGGTTGGAAGCCTGGTTCTTGTGGATAACATGCTTGGCGGCAGCCATGTCGAGACGCTTGGTGACGGTCTTGAGGGCAGCCTGGGCCTTCTCGGCGTCGCCCTCGGCGACGGCGGACTGGACGTGCTTGGTCAGCGTCTTGAGCTCGGACTTGACAGCCTTGTTACGCATGCGAGCTGCCTCATTGGTGCGGATACGCTTCTTCTGAGACTTGATGTTTGCCACTTCTGGAGTTCCTTTCGAGTTCCTTGCAAAAAATGTATGACACCTCTGAGACACGGTGAGGTCATGCAAGCGCCTACTATAGCACGCTCCCCCTCAAAGGGATAGAACGAATTTGTCAAATAGGCAGGTATCATCACGATTTTCTCAAGATGTTCGTAATCCAGAGCAAAAGCGCGGCCTCAGAATCGGCCGAACCCTTGAGCGCGAGCTCTACATCGACCGCCCCCTCGAGCGCCGCGACGAGCTCTGCCATCGAAAAGCGACGTGCCCAGGTCAAGTGATTCTTGACCTGCCAGGACTGGAGCTTGAGCGTTGCGGCCAGCTCACGACCCTGTCCGCGCGCATCGAGCGCCTTGGCGACGATAAGCTCGCGGATGCGGCCGCACAGCAACGTGTAAGTCCACACGTAGCTCTTGGCGGGCAATAGATTGAAAAGCTCGAGCGAGCGTCGCATGTCACGTGCCGAGACCGCATTGAGAAAGTCCCAGGGTTGAACCTCGGCCGTACGTACAATCCAGCGCTCAACGTCGGCAAGCTCAATCTGGGGCGCCTCGACCATCTGGGCAAGCTTAGCCAAGTCGTTATCGAGCATGCGAGTGTTCTCGCCCGAACGCGAGACGAGCTCCTCGGCGGCCGCCGTCGAGATCGACTTGCCGCGCTGCGTCGCCATCTGCTGCACGCGACGCGGTAGCTCCCAGCGCTTGGTGCCGGAGCAATCGATCACGGCCTTCTTATCGATCTTGGCGATCGCCTTATACAGGCGTGTGTTCTTGGCAAGCGAGTCGGCAATGATGAGGCAGACCGTTGTGGGGCTGGGACTCGCCAAATACTCGACAAGCGGCTCCGAGACCGCCTTGGCGAGCTTTGAACAGCCGTCAAGGATTACCAGGCGAAACTCGCTGCCCATCGGAAAGGTGTTAAGCGATCCGATAATCGACTCGATATCGGGGTCTTTGGTCATATCGCGCTCGTCGAGGTTGAACTCGACCATGCCCGTCTTTTCCAGACGCGCTTTCATACGCGAGACGGCGTGATCGCGCTTGACGCCGTCGGTACCGACGATCAGATATGCCGGCAGCAGACCGATTTCGGACATTGCGCTCCCCTCCCGCAGGCCTTCGTATTCGTTCCGTGCCATTCTAGCCCAGGGGCCCACCACACGCCAACGACGTCGTCACGGTCGCTGGCATCGCATCGTAAAGCCCTTCGCGGTCGGCGTGATGGTGATATCGCCGTGTTCGATAGTGCACGCGAACACACCGCCCGCTTCCTTAACGGCATCGATGCAGGCATCGGACGGATGGCCGTATCGATTCCCCTCGCCCGCGCTCGCGAGGGAAAGCTCAGGCTTCAGGACGTCCAGCGACTCACCATCGACTGAAACCTTAGAGCCGTGATGCCCAAGTTTAAGGACATCGATATCCCCCACCTCCTGCACGAATTCCCGTTCTTGGTCGAGCTCGGCATCACCGGTGAGGAGCATACGCAGGCCCTTGCCTTCCTGAATATAAGAGAGCAGCAGGACAAGCGAGTCCTCATTTCCCTCGCCATCCACGGACTCGAATGGCCACATCACGCGAGCGCAAAATGAGCCGATGTCGACCGTATCCCCACGGCGCACCTGCCGATACTCCACGCCAGGTCGGTTCAATACTTCGGCAGGAGCATCCTCCAGCGCATCCGCCGCCACGGCAATCGTTCCGACCGAAAACTGTTCGAGCACGGCAGGCAGACCACCCCAGTGGTCCTCATCCCAATGCGTCACAAAGACGGCATCGATATGGTGCACGTTATTGCGAACCAACGCCGCCACCACGCGCTCGTCGAGCCCGCAGTCGACGAGCGCTACTGCACCGCCCTCGCGGATAAGAATCGCATCGGCCTGGCCCACATCGAGTACCGTCACCGAAGGCGGAGCGAATCGATCCCAAAAGACGTACGGAATCGCAGCCAAGAGCACCAGACATGCAAGCCCCACCGCCATAGGGAGTGCACGGGGACGCGGCCACCAGACCAGCAGGGCCGCCAGCAAACACGGCACTAGGTAAATCCACACGCTATCGGGCGGCACGCTCACGGATGCACCCGGCACGGCGGCAAACAGCTGCTCGAAGAACAGCGCGCAACGGGCGGCAATCATGGGCACAACGAGCGCCCAAGCCCGCAACGGTCCCACGAGCGAAAAGGGAACCAGCACGATCGACACAGCAAGCAGTACGCTCACCACCGGACCAATGACCGCATTTGCCAACGGAGCAATGAGCGAGAACGTACCGAAGGCGGGAATGGTAATGGGAAGAGTCGCCAGTTGCGAGCACAGCGTGACGGAAAGCATGCTGGCAACGCCCGATGGCACACCCAGCTCACCCAAAGCGTAGGTCGCATAGGGGCAAAAGCACAGAATGGCAAAGACGCTGACACATGAAAGCTGAAAGCCCATCTCGAACAGCACCGTCGGTCGCAGTAGCACAAAGATGGACATGGTTACGAAGAGTGCCGATGCGCCGTGCCGGCGACGCCCCACGCCGTTTACGACAAGCGTCGCGAACACCATGCAGCACGCGCGCACGGCCGAGGGAGACGCGCCCGTAAAGGCAGCGTAGCCCACAAGCGTTATCGCCAATATCGCCCGCTGAAGACCACGTGAGCACCGAGTCTTTTGCAATACACCCTCGATTACAAACCCCACGATAGCCAAATGGCTGCCCGAGACGGCGATAAGATGCGCCGTTCCCGTCACCGAAAACCAGTCGCCCGCCGGCTGGGCGCGTAGCTCGGCCGAACGACCGCAGACGACACCGGCTATGAGCGCACGCGCCGGGTCGGTCGCAGGCGCGATGGACGCAAGCAGCCCATTTCGCAGCCGAAGCAACGGCCCCGGAGAACCCTCATCGATCGACACAATCCGAACGGCTTTTATCTTGCGTACCTCGCCTCGGAGCGCGCGCGATCGTCCAAACGCATCGTTCTCAAAACGTGAAACGCGACCGATAACACGCACGTGCGCCCCGACCTTGAGCTCGCGGTCACACGATAGGCGAACCGCTGCCAAGTTCTTACCGTCCGCGCGTGCCTCGCAGGTATAGGAATACACGTCGTCGTTTATGGATGGATCACCCTGCACGACAAACTCGAGGCTGCTTGCCGCTCGACCGTCGAGCGCCTTCGAGGCGCCTAGCGTGCCCACAGCCCACCACGCCGAGACGACCGCTCCCGCCACGAGACCGACGGACGCGGCATACAGCCACCGCTTCAAAGGGGCAAGCCGCGCACAAGATTGAGCCAGCACAACGAAGACCGCCGCCGCAATGGGAATGGCCCATAGCGGCCCGACCGCCGGCACCCGCTCCCTCAGCAGCGCATCAGCGGCCACGTTAAGCACCAAAGCGCAGCTCACGCACATGCCGGCACACAGGGCCATCGTCCACGGCATCAAGGGCCGCGGAGGCATCACATGCTCGCGCTCTGTCGCACTCATACGCAGATGCAATCTTTGATTTTGGCAAGCTTCTTCTCGCCGATTCCCGACACACGCATCAGATCGTCAACCGAGGCAAAAGCACCGTTCTTTGTCCGCTCATCGATAATCGACTGGGCCATAGAAGGCCCGATGCCCGAAAGCGTCTGCAGCTCCGCCGCACTTGCCGTATTGATGTTTACTAGGCCTGTAGCGCCACTCACGCCCGACGATGCGGAAGCCCCACCATCAACATCGGCTTCCGCAATGGACGCCTGCTGCTCCCCTACCGTTGGAACGTGAATCTTCTGTCCATCGACGACCTTAGATGCCCGATTGAGCCCCGTAACGTCTGCCTCGGGCGCCAGCCCGCCGGCGGCATCAATCGCCTGAGCCACCCGCGCGCCATCCTTGAGGCGATATACACCGGGCGACACAACGGCGCCATCAACATCGACATAGACCTCTGCCGCGGCAGACGCCTTAGGCGAAGAGCCTTCGGATGTCTTTCCGCTCGAGGCATCGCCGGATCCCGGCTCCACTAACGAGCCCGAACCATCAGTGCGCTCAAACGACACGCCGCCGGCACCGCCGCCAAGGTTCGCCATCGCCAAACCGCTCGCCATCGCAATGACGCCCAGCATCGCCACCACCACTGCCTTATGACCGAGCAGCTTGCCCGCCCAGCGGTCCATCTTTTTGACCCGTTCGTGTTGTTCGCGCTGCGCCATAGCAAAACCTCCCAACAACATCGTGTCAGGAAAAGAGCCCTGCAACAGCCACGCTCCAAAACCGGTTTTCGCGGTCAAACCAAAAGCCGACCAAAATCTTGCACAAATCTGTCCATTTATTCAGGCACACGTCAGCAAATGAACACTTAGTCGCAAAATGCCCAGATAGCAAAAGACCGACGATGCAGACGCATCGTCGGTCTATGCACAAATTTACTCGTGATCTTGGTAAATCTCACGCGGAGCAAGCTCCGAATGTTTGCGTTTTAAGGTCTTAGGGGCCTTATACGTGTTGCTCTCAAAGTCGATGTACTCGGTCTGCTTGAGCAGGCGCTCGATCATCTCCTCGTGATCGAACAACTCCCAGGCCTCATGCACGGCATCGAGTTTAGCGTGCGTCTCGGGACGGCGCGGCATAAACAGCGTGCAGCAGTCGGGAGCGGCCTCAGTCGAGATATCGAACGTACCAATCTCCTCGGCGCGCGCGATGATCTCCTGCTTGTCCGAACCGATGAGAGGGCGGAACACGGGGATCTTCACGGCCTCGTTGACGGCCATGATATTCTCAAGCGTTTGGGAGGCAACCTGCCCAAGCGATTCGCCCGTAACGATGGCCTTGGCACCCTCGATGTGCGCAATGCGCTCAGCAACCGAATACATAATGCGGCGATACATGATCACGCGCAGGTTGCTGGGACAGGTGACCGAAATCTCACGCTGGCAGTCGCCAAACGGCACTACGTACAGTCGGCCGATCTGGACACCCGGCTCAAGCGCACGGATGATGTCCTGCACCAAATACTCGCTCGTATCGGGCGTCTGCGGACGACCGGAGAAATGTACCGGCACGCACA
The DNA here is from genome assembly GCA_036304065.1 of Collinsella sp. Taxonomy (GTDB): domain Bacteria; phylum Actinomycetota; class Coriobacteriia; order Coriobacteriales; family Coriobacteriaceae; genus Collinsella. The sequence goes on along the minus strand of JAXIZI010000023.1, from coordinate 84,746 downwards.
CCGCGCCGCGACGCGCGAGCATCCAGGTCGCCACCGGAGAATCGATACCCGAAGAAAGCAGCGTCACGACTTTGCCGGCAGACCCCACCGGAAGACCACCCACGCCGCGCTCAGAGCGCGCATACACATAGACGCTACCCTGGACCACCAGCACGTGCACCATAGCGTCAGGATCGTGCATCTGGACCTTTTTATCGGGGAAGGCCTCACACAGCACCTCACCCACCTGACGATTGATGTCAATCGAGGTAAGCTCATAGTCAGTATTGGAGCGCTTGGCGTGCACCTTAAAAGAATCGAAGGAACCAAACTCGCGCAGCGCCTTCACGGCGGCGGCGCAGTACTCCTGCGAGTCGCGGTTGGTGTGATACGCCAAAGACACACGTGCAACGCCGGGAACGGTGCGAATGACACGCGCCGCCTCATCGGCCTGATGCTCGTTAAAGGTCACGAGGATATAACCGGAAATTCGAGACACGGCATTCACGGAAAAGGCGGCCAAGGCCGCCTTGATGTTATCCATGAGGATATGCTCAAAATGTGCGCGGTTCTTACCCTTCAGTCCAACCTCGTGATAGTGGACCAGGCAGACGCGAGCCGCCATTTAGGCTTCAGCAACCTTGTGGCCGAGCGCCTTCTCGTAACGGGCCTCGTCGTAAGAGATGTCGCCGTCGACAATCTCGTCCATAGCCATCGAGATGGTATCGGCACCGGAAAGCCCGATGGTGATGTCATCGACATCCTGGACGGCAAGCACGCGATTGTGCTGGCCACGCAGCATGCTATTGATGTCGCAGGCGCGCTTGGAGGCAAGCGAAGCGAGCAGGAAGCGGTTGTGATCGGTCTTCTCCAGAAGATCGTCAATGCAAGGCTTTACAACGGACACGGACCTCAGATCCTTTCATGCATATCGAGAACGCGAACGAGCTCATCGGTCGCGCGGTCGAGATCGTCATTAACCACGACGTCGTCGTAGCGGTCGGCAAGGGCAAGCTCATCGGCGGCGTTTGCCATACGCAGCTCGATTGTCTCGGGCGTCTCGGTACCGCGACCGACTAGACGCTCGCGGAGCACCTCAAGCGAAGGCGGCTTGATAAAGATCAGCACGGCCTCGGGGAAACGCTCCTTCACCTGAAGGGCGCCCTGGACATCGATCTCCAAAATCAGAGACGCGCCCGAGGCGAGCTTGGACGTGACCTCGCTCACCAACGTGCCGTAGCAGTTACCGTGGACCTCGGCCCACTCAACAAACTCGCCGTTTGCCACGCGGCGGTCGAACTCCTCGCGCGTCAGAAAAAAGTAGTTGACGCCGTCGACCTCACCTTTGCGTGGTGCTCGCGTGGTAGCCGAAACCGTCAGGCCCAGGTTCGAGCGGCGCTCGCGCACACGAGTGACGAGCGTACCCTTGCCTGCGCCTGACGGTCCAGAAATCACAAAGAGCTTGGAATCCTGAGCGCTCACTTATTTGGTCAGCTGCTCGAGGAGCTGCTCGCGCTGACGGACGCCGAGGCCCTGGACGCGACGGGCAGCGGAGATACCGAGCTCCTCCATGATCTTGGCGGCCTTGGCCTTGCCATAACCAGGGAGAGACTCGATGAGGGTGGAAACCTTCATGCGGGAAGCGATGGGGTCATCGGAGTTGAGCACGGACTCGAGGGACTTCTCGCCCTTCTTGATCTGCTCGCGAAGCTCAGCGCGGGCATGACGTGCGGCAGCAGCCTTCTCAAGAGCCTGCTTGCGCTGCTCGTCGGTAAGCTGAGGGAGTGCCATTCGTACCTCCAAATAGTTGGGTTATTTCTGATTCAATAATTGGCATTTTAGCACGTAGAACGTACAAAATGCCCAATCGCGGGTCCATAGGTTAGACGATACCCGCAAAAAGTGCAATATACTGCGCCCAAAGTTAAGCCCCTGACCTGCGATTCCACACAAAGGATGGGAAAGTTTACGCAGGCACAGGGGCTATTTTGTGCTAATAAGACCCAAAAGTGGTGACTTAGGGGAATCTTTTACGCGACGTTTTCGACCAGCTCGGCGACGATAGCGTCAAAGGCGGCAACCGGATCGTCGGCACCGGTGATGGGACGGCCCACCACAATGTGGCTGGCGCCACGCTCGATAGCCTGGGAAGGCGTCGCCACGCGGGACTGGTCGCCTAAGGCGGCACCCACCGGACGCACACCCGGAGTCACGATCAGGGCATCAGGACCCAGCAGCTCACGCATGTCGTGAGCCTCCATCGGCGAGCACACAATGCCATCGATGCCGTTGGCCTGAGCGAGCTTTGCCAGGCGGGCGGCCTCCTCGGCCACGGGCGACTCGACGCCGATCTCGCTCAAGGCATCCTGATTCATGCTCGTGAGCACGGTGATGGCGACGAGCTTGGCGCGGTCCTCGCGCGCCTCCTCGGCACCCTCGCGGCAGGCAGCGAGCATGGCGCCCGAACCCAAGCCGTGAACCGAGAGCAGGTCGGCACCGGCAAGCGAGGCCGAACGGGCGGCACCGCGAACCTGATGCGGAATATCATGGAACTTAAGGTCAAGGAAGACCTTAAAGCCCAGGTCCTTAAAGGTCTTGACGATCTCGGGGCCCTCAGCGTAATAGAGCGTCATACCAACCTTAAGCCAGGCGGCATGGCCCGAAAGCTCGTGGGCGAGCTCGAGCGCACGCTCACGATCGCAGTCGAGGGCGACGATTACGCGGTCGCGGGCATCGGTCTCTAGCATTCGAAAGCACCTACCAGCTCGTTGATGTCCTTTACGCCCTGGGACTCGGCCCAGGCCTCGAGCTCATGCGCGATCTTGAGCGAAGCGCACGGATCGACGAAGTTGGCCATGCCAACCGACACGCAGGTGGCACCGGCCAGGATAAACTCGGCCGCATCCTCGCCGGTCATGACACCGCCGACACCGTTGATGGGGATATCGACGGCCTGGGCAACCTCCCAGACCATGCGCACGGCGATGTGGTGGCACAGCGGGCCCGAAAGGCCGCCCTTGGGCTTGGCCACGCGGGACTTGCGGGTATGGACGTCGATGGCCATGCCCTGGATGGAGTTGATAACTGAAAGGCCGTCGGCACCGGCAGCCTCGAGGGCCCTGGCGATCTCGGCGACGTTGACCGGCGCCATCTTCACGAACAGCGGCTTATCGGTCACCTTACGGCAGGCAGCCATAACGGAAGAGGCGCCCTCGGGCGTGGAGCCCATGGCGGCACCGCCGGCGGCGATATTAGGGCAGCTCACGTTGATCTCGTAGCCGGCAGCCCAGGGGCACAGCTCGACATACATCTCGAGCGCACGGACAAACTCCTCGACGGAGTGACCGGCGACCTGGCAGATGACCTGGCAACCGTCCTTGGAGAGCTGCTCGAGCCACGGACCAGACTCACGGGCAAAGGCAGCCACGCCAGGGTTCTGAAGGCCCACGGAGTTGATCATGCCGCCCGGAATCTCGGCCATGCGGGGCGCGGGGTTGCCGGGCCAGGGCTCGGCTGCGCAACCCTTGGTGGTGATGGCGCCCAGTTGGGAAACATCAAAGAAGTTCTGGAACTGCCAGCCGTAGCCAAAGGTACCGGCTGCGGTGTTGATGGGGTTTTGCATCTTGACGCCGCCGAAATCGACGGCCATGTTCACGGTACCCACTAGAAGACCACCACCTTGGAAGCATCGAACACGGGGCCGCACATGCAAGCACCCTTCATACCGTCGACCGTCTCGACATTGCAGGTGTTGCAGGCGCCAAAGCCACAGCTCATCATGCGCTCGAGCGACACCTCGCAGTACGCACCGGCCTCGGCGGCAGCGGCGGCGACTTTCTTCATCATGACGGCGGGACCGCAGCTGGCGACGTAGTCGTAGCCGCCCTCGCCGAGCAGCTCGGCTGCCGGGTCGGTGCAAAAACCGTGCGTGCCCAGCGTGCCATCGTCGGTGCACACGTTAACCGTGGCGCCCAGCGCGCGGAACTCGTCGATGCCCACGGCCTTGGAAGCGGTGCCAAAGCCCAGGCACACGTCCACATCAACACTCTGCTCGGCAAGCATGCCGGCAAGGCACAGCACAGGCGGAACGCCGATGCCACCGGCGACGAGCAGGGCCTTCCTGGTGCCCTCGGGTACCATCCAGCCACGGCCACCGGGGCCCAGCAGGTTAGAGGTGGAGCCGGGGCCCATCTGGGACAAACGACGGGTGTCGTCACCCACGACGGCGTACCACAGCTCGACGGTACCGGCCTGGGCGTCGGCGCGATAGAAGCTCAGGGGCACGCGAAGCAGCGAGGACGCATCGCCGGGCACGGCAATGTTCACAAACTGACCGGGCTTGAGCGCACTTGCAAGCTTGGGGGCCGAGATGACGAGCGAGAAGACGCCGTCGGCAATCTCCCGGTTCGAGACGACCTCGAAGTCGTGCATGCGTGCAGTGGAAGGTGTGGGCATAAACGCTCCAATCCCCCATGCGGTTGCATGGTCCAAACGAATAGAAAGCGCGGCACCGCAAGGGCGCCGCGCACAAAAGCGATAAGGCTATGCTAGCAGATGCAGCCGTCGGCAAGCGTCTGTTTACCGCCGACAAATACATCGGTGGCACGACCGGTGAGCGTGCGGCCGGCAAAACCGGAGTTCTCGGCGCGCGACTCGTAACCGTCCTCGCCAACCGTCCAGGTTGCGGAGGGGTCGAACACGGTCAGGTCGGCAACGGATCCCGCCTTGACCTGAACCTGGTCGAGACCCAGGATCTCACGCGGCTTGATGGCCATGAGCTCGACCATACGGCCCATGCTCATCTTGCCCGTGTTGACCAGCTCGGTGAGCACGAGCGACAGCGAGGTCTCGAGACCGATCATGCCAAAGGGCGCAAGCTCGAACTCGCGGGCCTTCTCCCACGGGGTGTGGGGAGCGTGATCGGTGACGATAACGTCGACGGTGCCGTCGATGACGCCCTGACGGATGGCCTCGGCGTCCTCGTCGGTGCGCAGCGGCGGATTGACCTTGAGCGAGGTGTTGTAGGTCTCGTCCAGGTCGTTCTCGGTCAGGAACATGTGATGCGGGGTGGCCTCGCAGGTAACCTGAACGCCAGCGGCCTTACCGGCACGCACGATCTCCAGGCCATGGGCGGTGGAGATGTGCTGGATGTGCAGCTTGGCACCGGTCAGCTTGGCGATCTCGATGTCGCGGGCGATCTGGAGCTCCTCGCCGGCAGCCGGCCAGCCCTCGAGGGCCAGACGGGTCGAGACCTTGCCCTCGTTGATCTGGCCGTGGCCGACCAAGTCCTCGTCCTGGCAGTGGCTCATAAAGACCTTGCCGAACATCTTGCCGTAGTCCATGCAACGACGGAGCATGCCCGCGCCCTGCACGCCGCGACCGTCGTCGGTGAAGGCGACGGCGCCGTGGGCGACCATATCGCCCATCTCGGACATGGCCTCGCCCTTAAGACCGCGGGTCATGGCGCCCGACGGATAGACGCGGCAGTGACCGACCTCGGCAGCGCGGGACTTGACGAACTCCACGACGGTGCCGTTATCGGTGACGGGATCGGTGTTGGGCATGGCGCACACGCCGGTAAAGCCGCCCTTGGCAGCTGCGCGGGTGCCGCTCTCGATGTCCTCTTTGACCTCATAGCCGGGCTCGCGAAGGTGGACGTGCATATCCACCAGGCCAGGGACGAGGTACTTGCCGGAAAGGTCGCGGACCTCGGCTCCCTCGACGGCGAGATTCTCGCCGACCTCGGCGATCTTGTCGCCGTCAATCAGGACGTCAACGACACCGTCGAGCTCGACGGACGGGTCGACGACGTGGGCATTCTTAAGAAGCAAGGCCATTATCGGCACCTCCAAGCAGCAGATACAGGATAGCCATACGCACGCAGATACCGGCGTAGACCTGCTCCAGGATGACGGAGCGTTGCGGGTGGTCGGCCATATAGGAGTCGAACTCGACACCGCGGTTGATGGGGCCCGGGTGGCAGATAATCGCGTCGGGCTTCATGAGCTTCTCGCGGTCCTTGGTCAGACCGAAGAGCTTGTGGTACTCACGAATGGTCGGGAACGGGGCACCCTCGAGACGCTCCTGCTGCACGCGCAGCATGTAGACGACGTCCAGCTCGGGCAGGACGGAATCGAGGTCGCTCGTCACGTGGTCGCAGCCCAGGACCTCGGGCGCCGGCGGCAGCAGCGTGCCGGGGGCGACGGCGTAGGTCTCGCAGCCCATGATCTTAAGGGCGGGGATCAGCGAGCCGCAGACGCGGGAGTGCGCGATATCGCCGACGACGGCGACCTTCAGACCGTGGAAGTCACCCTTGTGCTCCCAGATGGTGTACAGGTCGAGCAGGGCCTGCGTGGGATGGTTGTGCTTGCCGTCACCGGCGCAGATGACGCTCGCGGGCGAGTTCTGCGTGACGATGTAGGGAGCACCGGCGTGCTTATCGCGCACGACGATGCAGTCGATCTTGTAGGCGTTGAGGGTCTCGACGGTGTCGACGAGGCTCTCGCCCTTGACCGTGGAGGTCGAGGAGCCGCCAAAGTTGAGGCTGTCGGCCGAAAGACGCTTCTCGGCGAGCTCGAAGGAGCTGCGGGTGCGCGTCGAGGGCTCGTTGAACATGTTGACGATGGTCTTGCCCTTGAGCGTGGGGACCTTCTTGATGGCACGCTCGTTGACCTCGGAGAACGCCTTGGCGGTCTCGAGGATGAGCTTGATGTCCTCTTCGGAGTACTCGGTAATGTCGATCAGGTGCTTATGGTTGAACGCCACGGTACTACTCACCTCCCAGCGGCGCGGAGCCCACGTGGGAACCCGGCGCGACGTCGTTAATCTCGACAGCGGTGTGGCCGTCGACTTCCTTCATATATAGGTGCACGTTCTCCTCATGCGACGAGGGAACGTTCTTGCCGACAAAGTCCGGCGAGATGGGGAGCTCGCGGTGGCCGCGGTCAACGAGAACTGCCAGCTCAATGCGGCTCGGACGGCCCAGGTCCATGACGGCGTCCAGAGCGGCGCGAATGGTACGGCCCGTATACAGGATGTCGTCCACCAGCACGACGCGTTTGCCGTCGACGCTAAAGGGAATGTTGGTGGCGTGGATCGCGGGAGCGAAATTGGTAGCGTAGTCATCGCGGTAGAAGCTGATGTCGAGGCTGCCGAGCGGAACGTCGACGCCCTCGATCTCCTTGATCTCCTCGGCGAGTTTCTTTGCCAGAAGGTCGCCGCGCGTGACGATGCCGACCAGAGCGAGGTCTTCACAGCCCTCGTTGCGCTCGAGAATCTCGTGCGCGATGCGGGTCATCGCTCGATTGACGGCGGTCTCGTCCATGATGACCGCCTTGGGGGAAGTCGTGCCCATCGATCTCCTTCCTCACATGTCTTGACTGCTGACACAGTCAAAAAAATAGATGCCCGACCGCTCAAAGCGGACCAGACACCCACAAGGAAGGGCTGCTCTTTGGCAGCTATGTAATTCCATGTGGGTATCTCGTACCCCTTTAATGGTCAAGGGATAGTGTAACCAACCTCGAGCTTAATTGCGAGCATAAATACAGAGCAAACCGTAAACGGAGCCCAATGCTCAATAAACCTATATATATTTGTGGGACGAGCTTGAAAACGCACACACGAGCTGGCATAATCCCCTCTGCTGCACGCAAATCGGATCTACGTCCAGGGCCGTGGCGTGGGCACTATCGCCAAAAGAGAAATATCTCTGTGTAGATTACGCACAGGGAGCTGCTTCTGTGCTATAGTTCAGGCTTGTTTGTTAACGCGACATGTTCGTTTGTCGCCCAAGGAGGGTCAGTTATGTCCAAAGTTTGCGAAGTTTGCGGTAAGCACCCCGTTGCCGGTCGCTCCATCAGCCACTCTCACCGCGTCACCAACCGTAAGTTCCGCCCCAACATCCAGCGCGTCTACGTCGTCGTCGATGGTCACCGTCGCAAGATGAACGTTTGCTCCACCTGCCTCAAGTCCGGCAAGGTTGCGCGCTCCTAAATAAGGTCTTACCAACAAGTACCTCGGACTCTCCGGGTCAAAGACCTCGCGTTCACATAGAACTTACCAAAGGCGCCCTCCCCCACGGAGGGCGCCTTTTTGCGCTCATTGGGGGCAGGGCGATGCACTGGCAGATAATTTAGTTAAAACGCTTCATTTTATTGAAGCGTTTTAGTGTGCCTTTTAGAGGAATCTGACCGTTCACCGAATTATTTCTTGCTATCATGCATCTTGTAGGGTAAATCTCCGATCGCAAGGAGACACAAATGGTGAAAAAGTCACCGGAAAACACTACTCCCGCAATTGTGGACAACGTAGAGGCGCTTGAGGCTAAGCTCGCTCAGATGCGAGAGGCCCAGGCGCTTTTTGCTACGTACACGCAGGAGCAGGTCGACAAGATCTTCTATGAGGCCGCCATGGCCGCCAACAAGGCTCGTATCCCGTTGGCGAAAATGGCCATCGAGGAGACCGGCCGCGGCGTTCTTGAGGACAAGGTCATCAAGAACCACTACGCCGCAGAGTACATCTACAACGCTTACAAGAACACCAAGACCTGTGGTGTCCTGGAGCGCGACGAGGCTTACGGCATCACCAAGATCGCCGAGCCCATCGGCGTCGTGGGCGCCGTCATCCCGACGACCAACCCCACCTCCACCGCAATCTTCAAGACGCTGATCAGCCTGAAGACCCGCAACGCCATCATCATCTCCCCGCACCCGGCTGCCGCCAAGTGCACCATCGCCGCCGCCAAGCTCGTGCTTGACGCCGCCGTCAAGGCTGGTGCCCCCGAGGGCATCATCGGCTGGGTCGATGTCCCCTCCATCGAGCTGACCAACATGGTCATGCGCGACGTCGACATCATCCTCGCCACCGGTGGCCCGGGCATGGTCAAGGCCGCCTACTCCTCGGGCAAGCCCGCCCTGGGCGTTGGCGCCGGTAACACCCCGGTCGTCATCGACGACACCGCCGACGTTCTGCTCGCAGTCAACTCCATCATCCACTCCAAGACCTTCGACAACGGCATGATCTGCGCTTCCGAGCAGTCCGTGACCGTCATCGACACCATCTACGACCAGGTCAAGGCCGAGTTCCAGAAGCGCGGCTGCTACTTCGTCAAGCAGGGTGCCGAGATGGAGGCCCTGCGTGCCGCCATGTTCAAGAACGGCGCCCTCGATCACCGCATCCCCGGCATGGCTGCCGCCAAGATCGCCGAGCTCGCCGGCATCGAGGTTCCCGCCAAGACTAAGATCCTGATCGCCGAGGTCACCTCCACCGACCCCGCCAAGGAGGAGTTCTCCCACGAGAAGCTCTCCCCGGTCCTGGCCATGTACCACGCCAAGGACTTCCAGGAGGCCGTCGACAAGGCCGAGCACCTGGTGCTCGCCGGTGGCCCGGGCCACACCGCCTCTCTGTACGTGCACCCCGCCCAGGCCGAGAAGATCAGCCTGTTCGAGCACGTCATGAAGGCCTGCCGTATCGTCATCAACACCCCGTCCTCGCACGGCGGCATCGGTGACCTGTACAACTTTGGCATGAAGCCGTCTCTGACCCTGGGCTGCGGCTCCTGGGGCGGCAACTCCGTCTCCGAGAACGTTGGGGTGAAGCACTTGATCAACGTTAAGACTGTGGCCGAGCGCCGTGAGAACATGCTGTGGTTCCGCGCTCCCGAGAAGGTCTACTTCAAGAAGGGTTCCACGCCCGTCGCCCTCGACGAGCTGGGCAACGTCATGGGCAAGAAGCGCGCCTTCATCGTTACCGACCAGTTCCTCTTCAAGAATGGCAACACCCGCGCCATCGAGGCCAAGCTCGACGAGATGGGCATCGCCCACGACTGCTTCTACGACGTCGAGCCCGATCCGTCGCTGCAGTGCGCACGTCGCGGCGCCAAGCAGATGGCTCTCTTTGAGCCGGACGTCATCATCGCCGTCGGCGGTGGCTCCGCTATGGACGCCGGCAAGATCATGTGGATGATGTACGAGCACCCCGAGTGCAAGTTTGAGGACATGGCCATGGACTTCATGGACATCCGCAAGCGTATCTTCACCTTCCCCGCGATGGGCAAGAAGGCCTACTTCGTCGCCGTCCCGACCTCCTCGGGTACCGGCTCCGAGTGCACGCCGTTCGCCATCATCACCGACAAGGAGACCGGCATCAAGTGGCCGCTCGCCGACTACGCGCTGCTCCCCAACATGGCTATCGTCGACGCCGACAACTGCATGACCGCCCCGCGCGGCCTGACCGCTGCCTCCGGCATCGACGTCATGACCCACGCCATCGAGTCCTACGTCTCCATCATGGCTTCCGACTACACCAAGGGCCTCTCCGAGCGCGCTGCCAAGCTCGTCTTTGAGAACCTGCCCTCCAGCTTCACGAACGGCGCCAAGGACCCGCACGCCCGCGAGGAGATGCACAACGCCTCCTGCATGGCCGGTATGGCCTTCGCCAACGCCTTCCTGGGCCTCAACCACTCCATGGCTCACAAGCTCGGCGCTTTCCATCACCTGCCCCACGGCATCGCTAACGCCGTCATCCTGACCCGCGTCATGCGCTACAACGCCGCCGAGGCTCCCGTCAAGATGGGTACCTTCTCCCAGTATCCTTACCCCAACGCGCTGCACAACTACGCCGAGATGGCCAAGTACTGCGGCATCGAGGGCAAGGACGACAAGGAGGTCTTCGAGAACTTCATCACGAAGCTCGAGGAGCTCAAGGACTTCATCGGTGTCAAGAAGACCATCGCCGACTACGGTGTTGACGAGCAGTACTTCCTCGACACCCTCGACGAGATGACCGAGCAGGCATTCAACGACCAGTGCACCGGCGCTAACCCGCGCTACCCGCTCATGAGCGAGATCAAGGAGCTCTACCTGGACGCCTACTACGGCCGCGAGCCCCAGGACTACGCCGTCTGCTAGTTTTTAGCACGGTTTTTTGCGGCGGGGGTGCACGGGTGTTTCACACACCCCCGCCGTCGCTTCTATCGCATCGTTGAAAGGATGCAACCATGCTGCTACCCGATTCCAAGACCGAGCTCGTCCGCCGTGGCAACAAGGTCGTTTACGACCTGGGCGACAAGATCGTCAAGGTCTTTAACGAGACCAAGCCTGTCTCCGACGTGTTCAACGAGGCTTTGAATCTTGCCCGCATCAATGAGTGCGGCATCCGCAGCCCCAAGGCGCTCGAGGTTTCCCAGCTCGAGAACGCCAACGGCTGGGCGCTCGTGACCGAGAAGGTTCCGGGCACCACCCTTGCCGAGAAGATGACTGCCGAGCCCCAGCGCTTTGGTGAGTACCTCGAGATGTTCGTCGACCTCCAGATCGAGATCCACGGCTACACCTCCCCGCTGCTCAACCGTCAGCGCGACAAGTACGCCCGCATGATCGACAGCCTTGATCAGCTCAATGCCACCACGCGCTACAATCTTCAGGAGCGTCTGGACGGCATGACCAAGGAGTTCAAGGTCTGCCACGGCGACTTCAACCCCTCCAACGTCATCGTCGGCGACGACGGCCAGCTCTATGTGTGCGACTGGGCACACGCCACCCAGGGCTCCCCTGCTGCCGACGTTGCCACCACCTACCTGCTCTTTGCCCTCAACAGCAAGGATCAGGCTGAGGCCTACCTGGAGCTCTACTGCGACCGCGCCGACATGCCCATGCAGGTCGTGCGTCAGTGGACGAGCATCGTCGCCGCTTCCGAGCTCGCTCGTAAGCGCAACGTGAACGATGAGTTCCTGAAGAACTGGATCGACGTCGTCGATTATCAGTAATATCTGAGCGATTTATTTCGCATCGGAGGCACAAGGAAAACCCCGCAGCTCGCATGGGCTGTGGGGTTTTCCTTTTAGATATCGAGGATGCCACAAGATAAAAGGACGGCCCCGCATCTCCCCGATCTGGAGAAATGCGGGGCCGTCCCGTATATCGAACTACAAGCGAAATCGTCGATTAACGGCGTGCTGCCTTCACAAGCTCGGCGACCTTGGCGACGACCTCGTCGATCGCCACATCCTCGCGCTCACCCGTGGCACGGTCCTTGAGCTCAACGGTGCCATTCTTAAGGCCACGCTTACCCAGAACGACCTGATACGGGAAGCCCATAAGGTCGTTGTCGGCAAACTTAAAGCCGGGACGCTCGTCGCGGTCGTCGACGACGACCTCGATACCCTCAGCGCACAGGCCATCAACGATCTGCTCGCAGACGGTAGCGCACTCCTCCTTCTTGGGATCGAGCGGAATCATCGCGACCTCGTACGGGGCAACGGAGACCGGCCAGACGATACCGTGCTCGTCGTTGTGCTGCTCCACGACGGCAGCGAGCGAGCGGGACACGCCCACGCCGTAACAACCCATGATGAGCGGCTTCTCCTTGCCGTCCTCATCCATAAAGGTGGCACCCATGGCCTCGGAGTACTTGGTGCCCAGCTGGAAGACCTGAGAGACCTCGATGCCGCGAGCAGCGGAGAGCGGCTTGCCGCAGTGCGGGCAGGGGTCGCCGGCGACAACGGTGACCAGATCGGCCCACTCATCGACGGTAAAGTCGCGCTCGGGGCAGGCACCGGTAAAGTGATAATCGACCTCGTTGGCACCGCAGGCCCACTGTTTGGACTCGCGCAGGCTCTCGTCGCAGACCAGACGAATGCCATCGGGCAGGTTAACCGGTCCGATAAAGCCCTTGTGCAGACCGTTCGCCTGAAGCTCCTCGTCGGTCATCATGCGATAGCCCTTGCCAAAGACATGCTCGGCCTTACAGTCGTTGAGCTCATGATCGCCCGGAACGATGGCCACGACGGGCTTACCCTCGGCATCGATCAACGCCAGGGACTTGCGCGTGCCGTTCTCGGGGAACCCAAAGAACTTAGCAACAGCCTCAATGGTGCCCATGCCCGGAGTCTCAACCTTGGTGAGCGTACCGTCACCAGGACCCTCGGTCACGACGACCTTGGTGCTTGCAGCCTCGTCATCGGCAGCGAAGCCGCAATCGTCGCAGTAGACGAGCGAAGCCTCGCCGGCGTCAGCCAAAGCCATGTACTCGACGGAGGTATCGCCACCGATCTCGCCAGAATCGGCGACGACGGGCAGAGCCTTGATGTAGCAGCGCTCGCAGATATTGGCGTACGCCTGCTTCATCTTGTCGTACTCCTCCTGCAGGCTCTCCTGCGTGGCGGAGAAGCTGTAGGCGTCCTTCATGATGAACTCGCGGCCGCGCATCAGGCCAAAGCGGGGACGGAACTCGTCGCGGAACTTGTCCTGAATGTGATACAGGTTGACGGGCAGCTGCTTATAGGAGCGTAGCTCGTTGCGCACCAGGGCCGTGACGGTCTCCTCGTGCGTGGGGCCCAGGACGAACTCGCGACCATGACGGTCGTCAAAGCGCACAAGCTCCTTGCCATAGGCGTCGATACGGCCGGACTCGCGCCACAACTCGGCGTCGACCATGATAGGCATCATAAGCTCCTGGGCGCCGGCAGCGTCCATCTCGTCGCGCACGATGTTCTCGATCTTACGGATCGAGCGCCAGGCAAGCGGCAGGTAGGAATACAGGCCGGCGGCCTCCTTGCGGATCATGCCGGCACGGAGCAGCAGGCGGTGACTGGCGAGCTCAGCGTCCGCCGGATCCTCTTTAAGCGTCGGCGCATAGAGCTTAGACATATACATTACTCGGGTCATTTATTTCTCCTCAATAAGCTTGTCGACCTCTGCCATAAGCGCGTCGACAATTTGATCCTCAGCTACTTTACCAATGATCTGGCCATGCGAAAAGAGCAGGCCCTGACCTCGTCCGCAGGCAACGCCCAGGTCGGCATCAGAAGCCTCGCCGGGGCCATTGACCGCGCATCCCATAACGGCGATCGAAAGCGGCGCGGAGTAGTTCTTAAGCCGCTCGGTGACCTCCTCGGCGATGGGAATGAGGTTAACCTGGCAGCGGGCGCACGTGGGGCACGAGACAATCTCGGGACCACGACGACGCAGGCCCAGCGACTGCAAAATTCCCCAGGCGACCGGCGGCTCCTCAACCGGATCGGCCGTGAGAGAGACGCGCATGGTGTCACCGATACCCTCAGACAGCAGAATACCAAGGCCCACCGAGCTCTTAATGGTGCCCTGAAGCTTGGTACCCGCCTCGGTTACGCCCAGGTGAAGCGGAACGTGGGGAATCTCACGCGACAGGGCTCGATAGGTATCGAGCGTCGTTTGCACGCTATGGGCCTTGGCCGAAAGCACAATGTTCGTAAAGCCGCGGTCCTCAAAGTGCTTGACGAAGCGCTCGCTCGACATCACGAGCTTTTCGGGCTGCGTGAGGTCTTCGCGCTCGGCGATATCCTGCTCAAGCGAGCCCGCGTTCACGCCAATGCGAATCGCGCACCCAGCGGCGCCCGCGGCATCGATCACGGCATCGACCTTGGCCCAATCGCCAATGTTGCCGGGATTGATGCGGAGCTTGGCGGCACCGGCCTCCACAGCGCCAATGGCCAGCTTGTGGTTAAAGTGGATATCGGCAACGATTGGCACCGGAGACTCGGCACAGATGGTGCGGAAACCCTCAAGCGCGGCCTCAGTGGGCACGCTCACACGCACGATATCGCAGCCAGCCTGCGCCAACGCGCACACTTGCGCAAGTGTTGCCTGGGCATCAGCGGTATCGGTGCAGGTCATGGATTGGACCACCACCGGCGCACCGCCACCGATCTGCACACCGCCCACATGCACGGGGCGCGTCAAATCGCGAGGCAAAGGATGGGATAAAGACAATCCAAACACTCCCCTACAGAATAAATCGAAGGATGTCGGAACGAAGCATATAGACAAACAGCAGCGCAAAGAGCGCGATGCCCACATAGCTCACAATCGTCTGGACCTTGAGCGGAAGCTCGCGGCCAGCAATCTTTTGAATGATCTCGATGACCAGCTTGCCGCCATCGAGTGGTGGGATGGGCAGCAGGTTCATAAAGCCAAGCGAGAACGAAATGAGGGCGGCAAACGAAAGGAACGTGGCAGGGCCGGCAGCAGCAGCCTGTGAAGACATAACGCTAATGCCCACAATCGAAGAAGACTGATCGAGAATCTCCATCGTATGCTGCGGCTGGAGCAGGCGCATCACGCCCTCCGCTGTCTGCACGACATAGGAGAACGAAAGGCGAGCCGACGTGATGGGGTCTAAACGGACCACCTGCGTAGAGGCATACACACCTAGGCGCTCGTCCTCTTTGAGCGCAACCGAGGTCGAATGCTGCTTGCCGTCGCGCTCATACTCAATGGCGATATCGTCCTTACCGGCGGCCTTGCCGATGGCATCGTAAACGTCCATCCAGGTAGAGCACGATACTCCGTCAACCGAAAGGATCGCGTCGCCGCCCTCGATACCCGCCTTGGCGGCAATAGACCCCTCGTCAACCTGACCAATCACGTTGGTATCCATCGGCACGGTGACACCCGCAATAGAGTAGATGCTCATAAGCAGCAAAAAGCCCGTCAGGATATTGACGAGAATGCCCGCGAGCAGCATAAAGGCGCGCTTGAGAAAACCCTGGCCCAGATAAGTGTGCGAGCGCTCTTGCGCCAAGAAATCAGCCTCGCCGCACGGCAGCTCCCACACATCGCCCTCGGTAGTCGCATGCTCTCGATCGAAACGACGGCCGTCAAAGGTGGTGTAACCCGCCGCGTCTCGCGGCAGCGTCTGATACTTGGTGGGATAGTAGCTCGGCGAGGGCTTCTCCCCTTCCTCATACCAAGGCGCGATAGAGCCCCAACCCAAGAGCAAGGCGCATGCCTCGAGCACAACCTCCTCGGATAGCTCGAGCTCGACAGCAAGGTCGGCCACGGTCACGCGACCATGACGATAGATAGCCGCGAGCACGCGATCGGCGCAGGAGACATCGGTCGGATCCATACCGCAGATGGCAGCGTAGCCACCCAGCAGCAGCGGGGTCACGCCAAACTTGGTTCCAATGCGACGCGACGTGTAATGGATGTCAAAGCGGCACGGCAGGCCCAAAAAGAACTCGGTCACACGGACGCCGCAGGCACGCGCCGCCAAAAAGTGGCCGCCCTCGTGCAAAAACACGAGGACGGAAAGCATCAGCAGCCCCCAAAAGACCGATGAGAGAACGCTCAGAACAGTATCCATAAAACGAAAAAGCAATCCTTATGGGTTAGGAACGGGTTGCGGCGAGCACCTGCGCAGCCTTTTCACGCGCCCACGCATCGATGTCGCGAAGCTGCTCAAACGAATCGACCGCCTGCATATCGTGGGCATCCATGCAGGATTCCACAATGCGATCGATATCGGTAAAGCTACAGCCATCGTGCAGGAAGGCATCGACGGCGACCTCGTTGGCGGCATTGAGCACGCACGGCATGGTGCCACCCGTCTTGCCGGCACGTTCGGCCAGTGCCAGACAGCGGAAGGTATCCATGTCGGCAGCATCAAACGTGAGCTGCCCCAGCTCGCGGAAATCGATACGAGGCGCCGGGGTATCCCAACGCTCGGGATACGAGAACGCGAACTGGATGGGAATACGCATGTCGGAAGCACCGAGATGCGCCATCACGGAGCCGTCGGCAAACTCGACCATAGAGTGAATCTTGGACTGACGCTGCACGACCACGTTAATGAAATCGAGGTCGCAGTTAAACAGATGCATGGCCTCAATGCGCTCTAGGCCCTTGTTCATGAGGGTGGCGGAGTCGATGGTGATCTTGGCACCCATGGCCCACGTGGGATGTGCGAGGGCATCGGCACGCGTCACGCGATTGAGCTCGTCGCGCGTACGGCCAAAGAACGGACCGCCCGAGCAGGTAAGCCAAATACAATGAGCCTCGCGCGGGTCCTCCCCCAGATAGCACTGGTAGATGGCGGAGTGCTCAGAGTCGACTGGAATAAGCTGGCCCGGTTGTGCCAACGGCATAAGCAAGTCGCCACCGACGACGAGGGACTCCTTGTTGGCAAGGGCAAGGCGCTTATTCGAGGTCAAGGCCGCATGGCTCGCCTCGAGACCGGCGGCGCCCACAATAGCAACGAGCACGCAGTCGACATCGTCGCGACGCGCGAGCTCGCAAACCGCCTGCGCGCCAACGCCGAGCTTCGTTCCCTCGGGCAACTCCTGCAGCACGGCGTCATCGCCGTGAGCGACATCGGCCACGGCAACCGCCGGAACCGAGAACTCGCGGGCAGCGGCAACGAGCTCAGAGGTGCTGGAATTAACGGACAGCGCCGTCACCTGCAGGCGATCAGCATGCTGACGGCACACATCGAGTGCCTGGGTGCCGATAGAGCCCGTACAACCCAGGATGGCAACACGGAGGCGTCCATCGGGGCCATACGTCGTCTGGAATGACATTACAGCACGCCTCCGATCATCAAAAGCAGCTGAGCGGTAATGCAGCCAAAGATAAGCGAGTCGCTACGGTCGAGCATGCCGCCATGGCCCGGGATAAGGTTGCCGGAATCCTTGACGCCCACGCCACGCTTGATGCGCGACTCGATAAGGTCGCCGATAACGCCCAAAATGGACACGACCACGCCGCACAGCAGCGCATAGGGCAGGCTGAGCTTGTAGAAGTGCGTCGCCCACAGAATGAGCCAAATCAAAACCGAGCCCAGGATGCCGCCGACAAACCCCTCCCAGCTCTTTTTGGGAGAGATCTTGGGAACCATCTTGTGCTTGCCGATACGGCTGCCCACAATGTAGGCAAACGAATCGGAGACCCAAAGGGACGCGCAAACGCCCACCGAAAGCAGGGCGCCGGCAAAACCGGGCACGGCATCGCGCAGCAGCACGATAGCCGACAGCATAAAGCCAGTGTAGATGGGACCCATGAGCGTCACGGCCACATCAGAGATGCGGGTACGCGGCGACCAGACATACCAAATGCCCACAGCGAGCATCAGGGCAAAAAGCAGGGCATTCAGCAACATCGAATCGCCCAACGCCGACAGCGGAAAGA
Organism: Collinsella sp.; assembly: GCA_036304065.1. Lineage (GTDB taxonomy): Bacteria > Actinomycetota > Coriobacteriia > Coriobacteriales > Coriobacteriaceae > Collinsella. The sequence continues at coordinate 66,825 of JAXIZI010000023.1, read as the reverse complement.
GTACGGCGGCAGCGATACCCATGCGCTCGTTAGCCATCTTGCCATCGAGCCTCGTCATACGGAAAAACTCATAACAGCACAGACCGCTCATGACGGAAACAAAGATGGCAGTGGGCACGATACCCAAAACCAGGCACAGGATAAAGACAACGGCGTAGACGATACCGGCGGCGGCACGGGTAATAAAGCCCGCCAGCCACGTACCGCTGCCGCTCTTCGCTGCAGGCGCTCCCGCAGTGGCAGCTTTACGCGCAGGCGTCTTGGGAGCAGATGCCTTGGGACGATCGGACACGATTAAGCCTCCTCGGTCTTGCTCAGTCCACCAAACCTACGGTCACGGCCCTGATAGGCCAAAATGGCGTCGACAAGGCCCCAACGATCAAAGTCGGGCCAATAGGTATCGGTGACGTAGAACTCGGAATAAGCCACCTGCCACAGCAGATAGTTCGAAAGGCGCAGCTCACCAGAGGTGCGAATCACAAGCTCAGGATCGGGAAGACCGGCGGTATAAAGGTGAGAAGCCACCATGCCGTCATCAATTGCGGCAGGGTCGATCTTACCGGCGGCAACGTCGAGTGCGATCTGACGGACAGCGCGAGTAATCTCGGCACGCGCGCCGTAGTTGACGGCAAGCGCCAGCGTCATACCGGTGTGATCGGCGCACTCAGCAAGACCGCGTTCAAAAACGTCGCGGGTCTTCTTGGGCAGCGCGGAAATATCACCCAAAAAGACAACGCGCACGTTTTCGCGCTTCAGAAGCGGCAGCTCGTCGATGAACGTCTTGGCAAACAGGTGCATCAAGACGTTGACCTCATGCTGCGGGCGGTTCCAGTTTTCGGTAGAAAACGCATAGGCCGAAAGCACGTCGACGCCCAGGCGCACGCAGGCGGTAATGATCTCGCGCAGCGAGACGATACCCGCCTTGTGACCCTCAGTGCGTGCAAGACCGCGCGACGTGGCCCAACGACCGTTGCCGTCCATGATGCACGAGATATGGTGCGGAATGTTATTGAGGTCAAGGTCGGAAAAACCGACGCCCGCAGGGGCGTCGGCAAAGTACTCGACCAGTTTATGCTCGTCGTATTGCACCTTAGATCTCCATGACCTCGGCTTCTTTTTCCTTCAGAAGCTCCTCGACCTTGGCGACATACTCATCAGTGTGCTTCTGGACCTTGGCCTGCTCGCGACGGACATCGTCCTCGGTGAGCTCCTCATCGCGCTCGAGCTTGTTGTTGAAGTCGCGACGGATGTTACGGATAGACACCTTGGCCTGCTCGGCGTACTCGCGGCACTCCTTGACGAGCTCGCGACGGCGCTCCTCAGTGGGAGCCGGGAACGGAAGACGAACGACGGTGCCATCGGAGTTGGGGGTAATACCCAGATCGGAAGCGCCGATGGCCTTGACGATAGCATTGATGAGTGCCTTGTCCCACGGCTCGATGAGCAGCATGTGGGCCTCGGGGGTCTTGACGGCGGCAACCTGCGTGACCGGCGTGGGAACACCGTAATAATCGACGGTGATGTCGGACAGAATGTTGGCATTGGCGCGGCCGGTACGAACCTTGGAGAAGTTATGCTTGAGGGACTCGAGCGACTTGTCCATATGGGCGGTGATGTTCTCTGCCATGCTTAATCCTCCTGATAGACGAGCGTGCCGACGGGCTCACCCGAAAGCGCGCGCTTGACGGTGTCCTCGCCATCGATGTTGAGGACCAAAATCGGCATACGGTTATCCTGGCACAGAGCCGTAGCCGTGGAATCCATAACCTGCAGGCCACGGACGAGCACCTCGTGATAGGTAATCTTGTCAAAACGGACGGCATCGGCGCACTTGACGGGATCCTTGTCGTAGATGCCGTCAACCTTGGTGGCCTTGATCAGAATCTCGGCGCCGATCTCGCACGCACGAAGAGCCGCGGCGGTGTCGGTCGTAAAGTACGGATTGCCCGAACCGGCGGCAAAAATAACGACGTTGCCCTTGGAAAGGTGGTTGATGGCGCGACGGCGAATATAGGGCTCGCAGATCTCGTTCATCTGGATAGCGCTCATCACGCGGCAGGGAACATCGTTATGCTCGAAGGCATCCTGCAGGGCGAGCGCGTTCATAACGGTTGCCAGCATGCCCATGTAGTCGGCCTGAGCACGCTCCATGCCACCGGCAGCGCCTGCCATGCCGCGGAAAATATTGCCGCCGCCGACAACGACGCCGACCTCATGGCCAACGGCGAGCAGGTCCTTGACCTGCTTAGCAAGATGGTCGGTAACCTTGGGGTCGATGCCATATTGGCCGTCGCCCATCAGCGCTTCGCCGGAAAGCTTAAGAAGCACGCGTTTATATCGGATGTCGGACAAAGCGATCCTCCTTTAGATTGAACTCTCAACATTCTATCAAAGGCTCTAAGAAGAGCCATGAAAAAGCAGGCTGTGAGTAAAACCCACAGCCTGCTCATTACCAGCTACAAGAGCTTATTTACTCGCCACGGACCAGACGGTCAAAGGCAACGACGGTAATGGTGTCGCCGAGCTCCTTGGAGACCTGCTCAGCGTACTTCTTGATGGTGAGGGAGCTGTCCTTGATGAACTCCTGCTCGGTGAGCACGGACTGCTTGTAGAACTTCTCCAGACGGCCGACAGCCATCTTCTCCTGGATAGCCTCGGGCTTACCGGACTCGGCAGCCTGAGCCATGTAGATCTGCTTCTCGTGCTCGACGGTCTCGGCCGGAACCTGATCGCGGGTAGCGCAGATCGGGGCGACGGCGGCAACCTGAAGGGCAACGTCGTGAGCGAAGGTCTTGAAGGATTCAGCCTGAGCGGTCTCGGCCTTCTCGAAGGCGAACTCGACGAGGACGCCGATCTTACCACCCATGTGGATGTAAGAAGCGAGCGCGCCGTTCTCAGCCTTGCGGGCAGCGAAGCGGGAGATCTTCATGTTCTCGCCCATGATGTGAATCATCTCGGTGAGCTCGGAGGAAACGGTCTCCTCGCCCATCGGCTTCTCGAGCAGAGCGTCGACATCGGCCGGCTCGGTGGTGGCGACAACCTCAGCGACCTTGGAAGCAAAGCCGGTGAACTTGGCGTTGGAGCCAACAAAGTCGGTCTCGCAGGAGAGCTCGAGCAGAGCGCCGGTCTTGCCATCCTCGGAGACGAACGCGGCGACAGCGCCCTCGTTGGTCTCACGGCCAGCCTTCTTGGCAGCCTTGGCAAGGCCGTTCTTACGCAGAACGTCGACAGCGGCGTCCATGTCGCCGTCAGCCTCGACGAGAGCCTTCTTGCACTCCATCATCGGGGAGTCGGTCATCTCGCGGAGCTGCTTGACCATAGCGGCGGTAATCTGGGCCATTGTGGTTCCTTTCAAAGAGATGAAAAAGAATTAACTAAGACTGATTTACTCGGCCTTGGGCTCAGCGGCCATCTCGGCCTCGGAGACCTGCTCCTTGCCGGAGCCAGCGAGGCAGGCGTCAGCCATGAGCTCGCACATAAGGGTGACAGCGGAGATAGCGTCATCGTTGCAGGGGATGCCGTACTCGACCTCGTCGGGATCGGAGTTGGTGTCGATCAGGGCGACGACGGGGATGTTCAGGCGCTGGGCCTCCTTGATGGCGTTCTCCTCGCGCTTGGTGTCGATGACGAAGAGAGCCTGGGGCAGACCCTTCATGTCGCGGGCGCCACCGAGGTTGGTCTGGAGCTTGGTGAGCTCCTTGCCGAGCACAGCCTGCTCCTTCTTGGGGAGCACTGCCATGCGGCCGTCCTCGACCATGGCCTCGAGCTCCTCCATGCGGTTGATGCGGGAGCGGATGGTGACGAAGTTGGTCAGCATACCGCCGAGCCAACGCTGGTTGATGTAAGGCATGTTGGCGCGCTCAGCGGCGTTCTTGACGGCCTCCTGAGCCTGCTTCTTAGTACCGACGAACAGCACGTTGCCACCCTTGGCGACGTTCTTGACGAAAGTGTAGGCCTGGTCGGCGTCGAGGATGGTCTGCTTGAGGTCGAGGATGTAGATGCCGTTGCGCTCACCGAAGATGAACGGCTTCATCTTGGGGTTCCAGCGACGGGTCTGGTGACCGAAGTGGCAGCCGGCCTCGAGCAGGGTGCGGATATTAATCTTGGTAGCCATGTTAAACCTCCTGTGGTTTGCCTCCGCGCGGGGTCATCCTCCAAAACCAACCCGGACATGTGCTACCAAAGCCCGGGCACCACGGTATGAAGTAGCCGCGCGTGCGTGATAAAAACATGTTGCCGTGAAGCAACCCGATGAATGATAGCAGGAATGCATCTTCCTGCCAACCCGCAATCAAAACCACACACCTGAGTGCGGCGCGGGACGTCCCAGCCACTATTCGCCGCGGGGATGGGCTTGAGCCACGGCACGTTTGAGCCGATCGGGCGTGAGGTGCGTGTAGATTTGGGTCGTGGACAGGCTCGCATGACCCAGCAGCTCTTGAACCGAGCGCAGGTCCGCACCGCCCTCGAGCAAGTCGGTCGCAAAGGTATGGCGCATCGCATGCGGGGCGATGTCGGCCGGAATGCCGGCGAGCGTCGCCAGCGTATGGAACCGCCGCCTGAGCATGGCGGCACTCATGCGATTGCCGCGCGCCGATATAAGCAGCGGATGCGGCCCGGTAGCGAGGTCACGGCGCTTTGTCTGAGCGAGCAACTCCGGCCTCCCCTCCTCAATATAGAGACGCGTCGCCTCGAGCGCACGACGATACAGAGGGACGATACGTTCTTTGCTCCCCTTGCCCCACAGGCGCAACGTGCGTTCGGACCAAGCGATGGACTCCACATTGAGTGCTGCGAGCTCAGAGATACGAGCACCCGAGGCATAGAGCAGCTCGAGCATCGCCGCATCGCGCAGTCCCGCGGGCGTCGAGGTATCAGGCGTCTTGAGCAGCGCCTCGACCTGCTTGGTCGTAAGGACGCCCGGCAGGTCACGCGGCAGCTTGGGCGATGCGATCGCCGAGACCGCATCGCCCTCGACAATCCCCTCGGCAGCCATCCAGCGATAGAGCGAGCGAATGGCAGACAGATGCGCCGCGAGGGTCCGAGCCGACACCTGGTCACGCGACAACTCGGCCAAATAGGAGCGAACGGTCCGCACGTCGGCGGCGCGAGCGTCGACGTCCTCGCGCTCGCACCAGGCAGCAAAGCGCTCCAGTCTCGAGCCATAGGCCGTCACCGTGTTGGGAGAAAGTCCCTCGACACGTGCGATATAGGCGATAAACGAGTCGACGGTGTCGTACAGGTCAAAGGCTATGACCGGTCGCCTCCAAACAGATCGGGGCGAGTGGCCAGATAGGCATCAAGGGCCTCGAGCGCACGGTCCGCATAGGCCTGGTAGCGGTCGCGCTTGCTGCGGCGCTTACCGTCCTCGAGTGGCGGCACCAGTCCAAAGTTGACATGCATGGGCTGATAGCCCACGGTGGCAGGATCGGTCGCATAGCCCACGAGCGCACCCAGGGCGCCCACACGCGGCAACTCGACGCCCGCGGCACCGATAGCCTCGGCATAGGTGTTGAGCGCCGCGAGCAGACCTGTCGCCACGGCTTCCATGTACCCCTCGGTGCCGGTGATCTGACCGGCCAGGCGCACGCCGGTACCGGGCACGGCAAAGGTGCCATCGAGCACGTGCGGGGCGTCGATAAAGGTATTGCGGTGCATGACACCGTAGCGGAAGAACTCAGCGTTCTCCAGGCCCGGCACCATATGGAAGACGCGCTTCTGCTCGCCAAAGGTCAGGTTGGTCTGGAAGCCCACCAGATTATAGGCGGTCTTCTCCTTGTTCTCGGCACGCAGCTGAATCGCCGCCCAGGGGCGACGTCCGGTACGCGGGTCGGTGAGGCCGACGGGCTTCATGGCGCCAAAGCGAATAGCATCCTTGCCGGTGCGTGCAACCTCCTCGGCAGGCTGGCAGGCCTGGAACAGATCGCCGCCCTCAAAATCCTTGAGCACCACGCGGTCTGCCGTGGTAAGCGCCTCGATAAAGGCCTCGTACTCCTCCTTATTGAGCGGAGCGTTGAGATAGTCGCCACTCCCCTGCTCCTCGTAGCGCGACTGCGAGAACAGCACGTCCATATCGAGCGTGGAGGCATCGACGATCGGCGCCGCCGCATCAAAGAATGCCAGGGCATCGCCACCGACGAGCTTCATAACCTCTTCACTCAGCGCCGGTGAACACAGCGGGCCCGCGGCAATGACCACGTGACCCTCGGGAATCTGCGTGACCTCGCCGTGCACGACCTCGATATTGGGACGGGCAGCAACCTCGGCCTCGACAAGCTCGGAAAACTTGACGCGGTCGACCGCCAAGGCGCCACCGGCGGGAACAGCCGCGCGATGGGCGCAATCGAGCAGGACTGAACCCATGCGCTCAAGCTCGGCCTTCAGCAAACCAGCCGCGGAATCCGGACGGGTCGACTTAAACGAATTGGAGCAGACGAGCTCTGCCAGGTGATCGGTATGGTGGGCCGGGGAGCTCACCTGGGGGCGCATCTCGCACAGCTTTACGGCAAACCCGCGATCTGCCAGCTGGATCGCGCACTCCGAACCCGCCAGACCGCCACCGATAACTGTCACCTGATCGAACTGCATCTGCAAACACCTTTCTAATTGACACGTTTTCCATTGTGACCGAAGGGTGTCTGGGCGTGAAGGGCAAACTTGGAGGGCGCATACCTTCCATCCATCATGCGCTCGATAAGGCCCTCGAGTTCAAGCGAACCCAAGAGTTTGAGTACGCCGACTGCATCGAGCGACACGAGTGCCGCGATGTCGTCGACCTTGAGCGGAGAAGCGATGAGCGCATGCATAACGGTCTGCTGTGTTGGATCCAGGTCGGCAATGCCGGGAGCATCGGGGCGCGAGTAGCGCAGAGTGCCGTATATGCGAGAGATAGCCATCTCGATGGACTCCTCGTCGACAATGCAGCAGGCACCGTTCGCAATGAGATAATTCGTGCCACGCGACTCGGGCGATAGGATCGACCCCGGCACGGCAAGAAGTTCGCGCCCCAAATCCATAGCAGCCTCGGCTGTAGAAAACGTCCCGGAAGGCATACCCGCCTCGGATACAAAGAGGGCTTGCGACAGGGCCGCGATCACGCGATTGCGACGCGGAAAGGCAAACTTGCGCGGACCCATGCCCCACGGAGAGATCGACACGACCGCGCCGCCCGTATCGAGCGTGCGCGTAATAAGCCCCGCGCTCGAACGCGGGTAGACCACGTCGGCGCCCGTCCCCAGCACCACGACGTGTTTGCCGCCGGCGTTGACCGCAGCCCAACCCGAGGCCTGGTCACAACCGACCGCACCGCCCGAAACTACCGTCACTCCCGCCTCAACCGCCACCTTCGCCGCAAGCTCTGCCACGGCAAGACCATACGGCGAGGCCTTTCGCGCACCGATGATGGAGAGCGCGGGCGTCGAAAGCGCCTCGGGGTTGCCGCGCACATAGAGCGTCTGAGGTACATCAGAAAGCTCCAAAACGGTCTCGGGATACAACGCATCGCCTGGATGCAGCTCAAAGGTCCCCTCGGCCATCATTGGTCCCTCCTTCCCTGGTACATCGCCGCCTCGAGCACGTGGTCCTGCGTCACCTGCTCGCTCTCGGCGACATCTGCGATCGTGCGCGCAATGCGAACAAGGCGCACGATGCCACGCCCTGTGAGATGCGTGCGCTTCGACAGGCCGAGCACACACTTCTCCGCCGCATCATCGAGCTCAAAGGTCGAAACGACGCCGTCAATGGACCGAGTCTCGTCATCCTCGGCCTCGGCATCCGCATCGTCCATGCGGGATTCGCGCCAAGCGCGAAAGGCGCGACCGCGCACAACGTAGTCACGTAACTCGGCCGACGACATGCCCTCCGCACCCTCGATAATCACTTGAGGGTCGGGACGGGTCACATCGATCATCATGTCGATACGGTCGGCCAAAGGACCGCGCAGTTTAGACCGATAGCGCTCGACCATCGCCGCCGAGCAGCGACACGGCACCTCGCGATCGCCCAAAAAGCCGCAGGGGCAGGGATTGCTCGCAGCCAGCAGCTGAAAGCGCGACGGGAAGGTAAAAGCCCCGTCGACGCGTACGATCCTCACGTAGCCGCGCTCGATGGGCTGACGCAGCGTCTGCAGCACGCCAGTGGGAAACTCGGCAAGCTCGTCCAAAAAGAGCACGCCGCCATGAGCAAGGCTGATCTCACCCGGGTGCACCGGGCGCCCGCCGCCGATAAGGCCTGCGGTCGAAATACTGTGGTGGGGACTGCGGAAGGGGCGGTGCCCCGCCAACAAGCCATCAATGTTCTCACCCAAAACCGAATGGATGCACAGTGCCTCCTGCTGATCCTCAACGGAAAGCTCGGGCAGGATGCCGGTCATACGGCGTGCGAGCATCGTCTTGCCCGATCCCGGAGACCCGATCATGAGCAAGCCGAGTTCTCCTGCCGCCGCAAGCGCCATGCCGCGTTTAGCGACTTCCTGCCCCAGCACGTCTGCATAGTCGAGCTCGGGCTCAAAGGTCACCTCGACACCCTCGGAATCCAAGTAGTGCCGTGCGGCATCGCCCATGCCGTGAGCAAGCTGAGACAGATGGTCGATAAAGCCGCAATCTACGCCCGCGAGTGGCACATGCTGGTCGGACCTGCCGGCGATAAAAGACAGCCCCATGTCGCGAGCCAATAGCTGAAACGCCACCTCGCCCTTGACGGGAAGCACCGTACCGTCCAGACCAAGCTCACCTGCGATAAGGCAGCGATCGAGGTTGTCACGGGGAATCTGCTCATCGGCCGCTAGAACCGCGATGGCGATGGGCAGGTCAAAGCCGCTACCGGTCTTGCGGATATCGCCGGGTGCCAGGTTAACGGTAATGCCCGAGCGCGGGATCTCGAACCCGGCGGAGCGCATCGCGCAGCGAATACGACCGCGTGACTCCATCACCTCCATACTCGGAATGCCGAGCATCTGGATGCCCGGAACGCCACCGGCAAGCGAGACCTCGACCGTGACGTGAATCGCCTCGACGCCGCGGATGCAGGCCGCGTGAACGGCAAACGTCTCGAACGCCATCACGACACCTGCCAATCGAACGCGTTGTACTGGTGCTCGATCCCGGCGATATGCCCGCCGCGGATGGTGACACCCACAGCATCGAAGCGAATCGCCTTGAGCGGATAATGCTCCATGAGATAGCAGCTTGCGATGCGGCGGTAGCGGCGTTGCTTTTGGGCGTCCACGGCCTCCTCGGGAAAGACCCGCGTGGTGCAATCCAGGGCGACGCGTCTCGTCTTGACCTCGGCCATCACCACGACATCGTCGAGCTCATCGAGCAGCACCAGATCGGCCTCGCCCTCGGTGCAACGATAGCCCTGCTCCAGCAAGGTGTAGCCGCGCTCGTTAAAGTAGTCGATGGTGATCAGCTCGCCCAGCATGCCTAGCTCGCGGGGACTGAGTCCCTTGATAAACTCGGGCGTCATCGCCCCGGAGTCGAGCTCGCCGTTTTCCCAACGCTCCTTGAGCTGCTGCGTCTTGCTCTTTTTGCTTGCGGCACTCATGGGGTCTCCTTTCCCGCACACTGCATTGCCCCGATGATGAGGGCACCTTTCATGCGGGTAAGTACCGGAAGCAAACCAAAAGCTGACCAAATGCCGTCAAAAAACGGGCCGTACGCAACAATGGTGTTGCATAAGGCCCGCTACCAGCAGGTTTATAAAACCCCAGAGGTCCATGTCTCCACAATTGGCCTAGAAAAGGCGCTCAGTCTGCAGAAAGTTTCCGCAAAAGCTCACGCGGTGCAGCGGACAAAGTCCATGTTTGCGAATGGCCTCGATGTGCTCGGGGCTCGCATAGCCCTTCGACTCGGCCAGATGGTACTCGGGATACTCGGCGTCGTACTCGACCATCATCTCGTCACGCGTGACCTTGGCCATGATGGACGCCGCGGCGATGCAGGCGATCTTGGCATCGCCCTTAACCACATCGCGCTCGTTAGGAACGGCGCCCAAGGGGTTGCCATCCATAAGCACGCAATCGGGCTCGAGCCCCGTATCGGCCACGGCGCCCGCAACGGCGGTACGGATAGCACGGGCCATGCCCATCTCATCGATATCCTTAGGCGCGATATGGCAAAAACCGATCGCCGTCGCCACCTCGGCAATCTTCACTGAGAGCAACTCGCGGCGCGCCGGCGTGAGCTTTTTGGAATCGTTGATGCCCCAGACGCGCGGCTCCATAGGAAGGCAGACAGCGCATACCGTCAAAGGACCGGCCACCGATCCGCGACCCACCTCGTCGACACCAACGACCACTCCATCGCCGCCAAGCTCATGCATAAGCTCGTACATGTCATTGACGCGCTCGCGCTCGGCAAGCTCTTTGGCATGGCGTTTGAGGGCGCGTTCGCAAGCCTTGATCACCTGCTGGCGCGGGTCCTCGCGATAATGCTCCACGAGGGCGGGAATCTCCTCAAACGTGGCGCTCGCCAGCTCACCGGCAACCTGCGATGCCGAAACCGAGCTCGTCATGTTGGCCATACCAGGCCCTCCTTGCATGCAAATCAGATAAAAAGAAGGGCCACCCGAAGGTGACCCTTGTGTCCAAACGAGTGGACAGACGCTGCGATCTTCTTAGCGCTTCTCGGGGATGCGAGCAGCCTTGCCCACCTTGTCGCGGAGGTAGTACAGCTTGGCGCGACGGACGCGACCATGACGAACGACCTCGAGCTTGGCGATCTTGGGGCTGTGAAGCGGGAAGGTACGCTCAACACCGACACCGAAGGACATCTTGCGGACGGTGAAGGTCTCGCGGGCACCGGCGCCGGCCATGCGGATGACGTCGCCCTGGAAGACCTGGATGCGCTCGCGGTCGCCTTCCTTAATGCGGTAGTGAACCTTGACGTTGTCGGCGACGCGAACCTGAGGAATGTCCTCGCGGATCTGCTGACGCTCGATTGCGCGGATGTAATCCATGTGCAATTCCTTACTCTTCTAGAGGTGCCGTACCACCATGGCCGGCACGTAGTTGAACAAACGTATTCAAGTATACACGCGCGGGTTTCTGCTGCAAGAACAATTTTTTACGCAGACAAAAAGACAAAACCCGCACATGATAACCGCCCGTCTCACAAATGAGACGGGCGGCATGAAGGGGGGCTACACTAGGCGTCTACGCCCAAAACGTTAGGCGGGACGCTTGGCCTCGAGCTTGGCCTGGGCGGCAGCCAGGCGTGCGAGGGGCACGCGGTAGGGCGAGCAGGACACGTAGTCAACATCGGCCACGTTAAACAGGCCCTTGATGGACTTAGGGTCGCCGCCGTGCTCGCCGCACACGCCAAAGTGCATGTCGGGGTTGGTGGCGCGGCCCTTCTCGACAGCCATGCGCACCAGTTCGAGTACTGCCGTGTCGATGGTCTCGAAGGGATTGTCCTTCAAGATCTTCTTGTGCATGTACAGCGGGATGAACTTGGCCTCGGCATCGTCGCGGGAGAAGCCGAAGGTCGTCTGGGTGAGGTCGTTGGTGCCAAAGCAGAAGAAGTCTGCGTGATGGGCGATCTCGTCAGCGACCATGCAGGCGCGCGGCAGCTCGAGCATCGTGCCCACGGGAATATTGAGCTCGACGCCCTCCTCGGCGGAAACCTCAGCGATTACGCGCTCGATAACCTCGCGGGTCTGGACATGCTCGGCCGTGATGGAGACGAGCGGAACCATGATCTCGGGGCGCGGATCGACGCCTTCCTTGATGAGACGGGCAGCAGCCGTAGCGACGGCGCGAACCTGCATAAACGGCAGATCGCTAAAGACGACGAACAGGCGCACACCGCGCAGGCCGAGCATCGGGTTGGACTCGAACATGCCGTCAATACGACGCAGACGGGTGCGCAGGGCGGCAAGCTCTTCCTCGTTGGCGCCAGCGGCTTCCTTCTTGGTGATGGCGACCTCGAGCTCGCGAGGATTATCCAAGAACTCATGAAGCGGCGGATCGAGCAGGCGGACAACCACATCGCGACCGGACATGGTCTTGAACATCGCCAGAAAATCCTCGGTCTGGACCTTGAGCAGGTCGGCCAGGGCCTGCTGCTTCACGGCCTCATCGTCAGACAGGATAAAGCTCTGGATGATGTTCTTACGGTCACCCAGGAACATGTGCTCGGTGCGGCATAGGCCGATGGCCTCGGCACCAAACTCGAGTGCGAGCGCGGCGTCCTCGGGGTTGTCGGCGTTGACGCGCACGTGGTTGGCGTGACCGTCGGTCTCGTCCAGACGGATCTCGTCGGCCCAGGACAGGATGGTGTCCAGATCGCCGGTGAGCTCGGCCGAAACCAGATCAACGGCGCCGTCGACGACGATACCCTGGGTGCCGTCGATGGAGATGATGTCGCCCTCGTGCAGTACGCGATCGCTACCCTCGATACGCACGACCTTCTCGGCCGCGTCGATATGGAAGCGCTCGACACCGCAGACGCAGGGCGTACCCATGCCGCGGGCGATAACGGCGGCATGGCTCGTCTTGCCACCGTGGCTCGTCAGGATGCCCTCGGCGGCAACCATGCCCTTCAGGTCGTCAGGGTTGGTCTCCCAACGGACCAGGATGACCTTGTGGCCCTCGGCGGAACGCGCGACGGCGTCGTCGCTCGAGAACACGACCTCGCCCACGGCGGCACCGGGGCTGGCGTTAAGACCGGTCGCGAGCGCCTCGTACTTCTTGGAGGAGTCGAACTGCGGGTGCAGGAGCTGATCGAGCTGCGCAGGATCGATGCGGCCCACGGCCTCCTCGCGGGTGATGAGGCCCTCCTCGACCATCTCGATGGCGATGCGCAGGGCGGCGGTGGCGGTTCGCTTGCCCACGCGGGTCTGGAGCATCCAGAGCTTGCCCTGCTCGATGGTGAACTCGATGTCGCACATGTCGCGATAGTGATCCTCGAGCGTCAGGAACACGCGCTCGAGCTCCTCGCCTGCGGACTCAAGCCCCGGAGTGGTCTTGAGATCGGCGATGGGCTCGGTGTTGCGAATGCCGGCGACGACGTCCTCGCCCTGGGCGTTGACCAGAAAGTCGCCGTAGAACTCCTTGGTGCCGTCGGCCGGGTTGCGGGTGAAGGCGACGCCGGTCGCAGAGGTCTCGCCCTTGTTGCCAAAAGCCATGGCCTGGACGTTGACGGCGGTGCCGAGCTCGTCGGAGATGCCGTGCTGCTTGCGGTAAATGCAGGCGCGCTCGTTCATCCAGCTGCCAAAGACGGCCTGGATGGCAAGGCGAAGCTGGAGCTCCGGATCGTGCGGAAAGACGGGCTTACCATCGGCGACCTCGAGCTCGGGGTACAGGGCGGCCTCGACGTTGGCGGAGAAGATGCCCTTGAAGGTCTCGACGAGCTCCTGCAGGTCCTCGGCCGAAAGCTCGGAATCGACGCGGACGCCGGCAACCAGGCGGGCCTGGGTCAGGGCGTTCTCGAACAGGTCGGCGTCGACGCCCATGACGACGTTGGAGAACATCTGGATAAAGCGGCGATAGCTGTCCCAAGCAAAGCGCGGGTTCTGCGTCTGGGCGATGAGGCCCAGGACGGAATCGTCGTTGAGGCCCAGATTGAGGACCGTGTCCATCATGCCGGGCATGGAGAACGGAGCGCCAGAGCGCACCGAGACGAGCAGCGGATCGTTGGCATCTCCGAGCTTCTTGCCGCAGCGGGCTTCGAGGTCGGCCTCGGCGGCAACGATCTCGTCAAGCGCGCCGGCAGGCCAAACATTGCCGGCACCGGAGTACTCAACGCAGGTCTGGCAGGTAATGGTAAAGCCACCGGGGACCGGCAGGCCGATACGGCTCATCTCGGCAAGGTTAGCGCCCTTGCCGCCAAGCACAAAGTTCATAGACTTGTCGCCCTCGGTGACACAAGTGCCCTGGGCGTCGGTTCCAAAACGGTAAACCCTCTTGCAATCGCTCACGATACTTCCCCTTCTATGTGTTCGCACACACGACCGTGGTAACGAATCGACCCGCCGGATGCGGACCGTGAGGGAACTATACGGCGGGTTTTGGGCGGGCTTGAGCAGAGGCTGCGCGGTTTGGTAAACGTGCTAAAACTGGCGGTAAACGGTAGGTAAAGGTGGTTATCTTATGAAGATACCAGTACAACGTAGTCGCAGGTCAAAAGCGGTATAAACTGCTAAAACGCTTTAGCAAAAAGCTGTAATTATTGGAATGGAATCTCTTAAACTACGCAATAGCCAAGAAAGACAAAATCTATCAGAAGTATTTGTCCCAGGGATTTTGGTCAGAGTAGCTAATTTGGGACGGGGCTATTTTAGCCACCCCGGCAGATAGCGCGAATGCTTTGGCGGAGTAACGGCCGGGGTAGCTAAAAAAGCCCCATTACAGTTTGAGTCGTCCGAAAGGGCGGCTCCTTACTAGTTCTGGTAATACGATTGAGCCGTACCGATGGTCGCTGGCCGACCGCGACCGCGACGCGGCCTCCACCCGAGACCCCCATCTCGACACATAGCCCGTCATCCGACGAAAGCGCGCAGGTCGTCCTGTATAGGCGCATGGTGTCCCCCTCCGCCGCAAGAGGGAAACGAAAAAGCCCCTCTTTGCCACTACGGACAAAAGGGGCCTCCCAGGGGAAACGTGTTACAAAGCCTTCTTTGCAGGACGATGAAGATCAGAAACCCAACGTCGTACGCGTAGGGACTTACCCAACACCCACGCCATTTCGATCTTCTGGGCCTTCAACGCCACGTCCCGATAAGCATCCGGGCATCGGAATGACCTCGTCGCAAGCCGCAAGCATCTCTTCGTCATGAGTGACAACAATTACAATATGGTCTCTCTTAACCTCATGAAGCAATTTAATTAGCGCGCTCCGGCTCTTCGCATCAAGCGCTGAAGTTGACTCAAGAAACAACATGACGTCCGGCGATTTCAACATCTGCCGCACAATTGCGATGTTCTGCTTCTCCCCGCCGGACACCCCTCCTTTCTTGCTGCCAAGCATCGCTGCCGCCCCGTTCTCCGCAGCGGCAATCATTTTGTCTAACCCCAATATGGCAAGCATCCGATTCAGTTTGTCGGCCTCGAAATCATCAGAAAGCAGCGTAAGATTATCGAGGATCGTCCCCCCAACAATAGGGGGCTCTTGCTCCGTAATGCCAACTCGGCACCGCCGCAATGCGTATCGGTCGATGCGACGCTGTGATACCCCGTTGTAGAGGACGGCCCCTTCCGTGTTATCTGGATATAGACCCAATATCACTGACAGCAGCGAGCTCTTCCCCGAGCCATTTCTTCTTGCTTACTGTTTTTCTTATATTGTAACGATTTTCGATAAGAGGAAAGATTACTCCATGACGCGCAAGCCCGAACTCTAAGCGTTTCCCATCAGCATTGCCCATTTTTCGGATCGAAATCCAAATCCAGCTTCCTATCGCATGCTGAAATCAAATCCTGATCATGGCTTACAACAAGAATTAGCTGATCGAAGGGATTTCGATGAATATACTCCGTGAACTCCCGACGGCTTTCTTCATCTAAATCGTTCGTTGGTTCATCGAACACAAGCACTTCCGGCTGCCTGCGAAGTGCTGCGAATATCCTTAGCTTTCGATACTCTCCACCAGAAAGGTCTCTACAATTCTTGCCTTTTAACGATTCGACGGTTCGATAGAAACTCGGCACAAGCTCTCGGAGGTTTTCGCTCGATCCCCGAATCGACGTCCTCTCAAGGTAATTCTCCACCGTTTCGTTCGGAATAAAGAGCTTTTGCGGGCACACCGCAAACAGGTCCCGTCGGATCGTCTCCATATCGAGCTCTTCATATGGCACCGACCCCAAAGCCCGATGTCCCCCAGCAGAATATAGTCCAAGGAGCACCTTCAGAAACGTGCTTTTTCCGCATCCGTTCGGCCCGGTAATGGCATAGGTTTTTCCTTCCTCCACCTCCACGGAGAGGTCGCGGTATAAGTAGGGCTTTCCCGCGTATCGGTACGCGATGTTGGACAACGATATGCTCTCCACGTGCCCAACCGTGAGGGTGCCGCGGTCCTCGGCGTCCTCCGTCAGAGCCCCCAATCGGTCGAACGAGGCCCTTGCGTCCTGATACGATTTGAAATAATTCAAAAAATACTTGAAGCATCCGAACGCCATCGAGTAATACGAGTTCACCATTGTGAACTCGCCTAAGCTCATTCTTCCGCTCAATATTTCCATCCCGGAGATCACGAGCAGTGCCCCCCGAAACACAGACGAGATCAGGCCGTCGCTTGATGTGGCCAGATTCGAGACCCTACTTGCTTTCATGTAAATCGGGTAGTACCCCTCGAATACCCCTTTGAGCGTCCGAGCGCTCTGGTTATATGCGCCATCGCACTTAATGTCAAACAACTGCGACAGCTCGCCGCTCACGGACGCGAAAAGCTTACTCAAACCCTCCTTGTTCGCAAGCGAACTGTTGTACAACGGCTTTTTCAACGCCCTGAATAAAATGAAGTACGCAACAAGCGAACATGCACTTAACACCAGGAACACCGGATTAATCGAAAACAGGATGATGCATATCAACACAACCAGAACGATGTTAAGCCCGATCGTCAGGAAGTTGTTCACGACAAACGATGACACCGCATTCGAATCCGCATACACCCTCTGCGTTGTATAGGATGGATCCGCCTGCTCCCCCTTTTCCAGGGGCCCCCGTTCAAACGACTCACACGTGGTCCCCATCAGTCTCGTCGTCATCTCCAAGATGACGCGCGATACGTTCACACCCATCGCATACGACATGAAGGAGGCCGATATCCCTATGCCCGCAACAAAGGCCGCAAACCACACGACGCGAGATGGATCCCTATTCGTCACGAGAAAGTCTACAAACCCACCGTTTAAGGCGGGCATGACGCACGAGAGAGCAAAATTCACCAGCATGAGAATCACGAAAAGCCGTGACCCTTTACACCGAAACAACTCGTGAACCGTCTTCTTAAACATGCCAGCTCCCATCAAGCGGCCTTTTATCCAAAACTGAATTTGCTCGCCGCTTAATCGCTCCCATATATCCCTTGTTGTTAATCCTTGCTCAAGACATTATCTCGGGTTGCGGTGCCCAGGATTCCATTTCACCTTTATATACATACGAATAAGCCCCCTATTTGCATAGGCAAGCGCGGCGATTATAACAGCAGCCACCATCAGACCGAGAATAGCCCTTTTGTCCGGAAAAAGGGACGAGAGAAAAAGGCATATTGCGGAGAAAACTATAGACGCCCCCACCACTCGGTTTGCGCCTAGAGACTCGGCCGTCCGCTTTGCCTCCTCTAAACGCTCTCCCGATAGCAATGACATTCCGGCAAGCAATCCCGTGAGCTTGCCTCGATATATCATTATTCCGAACAACAGCAGCAGGCATGACCCCACCATTGAAACCACAACGTCCGACATCGCCATCACTCCAGTCCACTCCTTCAATACCAGCCCTATCGACAAACATCAAAACTTTTTTAATCTAATATTGTATATCGATATAAATATATTCTTTTATATATCGTTTCGATTTGTGATATTTTATCGAACGAGTTGCTATTCGAGGAAGATAGGCCACAACCAAAGGAGATCAATGGAATCCGTGAATGTTTGGAGCGCGCAAATCTCATCATTGCCTGGAGTCATCCCTATCCCCCTCGACCCAAGCTACCTTCGCAGTGAACCAAATAACCGCCTGAGCGTCCTAAGCTCAGATGGGAAACAAATCTATACGATCCTCAACAGGGTCGCTAAAGAGATTCTTGACTTATGCGACGGCACCTGCGATTTGCCCAAAATTCTCCGTCTGTTCCAAGAAAAATACCCAGATCAACCGCGCGAGACGCTAGCGCATGACCTGGCCCAAACCCTGCATAGCCTGACCGTAAACTGTCTTATCGTTTGGAAGAAAGAAGGGAGATATATGAACGACCCTTTCGGCTCCGATTACCTAACATCGGTGAATCCCGACGAGCTGCTTATTCTCGCGGACGCGAGCAGGTTTGCTGAAATCGAAGAGGCGGCTGCAAAATCCCTCTCTGCAAAACAGTCCAAAAATGGCAATAGGATCTATTTCTCTGAGTTCGACGTTGAGCCCGAATTGGAGAACTTTCTGGTTCTTCGCCAAAGGCTCTTTTCCTTTACCCATGATTATTTTCTACTCACGAGCCAGTCCGGAGAAATTAATGGATTGATAATATGCGAGCCGGCCACTAATCCCGCCGGCCGCAGCGTCATCATCAAATTTATCTCATGCAGCTCCACGCTGCTTGCCGGTGTGCTCGACCGCCTTGCGGAATACTACGGATCTTCCGCTCCCAAAGCCTACCGCGCGCTCAGAATTGACGCGCCTGATTCCACCCCAATCGCCGAACAACTTGACCATTCCGACCAGCGCCTTGGCTTTTCCTTAGTCGGCACCCTGCCCAATGAGCTCGACTCGGGCGACGTCAAGCTGTTTGTTCGCCCGCTCGATAAGAAGCAATAATGAGCATGCCGGCAATAATCGGAGCGCCCCACAGCGTTGCGCTCGACATTACAAACAAATGCAACCTTCGTTGTCTACACTGCTTCAACAACAGTGGAGAAAACGATGTCGTCGCGAACGAATTATCCGACAACGAAGTCCTCGAACTCGTCGACTCGATTTGTCAAATGCACCCCTTTAGCTTCTGCTTCTGCGGAGGCGAGACCCTCCTGCGAAAGGATCTTGTCATCGAGTCCTTGCGGCGGCTCAGCGCATCTGGCGTCAAATGCAACCTCGTGTCAAACGGTCTGCTCGCAAACTCAAATACTTTGCATGAGCTCGAACGCGCCGGTTTAAACGGCATACAGTTTAGCCTCGATGGCCTACGCGATTCTCACGAACATATGCGAGGACTCTCGGGATTATACGACCGGGTGCTCGACGCCATCGATATCACGCTGAACGAAACCTCACTGCACCTTTCAATTGCCTTTTGTCCGACATCGTTCAATGTCGACGATTTCAAACCAGTTTGCACGATGCTTCGAGACAAGCTGAAATCGTCGGGTAGAACTGACCGAATTGACCTTAGAGTTCAGCCGCTCATGCTCCTCGGTAGAGCCCGAAGAAACCGCACGATTCGCCCTTCGAATAATCAATACCGTCGGCTAGTCAACACGATCAATGACCTTCGATACGATCCGGACTATCGAGGCTATTTCATGCTTGAGTGGGGCGACCCCATCGACCACTTGGTCAGATTCCCTCAACTGCAAATGCAATTTGACCAAGTGGCCATCCACGCCAATGGCGATATCGTCGCATCCCCCTATATACCTCTCATCATCGGAAACGTTCGCAAACACAGCCTTCAGGAATACTACGATGCCGGAATGGCAACCGTTTGGGATAAGCCCGTTGTTACCGCGTTGGCCAATCGTATGCACTCGATTGACGAGATGGAAGAGATCTCATCGTTGATTGCAGACATCAATATGGACGGCGACCTCTATATCGACCTGATCGACGATGATCTAGGCGACCTGAGCGTCCTGTCACAATTCTAAGGAGATGTTCCCATGTATGAGACCCCAGAAGTAGAGAAGATGGATTCCAAAACCGGCCCCGTTCCCGTTGTGGTCAACTTTGCAGCCGTCGTGGATAACGTAGTCGCAGCCGTCTATGATGCCGTCGTTGCGGCCTACGCATTCTGGTACTCGGCAGACAACGACGGCACCGGGACGAGTGCAGCACAGAACTAGTCGCCGGCTCATCGAGCAATCGCCTCGCCTATCACTGCATGCGATTGACTGCGCAGCCCCAGCCAACGCCCAAAGCGCCTTGAAGAGCTGCTTGTAACATTCGTTCATTCAACAGCGAGATCTCTTCACCATTCTCGGCCGGCCCGACAGATCGACACATCAGTCGGGCCGGCCAGACTTATACAACGCGGCGACTCCGCTCACGCCACCCCCCCCCGAAACTCACGCTGTCATCACACGGGCAATCAACAGTGAATCCTGTTATGCGACATGGGCAAACGGCCACGTGCGCGATTAAAACGAATTCACTTAACAGACTTCAAGAATGCTTTAGCACCGCAGGATGGCCATACGCGGAGCGCGGCACGCATAAGCCAAAAGCGGCATTAAAAGCCATCCCCTTCCCTGCTGAATGCGCGTCCTAGCCCATCAACCGGTCGGACCATCGCGAAGATGATCCGTGCTTCCATACTGCAATGCGATATCAAGCATCACGAATAGTCCCCGCCCAACGGGGTTCTCCCCTCCGCAGGCGTTTCGGAACCCGCCCCCATCCCAAATTCCCACGCAGCGGCCGCGTTCACCGCCGCCGCGGGGGCCCTAGCTCCCCCGCGGCGCGGGCACGGGCGGCGAGGTCGGATGTGAAAGCCGGACCGCAGAGGTATCGAGCGCACGCGGCCAGGGCCTCGAGGGCGCCTGGCGGGTAGGGAGATCCGAGCATGAGGCAGGACAACGCGCAGGCCCGCAAAAGGTTCACGAGCTCCCCCGCGACGCGGCAGACCCTCGGCTGCCCCTCGTAAAGGATGCAGAAGACACGGTCGAGGTCCGACGGTTCGACCAGGCTGTACCGGCAGTCCGCGTACAGTGCGCAGCCCCTCCCGCGCGGGTCGCCGTCCGAGTCCTCATCCGGCTCATGATGGCGCACCTCGACCCAAAGGCCCTCCAACACGTCGTCGAACCCGAAATCGAGCTCCGCCTGGACGCTCTCGCCGAACGCATCGCCCAGGGCGAGCTCCGGCACCTTCGTCACACGGCCGTCCAGCCACTCAATCTCTGTCATCGCGCGCATGGTCCAAGCCCCTTCCGACACGGGATTGTCAGCTCAACCCGACCCTTACCCATACGGACGAACATAACTCGCCAGGGGAAGCCCCTGAAGGCCGTGCGCCACAACATGAGGCCGAATCCGCCCCCGGCTGGACAGGCCAACAACGAAGGAGCACACGGAACCGGCGCGGCGTTACAACCGTCCCGGCAAGCGTGTCACTTGGCCAAGTCATGATGCCGACAAACCCGGAAATGCTCCAACGGAGCGCCGAACGAGGGTAACAATATAAAGCCGTGCGACACGCGTTGGACGACCGGAACAACCCAAACAAAGGCCTGCCGGTCCCACCTTCAAGCCCAATAGCAAAATGTGCATCAGCGGATTTGCAGCGATACAAGTCTCAACCATCACACCGCAGCGCGCCTAGTCCCACTCATCCTACTGCAAATGTCCCAGAACGAGAAAACGACCAGCTTAACATGCCACCCTTTATATCCGCACGCGCGTAATTCAACTCATAAGGACCGGCTATCCCTTGCCTGTGACACAATCTCAAACGCACAGAACAGAATCATCAGTCCAATCATCGCATATGAGGCAGCCGAACCTTCAAGCACTATTCCACAAAGAACAATCTCCGCGCCGCCAATAAGAACTGTTATCAGGCGCTCTGCCTTTTTGCTCTCGCCGCTCGCATAAAAAGGCGGCAAAGCGCACAAGATCACATATAGCCCGGGAAGGGAATACAGGCTCGATAGTCCAAGCCCCCCATCAACCGCAGTGTTTTGCGTAAGAATCAACTGAACCCAAACGGCAATTATCACTGAGCAGGTTGTCGATAAAAGAAGACTAGAAATATAGCACGCAACAAAGTCCCGTCGCATTCGAACAGAGAAATCCGCGAACTCTCTTCGCCGCGTGGAAACAATAAGGTACACAGAAATTGCAATAGAACCAATCAGAGAAAACAGCGGAACAACCAGCAATTCAAGCTTATTACCCCATCGATCAACCACACCCCCACTCCAATGAGCGGGAATTGTATCAGGGAGGACTGACCAAGCCGCCCATAGAATCAGAAATGGAAGAATAGAGAGGATGAAAGATGATAACACTGCAGTAATTTTTTTTGAGGCTCTCATCGATTCCGCGTCTCCTTGCGCACCCACATTCCACTCCGCCTTAAATCAAGTATAAATAAAAACTTGAATGCAAGTTTGTTTTGATTAGTATGGAAACTATATCCATTTAGTTCTAATTTGTTCGTAGTATCAAATCGATACCGACACTAGCATGACGTAGTCTTTCAAGACAGCTATTCAACATTGGAGGTCACCGCTATGGACAATGTGAACCACCTAAACGAACTCTCAATACAGTCCCAGCTTAGCATCCTTGAAAAACTGGTCGCGGACGCGGAACAATCTACCGACGCAAGACGCGATTTCGAAGCTCAGCCTCGTGCCGTATTCCAGAAATATGGAATTACAGACCTCCAAATCAAAGCGGGAAATCGAAAAGTCTCTCTGTACGAACTGGTGGAGTCAACCGAAAAGGAGGCGCGTGTCCCCGTTGCACGCGCAGTATATCGTCGTATCCAACTTGCATATTATGACGAGGACAACGAAGCTGAGCCGCAAACGATACCTCTCGTAAACGTTGTACTTAATGCAAACGCAGTAACGAACGCAAACATCATTCTGAACGCAAACGGAATGGCAAACGCAAACGCGAATGCTCAAAACAACGCCAACCTTAAGTACGACGTCAACACAATGGGCTATGGATCAGCTATTTTTATGAACAAACCTGATGTTGTTGAACTATCGGAATCGTACAAACAAACTTCTGTTTTCAGGAAATTTGATCAAGAGGGCTTGAGTGCAGCGAGGCAAGCAGCCATGCTTAAAACAGCAATCAAGAATTCCAGCTCCAATACCATCAACCCCGAAGGGGCTTCCAATGGGGTCGCCCGCGGGTATTATCGCTCCGTCGAATTCGAAGTTACTTACTCCGAGAACGAAGGCACCTTGGTAATCACCGACGCCCGTTTGCTCGCGGCATGATTTCCGAAAGCTCGCAGCACGTGCTGTTCCGCAGACCTCGAATGCTGACATTTATAACAACATATAAATGTGGCGCTGTGTGTGATCATTGTCTGATGAGCTGCACTCCGAACAACAGTGACAGGCTTACTCTTCCCCAAATGCGGCAATTCATCGATAGCTTCGCCGAAGTATGCGTCGGAAGTGGTGTTGTTGTGTTTACGGGCGGAGAATGCACCCTTCTTGGCGATGACCTTCTCGAGGCCATCGCATATGCGAATTCTTTAGGACTCTTTACTCGAATTGTAACGAATGCGTGGTGGGCAAAAAGCGAAAGAGACGCAGAAACGTTCCTCAACGAATTGAAGTCATGTGGCCTTGACGAAATCAATATCAGCTGCGACGACTTTCATGCGGAATATATACCCCTCGAGAATGTGCGCAACCTTTGGAACTCAGCAAAAACAATGGGCTTTCAAACTCTCGGCATTGCGGTCTGCAGAGATAACAACAGTACAATCAGCCCGGCATACCTGTGCAAGTACCTTAATGAAGACATTCCACTCCTGCATCAGTTCGACGATAATACCCAGCCTCCCAGCGCGCCAGCCCGCTTCATCACGGATTCAGGCATCACGCGAATTGGGCGCGCACGAAATCTCAGTCTCAACCAAAATGCGCGACCGCAGGCACGTCTCTTAGCGTCACACTGTTCCGACTGCGGCCGAGACTTCGTTATTTCCCCAAACTGCCATCTTGCACCCTGCTGCGGAATAAATGCAGAGGGAACTTGGCTTTTCGATCTTGGCAAAATCAATCTGACGGATGACATTAATGAACTGCAGCTGCTCCTACTTAATTACATACAATACATAGGACCAGGAGGGCTGCTGAAGCACTTGCGCACGAGCGGAGGCCTTTCTTCATTTGGGCGCTCAAGCTACCTCTCTCAATGCGAGATTTGCGAAGACATCGCCCTCTCGAAAGAGGCACAGACCTGTCTTGCAAAGCTAGCTCCTAAACTGGCAGCCGACTTGATTGTCGAGACTAAATTCGAGACTACCTTTATCGGAAATGGGTCTGATATACATGATTGAAGTGCTACCCTCTTTAAATTCGCTCTCGAGTAATCCACTCCGTAGATTGGACACTCTTGGAGTAACAGATTTTTTAGACACGCTTGACATATCTATAGATCCTTTTGAATGCGCGCATCGCATCTGGGATCAACTTGACAGGGAGCATCAAGAGATCGTCTCCTTCCTGATGCTAGGTGGAGAGATTGATCTCGATTCAGAAGTGGCAAAAAGAAGTCTGCTGAAAGGCACTGTTGAAACCATAGCCTCACTCGGGCTGCTAAGCAAGCACAATGGCAATGCCTCCCTTTCCGGTTTATCTCTAATCCGATATCATGGCATCTGGCTTTTTGCCGATGCGCCATCACCCTCGCCTTTACTATATTTTGGCTCTGATTCAATTGGGCTCGCTCGTCGGCTAAGCCCATCCCCCGGAAAGAATGCCTTAGACCTCTGCTCTGGACCAGGCATCCAGGCACTCATACTGGCAAAATCTGGAATGCACGTCACGGCGATAGATATCAATCCAATCGCCTCAGAAATCTGCCAACTAAACGCACTGGTCAATGGTATTAGCGAAGATTTAACTGTTCTAACCGGAAGTCTCTACAACGCACTAAACAATATCGAAAGCTCTTGCAGCTATGAACTCATTACGGTGAATCCTCCTTTGCTCCCAATCCCAGAAGACGTACCATACCCCTTCGTTGGCGATGGCGGCCCAGATGGCCTCAACATCACAAGCAAGGTTATTCGAGGTGCAGGAGATAAACTCACTGATAGCGGATACCTCTCTGCAATTGGAATGATTGGCCTTGGAACCAACAATCAATCAGCATTTGAACGAATACAGAACGATTTGTTGCAAGCTGGCCTCAATGGCGTCTTGACAATAATCTCGAGCTTTAACCTCGGACCCCAATCTGGCTGGATCGACGGTATCGCATGCACATCTGTTGCACATGCTCCAGGAAAATATTCCAGCAAAGAGGAGGCTGTAAAACAGATATCGCGCGCATACAAAAAAATCCACTACGACCGCGTCTGCACCTATCACTTGAAGGCGTGGAGGGAGAGACAGCCCTTTCAAAATCCCATCCTAACGATTCAAGACTGCTCCGCAGATGGCAACCCACTTGGCCCCTGGATCCTCTAAAGCATCCGTCATACGAAAGCAGGTCAATAGGCTGCGCGCCACTCTCTGATGACGCGCAGCCTATCTCATTTCCCCCGCGCTTTACCGAGCCCGACTCACACCTCATAGTTGGCACCGGTTTTCAAAATGCAAGATTCCGCATACAAAATCACTTCTTCTGTCTAGGTGGCAGACCTACGATTTTTGTAGTATAAAGTTCCTCTCAATGCCTTCAATCTATTTCGAGATTGAGAAGAACTTGCATCGGGTTTCATAGAAGCGATATAGATGATACGTTTTGTCCTATCTATATTCCGACATACATCAGGATGCCTCGTCTTTATCGTCATTTCAATAGTCGGCTTGGCCCTTTCCCACATTGCCCCCTTTTTCCTTGCCCCCTTTTTGAACGGTAAATTAATTGACTTCCCGCACGTGGACCTCGTGGACAGGCCCCCTTGTGTAGCTGCACCCGAGGCGCCTCCCCGTCGCCCTCCAGCGCCGGGGTTCCCCTCCATCACGAAGAGGTAATCCCCGTCCGGCCTCGCCGTCTCTGCAACGCCGAGCCTCCCGAGCGACTCGAGGAGGGCGGGCTCGTCCTAGGAGATTTGACAATACTATAGAGACACGTCCCAAATTAGCTACTCAGTAGTTACTGCTGCTGGGCGCGGCGGGCGGCTCGGCGGGCCCTTGCTTCCTGGATCTCATCGAGGTGAGCGATGATCTCGGAGGCGCTCTCCTCGATCGCCTTGCCGTCGGTACGCACTACAAAGCAACCCAGGCGCTTCATGAGGGCACGAGCTTCCTCAAGCTCGCTGTGCACACTCTCGGGCTCGGCATAGGAGCCGGCAACGGCACGAGCGTAGTCATCGCCCAAGCGGCTATCGCGAATTTCGGAAATCACATCGACGGTCGAAATTAGGCCGAACAGGCGCATCGGGTCAACCTCGTAAATCGACTTGGGCGGCTCCATGCCATGGGCCAAAGGAACACTGGCGACCTTGTAACCCTGATAGGCCAAATACATCGACAGCGGCGTCTTGGACGTGCGGGATACGCCCAGCAGCACGATATCGGCTCCCGAAAGGTCGTCGCAGCCGCGTCCATCATCGTGCTCAACGAAATATTCCATGGCCTCGATACGATGGAAATAGCGGTCATCGGTCCTGTGAATCACGCCCGCGACGCCTTTGGGCGGCACACCGATGAGCGACGATAGCACGGCGAGCGTCGGACCGATCAGGTCGACCGAACGGATATGCAGCATGCCCAGGTAATCGAGCACGCGGGCGCGAAGCGCCGGATCGACAATGGTGTGAAACACGGCAATATCGCGATGGTCGGCATCGACGCGCGGGCCCACAAACGACTCCACCTGCTCCACCGAGGTCACCTTGGGCAGGCGCAACAAACGAAAAGCCCCTTCATCAAATTGCCCGGACGCCGCAAGCACCACCTCACAAGCGGTATCACCGAGCGAGTCGGAGATAACGATAACGGTGGGACGAGCGGTGACCGGGCAATCCATGCGGGGCTCCTTTTGCGCTTACGCGCAGGCTGGCTTACTTTTTGCGGGCAAGCTCACCGATGTTGGCGATGCCGGAGAAAACGGCCTCGAAGCGGTTGAGCAGCTTAAGGCGATTATCGCGAAGCTGCTCGTCCTTGTCCATGACCATGACCTCGTCGAAGAAGCGGTCGATGGGGGCGCGCAGGGCGGCAAGGGCGGCAAATGCGGCCGGGTAATCCTCGGCAGCAAGGGCGGCGTCGACAGCGGTCTGAGCAGCCTCGGAGGCATCGGCAAGCGCGAGCTCGACCTCGCCCATCAAGGCGCGGTCGTACTCCGCGCCCAGCTCGGGCTTGGAGATATGCGCGGCACGGGCATAGGCCGTCGCCAGGTTGTCAAAGGTCTCGGCGTCGTTCTTGCGGGCCTCGTCGAGGGCGGCGCAGCGGGCGAAGAAGACGGACGGGGCGATGATGTGCACCGCAGAGACGGCGGCAACGGTATCGGCCGGGATCTTTTCGTCGCGGGCCATGCTCACCAGGCGGCCATGGAAGAAGTCGCGAACCTGCTGGGCGACCTCGGCGGCGTCGAACTCAATGCCCTGCTCGCTATAGAGTTCAAGGGCAAAATCGATGAGCGACGTGGGGTCGATCGGCAGGCGATCGCGCAGGATGTTGATGATGCCGATAGCGGCACGACGCAGCGCGTAGGGGTCCGAAGAGCCGGTCGGGGGCTCGCCGATGGCAAAGATACCGGCGATGGTATCGAGCTTGTCGGCGCAGGCCACGATGCAGCCGGCGGTGCCCTCGGGCAGCTCGTCACCGGCAAAGCGGGGACGATAGTGATCGCGAATGGCATGAGCGACCTCGTCGTTCTCCCCCATCGCGGTCGCGTAATAACCGCCCATCACGCCCTGCTGGCTCGTGAACTCGACGACGGCGTTGGACACCAGGTCGGCCTTGCACAGGTGCGCGGCACGGCCGGCGTCGGCTGCCAGATGAGCACCCAGGTGTGCCTCACGGGCAATAGCGAGCGCGAGTTGCTCGATGCGCTCGGACTTGGCGAGCACGCTACCGAGTTTCTCCTGGAAGGCGACCTTGGCCAGACGCTCGCGGAACTCGTCGAGGGAGATCTTCAGGTCCTCCTCGTAGAAGAACTTGGCGTCGTCCAGACGGGCGCGCACGACGCGCTCGTTGCCGTCAATCACGCGCTCGGCATTCTCGGGCTTGCTGTTGGAAACGACCACGAACTCACGCGTGAGCTTGCCCTCGCCGTCATAGATCGGGAAGTAGCGCTGGTTGGTGAGCATGGACTCGCAGATAATCTCGTGCGGGACCTTGAGGAACTCCTCATCGAAGGTACCGACGAGCACCGTCGGCCACTCGCAGAGGTTAATGACCTCCTCAAAGACCTTCTTGGGCGTATCGACATGGCAGCCGGGACGGGCAGCCTCGACCTCGGCGATACCGGCGAGGATGGCCTCACGACGACGCTCGGCAGAAAGCACACCGGCGTCCTCGAGCACCTGCTCGTAGACGGCGGGGCTGGCAACCACATGGTCGCCAGGGCCAAGTACGCGATGACCACGCGTGGTGTTGCCACTCGTCACGTCGGCAAACGATACGGGCACAACATCCTCGCCCAAAAGGCAGCAGATCCAACGGACCGGACGCACGAACGTAGCATGCTCGTGACCCCAGCGCTGGGAGCGGTAGTTGGGCCACTGCAGGCCGGCGATGGTCTTCTCGCACAGGGCCGTCAGGATCGGGGTAGCCGGTGCGGAGGGAATGTTTTTCTCGGCGAACACATACTCGCGACCGTCAGTGTCCTCGCGACGGACCAGGTCCTCGGCAGCCACACCGCACTTGCGGGCGAAGCCCTGGGCGGCCTTGGTGGCGTTGCCGTCGGCATCGAAGGCAATGTTGGCCGCGGGGCCACGCTTGACCTCGTGAACCTCGTCGGTCGCGGTGGCGACATCGGCAACGAGTGCAGCCAGGCGGCGCGGGCTCGAGATCACGCGGACCTCGCCGTGGGCCAGACCGGCCTCGTCGAGACCCTTGGCGATCATGGTGCCAAGCTGCTTGACGGCATTGTTCAGCGGTGCAGAGGGCATTTCCTCCGTACCGATCTCAAACAGGAAATCCTTAGCGTCTGCCATGGCTTACGCCACCTCGCCTTCCTGGTCGGCATTCTCGTTGACTCCGGCGACCTCGGCCATATAGGCCTCGCAGCACGCCTTGGCGACGGCGCGGACGCGCAGGATGTAGTTGGCACGCTCGACTGCGGACAGAGCGCCGCGGGCATCGAGCAGGTTGAAAGCGTGGCTGCACTTCATGACGCAGTCATATGCCGGCAGCGGCAGCTTGCGCTCCAGACAGGAATGGCACTCGGCCTCATAGTCGTCAAACTTCTGACGCATCATCTCGACGTTTGCGACCTCAAAGTTATAAGCACTGAACTCGCGCTCGTTCTCGAGGAACACGTCGCCATAGGTCATGGGCGTGCCGTCGGGCAGGTAGCTCCACACCAGGTCGTAGACCGAGTTAACGCCCTGGGCGTACATGGCGATACGCTCCAGGCCGTAGGTGATCTCGACGGGCACGGGGTCGACCTCGATGCCGCCCACCTGCTGGAAGTACGTAAACTGCGTGACCTCCATGCCATTGAGCCAGACCTCCCAGCCAAGGCCCCAGGCGCCGAGCGTCGGGCTCTCCCAGTCGTCCTCGACAAAGCGGACGTCATGGTCGTTGGGGTCCAGACCGATAGCGGCAAGAGACCCCAGGTAGAGCTCCTGGGCGTTGACCGGAGAAGGCTTGATGAGCACCTGGAACTGATAGTAGTGCTGCATGCGGTTGGGGTTCTCGCCGTAGCGGCCGTCGGCGGGACGGCGGCAGGGCTGCGCATAGCAGGTGCGCCACTCGGCGGGACCGAGCGAGCGCAGCGTGGTCGCGGTATGGAAGGTACCGGCACCGACCTCGGAGTCATAGGGCTGCATAATGACGCAGCCCTGCTCGCCCCAGTACTGCTGGAGGCGCAGGATGATGTCTTGGAAGGAAAGCGATGAAGCGTTCATGCCTCTAATATCCCCTCGTCGAAACGATTACACGGTTAGGTACTGTACTATAGCGGTTTTTAGTCGATAGCGCCGATGCGGTTGAGCGGCCAGTAGCGCACAAGCGCCACAGCGATCAAATCAGAGCGATCGACGGGACCAAAGTAGCGTGAGTCGGCAGAGTTTTCGCGGTTGTCGCCCATCACCCACACGCACCCGTCGGGAACGGTGTAGGGATAGCTTACCTGAGCGCCGGGCGCTTGGACCGAAAGTGGCCAGCTCATGCCCGTCGTATAGTCCTCGTCGAGCGCTTGGCCGTCAACGACCACCTTGCCATCCTGCAGGTCGACCGTCTGGCCGGCCGTGGCAATAACACGCTTGACAAGAACATCATGCTCGGAGGTGCCATCGGGGTTGTGAAACACCACGATATCGCCCTGCTTGACGGGCTGACCGAGCTCGAGGCTCACCTTTTGTGCCAGGATCTGGTCGCCAATCTCGATCGTGTCCTCCATAGAACCGGTGGGCACCACAAAGGGCTCGACCACAAACGAGCGAATCAAGAAGGTGGCGACCAATGCGATCGCGATGACCGCGATCCACTCAAAAGCGCCCCTCAACGCGGAATGCTGCGATGGAACCATTCTCACTCCTCGCTCTGCGAATACGAAGCGTCAAGGATCTCCTGCGCGTAAGCGCGCTCCTCGGGCGTGAGCCGCGCCGTCTCGATCAGATCGGGACGCCAGCGGCAGGTGCGCTCGATGGCGTTCTTGCGACGCCAGGCATCGACCTTGGCGTGATCGCCGCTCACAAGCACCGGAGGCACGCCCTCGCCGTTGAACTCGGCAGGACGGGTGTACTGCGCGTACTCGAGCAGGCCTCCATCCTCGGCGGTCGAGAACGACTCGTCGACGTTGCTCATCTCGTCACCAAGGGCGCCGGGGATGAGGCGTACGACAGCATCGGCAACGACCATAGCGGGAAGCTCGCCGCCCGTGAGCACGTAGTCGCCGATCGACAGACGCTCATCGGCATACACATATGCACGCTCGTCGACGCCCTCGTAACGGCTGCACACAAACAGTAGGCGTTCGCTTTTAAGCAGGCGCTCTGCCACATGCTGCGTAAAGGGCTCGCCACAGGGGGTAAAGAACACCACGGTGGGCTTGGGACCCTCGGAGCTAATAGCCTCGATGGCCTCGGCGATGGGCTCGACCTTCATGAGCATGCCCTGCCCGCCGCCGTACGGCTCGTCATCGACGGTGCGATGGCGGTCGTGCGTCCAGTCGCGCAGGTTATACGCCTTAAAATCAAAAAGGCCGGCCTTGCGGGCGCGGCCCAAGATCGATGTGGACATGACGGGCTCAAACATCTCGGGAAAGACCGAAAGGGTCTCGATCAGCATGTTTTCCTCCCTACTTGTCCATATCGATCAGGCCGTCCATAACGTGGACGGAAATTGTTCCTGTGTCGGGAAGATCGAGCACGACCTGCTCGATCACGGGAATCAGTACCTCGCCGTACCGATCACCCTCGACAACCCAAACATCGTTAGCGGGCGTCGACATAATCTCGACGATCGTACCGAGCGAACCGAAGCGCTCGTCGACCACCTCGCGACCCATCAGGTCGGTATAGGCAGCGTCGAGCGAATCGAGCTCAAAGTCGTCACGATTTGCCAGCACGTAGCATCCCGTGATGCCCTCGGCGGCCGTCAAGTCGTCAATGCCCTCAAACGAGACCAGATCGCCATCGCCCGTATCGGTGACGGACACGACCGTGCAAAAGCGGTCGCGCTTGAGCGCCGGCGGCGTCAGGGCGACACGCATGCCCGGCTCTAATACAGAAGGAAGCCCCCGCAGCGGCTGCGCGAGGACCTCCCCCTTCCTTCCGTGCGGCTTGACAACACGGGCGATGTTTTTGTACTGGGACCTCAAGGTCCTAGCCCAGAACCTCTACCTCGACAGCAGTGTCGAGGCGAGCGGCCAGTGCACGGGCGAGCGTGCGAATGGCCTTGATGGTACGGCCACGACGGCCGATGACCTTAGCGACGTCATCCTCAGCGACCGAAACCTCAATCGTGGAGGCGTCGTCACCATCGATGACCTCAAGGCTCACGGAATCCGGGTCGTCGACGATCTGAACAACGAGATATTCGACGAGATCGGCGATGCGATCTGAGAGCATTGCCTCACCCTCGAGCTGTGCAGCGTCAACCTCAGGCACGATTTACTCCTCGGCGCCCTCAGCGGCCTCAGCGGCAGCCTTAGCGGCCTCAGCCTCTTTTGCGAGCTGCTTCTTGGACTTCTTGACGACGGTCTCGGTCTTCTCGCCCTCGTTGGCGGCCTTGACCAGAGCGGCGACGGCGTCGGTGAGCTGAGCGCCCTTGGACTGCCAGTCGGCGATCTTCTCGAGGTCGAGGTTGATGGTCTTGGGGGCGGTCATCGGGTTGTAGCGGCCAACCTCCTCGATGATACGACCGTCACGCGGGGCGCGGGAATCGGCGACGACGACACGGTAGTACGGACGCTTCTTAGCGCCGTGACGAGCAAGGCGAATCTTGACTGCCAAAGGAAACTCCTCCAACCAAGCAGCTTTAGGCTGCAACTACAAACAAACAGTTGAACATAATACGCCATCGACGCGGGCAGGTGAAGTCCGTGAGACCAACTTCTTCGGTGTAGTCGAGGGCAAATCCATATCTTAGACAAGAATTCGGGATTTGCAAGCACATACACGCACCCCACATGAGCTGCGCGGTATACTCATGACATGGAAAGACGCGAACATACATACGGTTATGAGGATGCCATAGGCGTCACGCCGCCTCCCTGGACGGGTCCGGCGGTGGGTCTGATGGACCTCGATGCGTTTTTTGCGAGCGTGGAGATGCTCGATCATCCCGAGTGGCGTGGAAAGCCGCTCATCGTGGGCGGAGACGCCGATTCGCGTGGCGTCGTGTCCACGTGTTCGTATGAGGCGCGTCGCTTTGGCGTGCACTCTGCCATGGCCTCGGCCGAGGCACGGCGCTTGTGCCCGCAAGCCATTTGGACGCACGGGCACTTTGATCGCTACCGCGAGGTGAGCACGCAGGTCATGGCGATTCTCGCCGACGAGACCCCGCGCGTTGAGCGCGTATCCATCGACGAAGCCTTTATCGATATCACACCGGGTCGCTTTGCGCCCGAAGACCCGCTGCTGGTTGCGCGGCGTATAAGCGACCGCGTGGCAACGCTGGGAGTAACGTGCTCCATTGGCGTGGGCTGCAACAAGACGGTCGCAAAGATCGCAAGCGAGCGGGATAAGCCGTTTGGACTGACCATCGTGCGCCCCGGAACCGAGCAGCGCTTTTTGGCCGCGCTGCCGGTATCTGCCATGAGCGGCATCGGACGCTCGGCCGAGAAACGGCTGCGCCGCATGCGCATCTACACGCTTGGCGAGCTGTCACGCGCACCGGAATCCACCTTGTCCTCTATTTTTGGTGTCAACGGCGAACGCATGCGCCAGCGTGCGCTGGGACTCGAAATATCCGAAGTCACGAGTCTCGATGAAGAGCGCGAGGTCAAGTCGGTCAGCAATGAACGCACCTTTGCGAAAGATTTGACTGAGCGTAGGGATATTGAGGCGGCGATTGCACTGTTGGGAGAGTCAGTGGGACGCCGTCTGCGCCGTCAGGGGCTGACGGGTGCCACGGTAACGCTCAAGCTCAAGTATTCGTATGGAAGCGGGCGTACGGCACAGCGCCGGCTGCCTCATCCAACCGACGATGAGAACATCTTCGTGGCGGTTGCACTCGAACTGCTCGACAACATCTGGCAAGAAGGCATGCATGTTCGCTTAGCCGGCATCGGCATGAGCGA
Source organism: Collinsella sp. (assembly GCA_036304065.1). Taxonomy (GTDB): domain Bacteria; phylum Actinomycetota; class Coriobacteriia; order Coriobacteriales; family Coriobacteriaceae; genus Collinsella. Next base: position 33,394 of record JAXIZI010000023.1, on the reverse strand, counting down.
CTTCGACCACCAAGGCGGCATCCAGACTGACCTGTTCTGCGAGATCGATGACCGCGGAGCCCAATCCAGCGACCGCCGCGACCTCTCCGTCGCCATCGACGCCGTCCGAGACAAATTCGGCGACACCGCCCTTTCCTTCGGCCGCCAATCCCGCTTCAGCGATTAATTGCTTTTGGACAAAAGTAGTCTTTTTGGGACGGGGCTCTTTTAGCTACCCAGCTGATAGCGCGAACGATTTGACTGATTGACAGACGGGGTAGCTAATTTGGGACGGGGCTAAAAAGACTACTTTTGCGCATGATGAAAACTGCCCGCTTTTACACGGACAAAAGCAGTCTTTTTAACCCCGTCCCAAATTAGCTACCCCAAGCCAGCACATCCAAAAGTGGTCAAAATAGCCCCGTCCCAAATTGGCTACTTTTCGACTTTGACCTTTTGAATAGTGCAATGGCCAATGCCCGTGAGACGCACGATTTGCTTTATCGAAAAGCCCTCGCTCTTAAGCGCGCGAATGTAGTTATCGCGCACGGTTTTAGGCAAAGATTTAAGGTGATGAGGCTCGTACGGCTTAAGTAGCGCCTGCGCAAACTCCAGCGCATCCGCGTCACTCACATGAGCGCCATCACGGAAGCAATAACGATTAGGTTCGCCAGAAGTACTAAAAGCAAAGAATCTTTGAGAGTCGCCAAGCAAGTTGAGCACGCAATCAGTCTTACAGATGCAAGGATGGCCCATATACTCACTAAAGCTGCTCCATCGATACAGTGAAGCAGTTCCAATCCGCGCCTTCGCGGGATTGTCGTGAATGTATCTCACGCAATTAAGCAACTGGTCATCATCGAGAATCGGCACGCTCTTAAATCGGTCTTGGAAAACCGGACCCTTCCGCCCCGTCTTGGCATTGAAGTACATGGCATATGCCGTCGTAATCGAATGCATGCAATCGCTTAGATGGACATGCTCGTCATCCAGTAGCAAATGGATATGGTTGTCCATAAGACACCAAGCAATAATATCGACATCGAACTTGCGACATTTAGAACCAAGCAGCCGAATTAAATACAGCCGGTCTTCAGTATCCTCAAATATAAGCTGATCGCCACAGCCCTTTTGGACGACATGGTAAAAGCCATACACAGAGATCTCTCGCGCGGTCCGAGTCATACGCATCTCCTCCTTTGCAGATAACAAATACGTTACCCGAGCTGAAGGCGAAAAAACCATGATGCGGGCGACAAATCACATCGTTCGGCGAACGGTATGTAGTAGCTAAAAAAGCCCCGTCCCAAATTAACTACTTTTGACCAAAAGAAAGCCGGGCAGCTGCGGAAAGCCGCAACTGCCCGGCGAACGGTAGAGGGTAGCTAAAAAGCACCGGCCCAAATAAAACCCTAGAGGAGGTCGAGGGGAAGTTGGGGAGCGTCGCCCCAGAGCTTTTCGAGGCGGTAGAAGTCGCGGGCCTCGGGGGTGAAGACGTGGACGACGACCGAGCCGTAGTCCATGAGCATCCAGGTCTTCTGCTCGCGGCCCTCGATGGAGAACGGATGCTCGCTGCAAGACTCGGCGACCTTCTCCTCGATCTCGTCGACGATCGAATCGACCTGACGGTTGTTGGTACCGGTGGCGAGCACAAAGTAGTCGCACACGTCCGAAAGCTCGGTCAAATCGAGCACCTGCACGTCTTCGGCCTTCTTGTCATAGGCGGTCTGAGCGGCGGCGCGGGCAACGTCCTCGGCAGCGACACCGCTCGCGGAAAGCGAAGCGGCGGTGCGATCGGACGTAGCGACGAAGCTCTTGTGCTCCTCGCCATCAAGAATCTGCTCGTCGTTCATGGTCTCGTCGGCCATGGAATACCTCTTTCTCGACAGCCCGAGCTAGCGTAGCTGGGCGTAATGGTTGTAAATCGTAATAGCCGTGGGATAAAGATAACGTCCGGACTGGATCACATAGACCAGACCCTGCGCAAAACAGGAGAAGAACAACTCGTCGAGCGAGGACTCCCCCACCATCTTGCGCAGCGCATGGGCATAATCGCCGTGACGATTGGGCTCGATAGCATCGGCCACAAAGACCACCATATCGAGCGGCGTCATGTCGCAAGCGCCCACCGTGTGACGGTCGACAGCCTGGAAGACCGCCGGCGACAGCTCGGGAAAGAGCTGCGGAAGCTCATAGGCGGCAACAGGACCATGCAAAAGCGGCGTCGCGGCAGACGGAGAGCCGGCAACCTTGATGCCATAGTGCAGCGCGCGAGCAACGAGCTCGTCATCGGATAGCACCTTGTCCCAGTCATGGATCAGGCCGGCAGCGGCAGCGTCAAAGCGCTCGACGCCGTATACTTCGGCCAGGCGCAGCGCGGTCTCGGCAACGCCCAGTGAATGGACATAGCGCTTGCGCTTGTCCTTCATGCGCACATCGAGCAACTCGCGGATGCGCGTTAGCAGCGCGCGCTCGTCGCCCTCAAACTGATCCTCTACCGACAACGTAGACCCCCATCACTCAAAATCTTCTTGGCCCAGATCGGCGTACAGCCCGCGTTTACGAATGTAGCCGAGCACAGACTCGCTCGTAAGATAGCGCACGCTCATGCCGCGAGCAACTCGCTTGCGAATGTTCGTCGAACTAATCGCCAACGCGGGAATCTGGATATAGCGTACGTCAAACGGCAGGCCCGATTCCTTGATTCGCGCACGGGCCGTATCGATATCGAAGCCCGGACGCGTAGCAGCAATAAATGTTGCCAACTCGGCAATCTCGTCGGCATGATGCCAGGTCACAATGTCGATAATCGCGTCGGCGCCCGTAATAAAGTAAAGCTTTACCTGTGGCGGGTAAAACTCGCGCAGGGCGCGCAGCGTATCGGCTGTATAGGTGACACCTTCGCGATCGATCTCGAAACGGCTCGCCAAAAACGCCGGATTCGCAGCGGTGGCGAGGACCGTCATGGCATAACGGTCCTCGGCAGGCGTCACTGGTTTGTCGAGCTTAAAGGCGGGCGAACCTGCCGGCATAAAGAGCACGGCATCCAAGTCGAGCGACTCGCGTGCCTGCTCGGCAGTCACTAGGTGCCCGTAATGAATCGGATCGAAGGTACCGCCCATAATACCGAGCCTAAACTCCCGCCCATCCTCGATGGGCAGCTCGGGCAAACCAATTCCACCGCGCAGCGACATGGCCTACTCGCTCTCCGGGGTCTCAGCATCGTCAGCGACATCCGTCGCATCGACAACCTCAACGCTCTCATCCGCGGCATCTGCCACCTCGACGGCCTCGACGGCGTCCTCAAGCTCGTCCTCGTACTCAGAGAAGTCCTCGGCGCCCTCAAAGTCAAAAGCGCGCTGGCAAATGCGGACCTCGTCGCCCGCACGGCAACCGGCCTTCTCGAGCGCGTCGTCAACACCCATACGCGCAAACTTATGCTGCAGGTAAATGACGGCTTCCTCGTTTTCCCAGTCGGTCTGGATGACCATGCGCTCGATGGCACGACCGACCACGCGGAAGGCACCGGGCTCTTCCTGGACAATGCGGAAACGCTTCTCGCGCTGCAGGCGGCGACGCTCCCACTCCTCGTCGCGCAGATCGACCGGCTCATCAGAGACCGCCAGCTCGGCGCGAAGCTTAGCCACCTGCTCGCCCACGGCAAGCATCAGCGTGTTGAGGCCGGCGCCCGTAACAGCAGACACGGCAAAGAACATATGGCCATCGTCGAGCGCCGCACGCTTAAGGTCGGCAATCTTGTCGGCCGTGCCCGGCGCATCACACTTGTTGGCAACGACGATCTGCGGACGCTCCGAAAGCTCGGCGCCATACTGCTCGAGCTCGCGGTTGATGATGCGATAGTCCTCGACCGGATCGCGATCCTCAAAACCACCCGTCATATCGACGACGTGCATGATGAGTGCCGTACGCTCAATGTGGCGCAGGAACTGGTGACCCAGGCCACGGCCCTCGCTCGCGCCCTCGATGAGACCGGGGACGTCGGCAACGACGTAAGAATATTCGCCGGCACGCACCATGCCGAGGTTCGGCACGAGCGTGGTAAACGGGTAGTCAGCGATCTTGGGGCGGGCGGCACTCATGCGCGCAATGAGCGATGACTTACCCACCGAGGGAAAGCCCACGAGCGCGGCATCAGCCATAAGCTTCATCTCGAGCTCGATCCAGTGCTCCTCGGCCGGCTCGCCCAGCTGAGCGAACGCGGGCGCGCGGCGCACCGACGTCACAAAGTGCGTGTTGCCCAGGCCGCCGGCACCGCCGGGCGCCACGACAACGCGCTCGCCATCGTGAACGAGGTCGGCAATCTCGAACATCGGGGTCTGCGTCTCGGGATCGAGCTCGCGCACCACGGTACCCATAGGGACCTTGAGAATCAGGTCCTCGCCGCTCTTACCGTTACGACGGGCACCCTGCCCGTGCGTGCCGCGCTCGGCGCGGAAGTGATGCTTAAAGCGGTAATCGATCAGCGAAGACAGCTGAGCATCGGCCTGGATGACGACATTGCCGCCACGACCGCCGTCGCCGCCATCGGGGCCGCCCTTGGGGACAAATGCCTCGCGCCTAAACGACATGCATCCGGCTCCGCCGTCGCCGCCGCACACGTTAATGCGGCTGATATCGGTGAACTGTGACAACAGAATCGCCTCCTACAAAAAAGAGGGAGACCCTTGAATCCTAAAACTCAAGTGCCTCCCACATATGTGCTCTATGAAGGGTGAATTACGCGTTCGCGAGCGGGCGTACGCTGACCCTGTGCTTGATACCCTTGTGGAACTCAACGGTACCGTCGACCAGCGCGAACAGCGTGTCGTCCTTACCACGGCCAACGTTCTCACCCGGGTGGATGTGCGTGCCGTGCTGACGGACGAGAATCGTGCCCGTGGTTACCGTCTGGCCGGCATAGCGCTTCGTGCCAAGGCGCTGACCGCGGGAGTCACGGCCATTACGGGAGGAACCGAGTCCTTTTTTGTGTGCCATTGTGTATACCTACTCTTTCGTTACGAGTGTAATCTACTCGGCGACGGGAGCCTCGGCAACAGCCTCGGCCTCTGCCTTGACAGCCTTCTTGGCGCGGGACGTAGCCTGGACCTTCACGATCTTCAGCTTGGTGAGCTGCTGACGGTGACCCTTCAGACGACGATAGCGCTTGCGCTTGTGGAACTTGAAGACCAGCTGCTTCTCGCCCTTGAACTGCTCAACGATCTGAGCGGTAACCTTGGCCTTGGCCAGCTTGTCGGGATCGGTGACGATCTTCTTACCATCGTTGAGGAAGATAACCGGCAGGGTGACCTTGTCGCCCTCATTGCCCTCGATCTTCTCGACGGTGATGACATCGTCGGTGGCGACCTTGTACTGCTTGCCGCCCGTGTTAACGATTGCGTACATGTTTACTTGCCCTTCATGCATCAGTTAGTGCAACAGCCGAATATAGTAGCAGGCGAAAATACCCCCGTCAACGAGTATGTGGAGCAAATCCACAAGTTCGCACAGGTATGGGGCTGACGAGTCGGCCCTCGTCGTCCTCGCATGCTTGATTCTGACGCTCGACATCGTAGGAGCAGATGGTCACGAGGTCTTGCATACCGGTGGAAACAATAGGTGCATCCACGCCCGGGGTCAAGCCCTGCAACAAAACATCAGCAGCAGAAAGCAAAATTTCCGGACGCATGGAGCCCTCGTTGTCGGCATGGGTGTCGAGCATGAGAACCAAATGGTCCGGGCGCTCCCCCGCCGTGAGCTCATAGCCAACGAGCGTGTGATCCAAATCCAAGCGCTTGCTCTTTTTGCCGCGCGCGTAGTCGATGCCATGATCCGCGCGCAGCGTGTCGATCGCACGACGCACCTCGTCGGCGCTTACGGGCGCCTCGGGATCCAGGTGTAAGTCGATGCGATACGACAGGCGCGTGAGCTGCGCCGTCAATGCCGGCGTGCGCACGTCGATGTACGCCGCCTCGATGGGCGCCAGATCGGCCGGAGACGCCGCAGCTAGGCGCTCAAACGCCTCGTCGAGCGCCACGAACTCGGTCATAAACAGGTCATACCACTCGCAGGTCGACGACGTACCAACCGGTAGCGCCGAAGAGAAGCCCACGCGCATGTGCGGAGAGAAGCCCTGCGTGACGGCATAGGGAAGTCCCGCACGGCGCACGATGCGCTCAATGGTATGGATTACTTCGAGATGGCCCAGGTACTTAAGGCGATCGCGCTTGCCATAGCGAACACGAAGTCTAAAGAGCGAGGGGTTGTCGGTCAGGCGCTCACTCATGCGCGATCACCCATCAATACATTCTTGGCGTGGAGCGTGGGGCAGATCCCGCAGCCGGTGCACGACGTGCGGGTACAGTCGGGAGTCGTGACGCCCTCGAGCGAGCGACGGTACTCGCGCTCGAGGAAGCCGCGCGTGCAGCCGGGGCTCACGTGCTCCCACGGCAGGCGCCAGTCCAACTCGTAGGGCAGGTGCACGAGCTCATTGAGGTCGATGCCGTTTTTGGCAGCAGCTTCCTTCCAGTTATCGAGCGAGAAATGCTCTACCCAGGCGTCAAAGCGAGAGCCCGAGCGCCAAGCATCGATGATGACGGGCGTCATGTCGCGACCGGCGCGGGACAGCGCGGCCTCGATGAGCGAAGTCTCGGCATCGTGGTAATGCACGCGGACGGCACGGTTGCGAACGCTCGTGATAAGCAGCTTCTGGCGACGCTTGACGTCGTCGTAGTCGAGCTGCGGGCACCACTGGAACGGCGTGGCGGCCTTGGGGATAAAGACCGAAACCGAGATGGACACCGAGATCGAGCCGCGACGAGCCTTGGGCACCACGGAACGACCGAGCTCCAGCACGTGATCGGCCAGATTGGCGATGGCCACGATGTCCTCGTCGCGCTCGCCGGGAAGGCCCATCATAAAGTAGAGCTTCATGCGGTTCCAGCCGGCCTCGAAGGCCGCCTTGGCCGCACGGTCCAGGTCCTCCTCGGTCACGTTCTTGTTAATGATGTCGCGCATGCGCTGGCTGCCGGCCTCGGGCGCGAACGTCAGTCCGCCCTTCTTTTCGCCGGCGACCGACTCGGCCATATCCACGCCAAACGAATCCAGGCGCTGCGACGGAATAGACACGCGAATACCCGTATCCTCCAGGCGACGGTTGAGCCTGCCGAGCACGTCGCGAATGCAGGAGTGGTCGGTCGTGGAGAGCGAGGTCAGCGACACCTCGTCATAGCCAGTCTTTTCCAGACCCTGAATCACCGACGAGACAATCTGGTCGGCCGAGCGCTCGCGCACCGGGCGATACGTCATGCCAGCCTGGCAAAAACGACAGCCGCGGGCGCAGCCGCGCAGGATCTCGATAGACAGGCGGTCGTGGACCAGCTGCGCATAGGGCACGCACGACTGCGACAGCGGATTCGTGGCGCCGAAATCCTCGACGACGCGCTTGTAGACCACGGTCGGCGCATCCTTGCCCTCACGCGGCACGGTGTAGCCATGCGGCGAGCAGGGCTCGTCGTGACGAACCTCATAGAGCGACGGCACGTAGTTGCCACCAATGGATGCAAGCTGCTCAACAATCTGCGCGCGCGGGACTCCTTCGTCACGCAGGCGGCGATGCAGCTGACAGGTCTCGAGCAGCGATTCCTCGCCCTCACCGATGAGGATGACATCGAAGAAGGCCGCGTACGGCTCGGGGTTGTACACCGAGGGGCCGCCGGCGATGATGATGGGGTCGTCTTCGCCTCGGTCGGCCGCTAACAGCGGAATGCCAGCGAGGTCGAGTGCCTCGAGGAAGTTCGTCACCGCCATCTCGTGCGGCACATGCAGACCGACGATATCAAACGAAGCGACCGGCGCTGCACCCTCGAGCGACAGCAGCGGAATACCCGCCTCGCGCATGGCGTCACCCATATCGGGCCACGGCACATAGCCACGCTCACAGGAGATGCCCTCGGCCTGGTTAAGGATGTTGTAGAGGATGGCGATGCCCTGGTTGGGCAGACCAACCTCGTACACATCCGGGTAGATCAGGCAGCAACGGTAGTCGGCATCGGCTTTGGAAAGCGTGCCCCACTCGTGATCGATATAGCGACTCGGCTTCTCGACCTTGGCGAGCAACGGCTCAATTAAATGAAAACAATCTTGGTATGCAACGCGCAACGGAAAACCCCTAAGCAGCGAGATCTGATGCGTCCTGATAGGACGCCATAGGACGGGTAGCGCCCGCGACCGTGGTCACCAGATCGCGAACGCGGGAGAACGTGGCAGTGACCACCTCGTTGGCACGGCTGTAGTCGACATCGCGCTCGTAGAGCGAAACGAGCGCACGGCCCATGCCATAGGTGCCCGCGGCAGCAGTGAGCGCCTTGACGGCAAACCCAATATGCGGCGTCTGCTTGACGAGCGCGCGGGTGACCGCGCGGATCACAAGACCGCCGGCAAGCACGCCCGCGACCTCGTAGCCGCGCTCGGGCTTAATACCGCGTCCAAAGACGGCAGCGAGCTCAAAGAGCATGCCCACCTGCGCCAGCGCCATAACGGGATAATCGGCGCCCGGCAAAAACACCAGCGCACCGGTCGCCATATTGGTGAGCGCGCACGAGGTGATGATACGATTGGCCGCCGCGATGCGCATGAAGGCAAAGTTCGCCGCAAAAGCCGTTTCCTTGTCGGTGCGATCGAGAATCCAGCGGGCAAGCGTCTCGAGCAGATACGTCTTATCGGTTGCCGCTACCACGCCGAGCATGGGCGTGGACTCCTCGATAAACGGCACCTCCACAGCAGACTCGGCAAGCACGCACACGGGCGCGCCGGCGATCACGAGCTCCTGCACGGCACTCTCCAAGCGGTCGGAACCACACGAGAGCACCAGCACCACATCGGTATCGGTCTTTGGAGCAATTCGCTCCTCCCCCAGACGCTCGACGCGCACAATACCCGAGGTCGTCTGCGGCACAAAGGCGTCACGCACCGTCTCGGCAAGAAAGCGCGAGGCGGACGAATCCAGATAGACCGAGACGCGCACCGGCGTATCGGAATCCTTCTTAACGGACGCGCCCATCTTAAAAGCGCGGGTCAGCTTATCTACGGGAATTTTCATAGCAAACCCCTCCAGCGGTTACGCGGCGCCCGAACGATGCCGCCATATGGATTGTACGATACCCACCGTCAGCAGCTGAATCATCATCGAAGACGAGCCAAAGCTAATAAACGGTAGCGGAATACCGGTAATCGGCATGATGCCGATGCACATGCCGATGTTTTCGAAGGTCTGGAACGCCCACATGCCAACGATGCCCACACACGAAAGACGTAAAAACAGCGACTCACACTTAAAGGCGACGCGAATCGTCGAAAAGATCAGCAGCACGTAGAGGCACAGGAGCAAAAAGGAACCACAAAAGCCAAAGGTCTCGGACAGAAAGGCGAAGACGAAGTCGGTGTGGAACTCAGGCAGAAAGCCGCCGGCTGACTGCGTCGCATGGCCCAAACCCTTACCAAAGAAGCCGCCCGAGCCAACGGCGATAAGCGACTGCTGCAGGTTGTAGGCATCGTCCGAATCGGCATTATCGGGGTCGATAAAGACCGTCAGACGGTTCATCTGATACTGCTTGATGAGCACATCGTGGCCGAGCAGCGAATCAAAGACCGAATCGAGCGCCAGGACGAGGGCCACCAGGCCCACGAGCAGGGCCAGGGTCGACAGCACCCATTCGCGGCGTGCACCGCTCATGCAAATGACGATGGCGCCCGAAACCAGCACGACAAGGCCCGAGCCCAGGTCGCCCATGGCGACGACGGCCAAAAACGGAATGGACAACATGCCGCAGAGCTTGACGTAGTCGCGAACGGTATCGATGCGACCGTTATACTGCGAGCCAAGCGTAGCAATAAAGAAGATGGTGATGAGCTTGGCAAGCTCAACCGGCTGGAATGTCAAGCCGATACCGGGAATCTTGATCCAGCCCGTCATGCCCAGACCGCCCGTATAGGACAGACCCGGAATCTTGGGCGAGAGGATCACGATCAGGTCGATGACGAGCAACGCCGTCGAGAAATTGGAAATACCGCGCAGGTCGGAGCGCCAGACCAGCACCGCCAGCACCGTGCCGATGCCAATTCCCAGCAGATGGCGTGAGAACGAAGCATCGGCCTTAAACTGCGAAGCCGACCAGATAATGATGGCACCGTAGGCGACGAGCGCCACTGTAGCCACGAGCACACCGATATGGACCTTTTGGCGAAACGTGCCGCGCGAGGCCGAAAGTTGCTTGTTGACGCGGTCCAGGCTGCTACGAGAGCCGGTCTTGGTTGAACGGAACAGATCCGCCGGAGAAAAATCCATCGCAACCTCCTATCGAACCGAAGAATCGCCCGAGGCCGAAGAGGTATCGGGCTCGTCATAAATCACACCGAGCACGTCGCGCACGACATGCATCGCGGTATCTGAGCCGCCGCCGCCCTGCTCCAGGACAGTAGCGATGACATACTTGGGATTATCGGCCGGTGCATAGGCGCAGAACCAAGCGTATTCGTCCTCGCCGCTTTTCTCGCCCGTGCCCGACTTGCCGTATACCTGCGGCGTCAGGGTACCAAAGTGCGCCGCCAGGGACGTCGATGCCGTGTAAATCACGTCGTGCATGCCGTTGCGAACAAGAGCCAAATCCGAATCGCTGTTGATCTTGGCCTCCAGGCGCTTCTTCTTGCCCTTGCCGTTGTACTTATAGGCATCGCCGTCGCCATCGCGCGACACGGCAGACAAAAACACGTGAGGCACGTACTGTTTGCCGCCGTTGGCAAGACCCATATAGGCACACGCCATCTGCAGGGGCGTCACCAGGATGTCGCCCTGACCGATGGCAATGTTGGTCATATCGCCGGCATTCCACTTGCGGTCCTCGGCAGATGCGTCGGTGAAGTACGACTCTTTCCACTCGGCATCGGGAATACGGCCCGCGCCCTCACTCGGCAGATCGATACCGCAGGTCTTGCCTAGGCCCCAGCGACGAAAGACCTCCTGCAGGCCCTCGGAATGTTTCTCGTCATAAAAGAACGCCTTGCCCATGTCGTAGAAGACGGGGTCGCACGAGTTGGCGATACCCGACTGCAGCGTCATGGTGCCGTGGCCGGAATGCAGCCAGCAGTACTTGCCCCACGACTTGCCCAGACCCGTCCAATAACCCGTGCAGTTGGTCGTCTGCCCCGACGTGTAGGTTCCAAACTCAAGACCGGCCAGTGCCGAGAGCGGCTTGATGGTCGAGGCCGACATGTACTGTCCGCTAATGGCGCGGTTGAGCAGCGGGTGCGAACCCTTGTCATCATTGAGCTCGGTCCACACGTCATTTGAGACACCGCCGATAAAGACGGACGGATCGAACTTGGGCTCGCTCGCCATGCCCAGGATCTCGCCATTGTTGGGATCGAGACACACCACTGCGCCGTTGCCGGCATTGCTGTAGCCAGTGGTCTTGGCAAGCTCGATAGCGCTCGCCAGCGCCGTCTCACAGGCCTGCTGAATCTTAAGGTCGAGCGTGAGCTTAATGTCGGAGCCGGCCTTCGCGGGCACGGCGCCGGCCTGACCGGTCACATTGCCCGAGGCATCGACCTTGACGGTCTGCTCGCCACGAATGCCCTGCAGCAGGTTTTCGTAGTAGCTCTCAACGCCCGCCTGGCCCACGATATCGCCCGACTGGTACGTAATCTTGCCAGCAGAAGCATTATCATCGCCAGAGGTTTTCTTATTCTGGGCCTCGAGCTGCTCGGAGGTAATGGTGCCGGTATAGCCCAAGATATGGCATGCCGTCTCGCCATATGGATACTGACGCTCGGTACGCTCGGCAATCTTGACGCCCGGGAACTCGCCGGCGTGTTCCTTGATATAGGCAACCGTGGAGCGACGGACGTCCGTCGCGATGGTATGCAGGCTCTGAGCGCCCTCTGTATTGTCCTGAATATTGCGAAGGACCGCCACGTAAGGCATTCCAAGCACGTTGGCAAGATGGCGAACCAGAACCTCATCCTCGGCAAGGTCGCGGTAGGCCACGACAGCAAGTGAGGGACGGTTCTGGACAAGCGCCACGCCATTGCGGTCGAGGATGCGACCGCGCACAGCGGGTGTTGTAACGGTGCGAGTCTGATTACTATTGGCCTGCTTCTCGTAATAGTCAGATGAGACCATCTGCATGCCCCACAGCTTGACGGCGAGCGCCGCAAACATCGCGCCCACACCCGTGGTGAGGATGGAAAAGCGGCCCTTAAAGGCGGTCACCGCGGTATTACCCTCGCCCTCGGTGGCGCGCGGGGCCGTTCCATGCTGCGTATCGTAGGTAAAACGGGAATCGCCACGACGCATGATGACCAGCGCGACCACAATGGCCACGACCAGCACGATACCGGCGATGATAACCGTCATCTGGGAAGACATCTTTGAGCCTCCCCTATTTGAGTTTGCGGGTCTTGGGCTTAAAGCGCATGCCCGTCTGATGACCACCGCGTGCGGAAAATCCGTAACCGGACTGCGGCACGACACCGGACATCAAAAACGGAATGGCAACCAGACCCGTCAGGATCGAAGACGGCAGCGCATGGCCAAAAACAGCCACCACAAAGCTCGTCTCCAGACCCATAAACAGCAAGATGATGCTGTAGACCACGTTGATGGCAAGCGCGAAGGCGCCCACGGTAATACCGCGTGCGCTCGGGGAGCCGCCTGTCTGACCGGCCGCGCTATGCACCAGGGCAAAACTGCCCACCGTCAGCAGCAGCGACATAACGCCCACCGGAACGGCGGCGGAAAGATCATAGAACAGGCCGCTGCAAAAACCGCAGACGACAGCCCGCGTGGGATCGCCCGAGAACACACTCAGACACACCAGGATGATCATAAAGTTGACGCGACCGCCCGCGATGGAAATCTGCGGCGCCAGGCCTGCCTGCAGCAGCACGCACACAATGGCGGCGATTACAAACGTGCGGGAGCTCATCCCCTGCTCGTGTAGATCCATGGACATGCCCCCTATTCGCTCGAGCCGGAATCGGTCGTCTCGGACGCGTCGGAACTGTCATCCGAACTCTCGTCCTTCGTCTTGGTCGCAGCGTCGCGCGACGTTCCCTGCGGCGTGCTATTAGCGGTGCTCACGTCCTCATCCGAAGCCGACTGTTCGTCGGTCAGCGAGGTGATGACCAGCACTTCCTCGTTGTTCTCGGCCGTGGTCTGAGCGCGCACCACAATGGTGTAGTACACGTCGTTTGCCGACTTCTCAACCGACGAGACGGTGCCGAGCGGTAGACCCTTGGGGAATACACCGCCAATGCCCGAGGTCACGATGATGTCGCCAACCTTAACATCGGAGTCGACGCTCACGTACTCAAGACGCAGCGTGCCGTCAGCCTGACCCTGCAGCATGCCCTGGGCGCGCGTGTCCTGTACCATGGCGGACACACCCGAGTTCTCGTCGCCAATAAGGCGCACGGTAGAGGTCTTGGCCGATACCTCGATAATCTGACCGATAACACCGGCAGAACTCGTCACGGGCATGTTGATGGTAAGGCCGTCGGCAGAGCCCTTGTCGATGGTTACGGTCGAGGTCCAGGCATCGCCCGAGGCACCAACGATACGAGCAGCGGTCGATTTGAGGTTGTAGGTCGACTGCAGGCCGACCAGCCCCTCCAGACGCTCGGCGGTCTTTTGAGCCTCGGAGAGCTCAGCAACCTTAGAGGTCAGCTCCTCGTTTTGCTTCTTAAGCTCGTCAAGCGTGTCCTGCGACGCCGTAAGGTTAGAGAACACGTTGCCGATCGCATTGAAGGGGGCCGCCACAGCCGAGCCCACAAAGCGCACCGGCGAGGTAATCGTCGTCACGCCCGAACGCACGGCATGAATCGGTCCTGTCTCGCCCTCGCGGATGTAAAACGTGAGCAGCAACACCGAAATCAGGCTGAAAACAATCAACGGGCGCATACCCGTTGATTGTCGCTTGGTATTCAGATTTGTGGAGAAACCCGAAGATCGTGCCAAATGGAATCCACCTTTTGGAAATTAAGCATTGGTCTGGACGAAGCCGCCATCAAACGCATTGGCCTCGAGCACGCGGGCACAGCCGTTAACGACGTTATCGAGCGCCGTGGGGCTGACGTTGACCGAAACACCGGTCTCATCGCGCAGGCGCACGTCGAGACCGCGCAGCAGCGCGCCGCCACCAGTCAGCAAAATACCGTAGTACATAAGGTCCGAGGCAAGATCGGGAGGCGTAGCGTCGAGTGCGTCCTTGACGGCCTTGGCCATCTCGTCGAGCGGCTTGTTGAGCGCGCGACGAATCTCCTCGCTCTCGATGCGCACGGTCTTGGGCAGACCGGTGATCACGTCGCGGCCGTTGACCTCGACGTCGAGCTCGTCCTTGAGCGGCACGGCGGAGCCGACCTTGATCTTGATGTCCTCTGCCGTACGCTCGCCGATGGCCAAGTTGTAGGCATCACGAACGTGCGTGAGGATGGCCTGATCGAACTCGTCGCCGGCAATACGGATGGACTGCGAGACGACGATGCCACCCATAGCGATAACGGCAACCTCGGTGGTACCGCCACCGATGTCGATGACCATGGAGCCGGTGGGTTCCTCGACGGGCAGATCGGCGCCGATAGCGGCAGCCATGGGCTCCTCGATCAGGTAGGCCTGGCGAGCGCCAGCCTGGATCGTGGCCTCAAAGACAGCACGCTTCTCGACCGACGTGACGCCGGAGGGAACGCAGACGACAACGCGCGGACGCGGGGTCCACGGATAGCGCTTCTCGGACGCCTTGTCGATAAAATAGCGAAGCATAGCCTCGGTAACATCGAAGTCGGCGATGACGCCGTCCTTCAGGGGACGAACGGCCACGATGTTGCCGGGCGTACGGCCGAGCATGCGCTTTGCCTCGATACCGACCGCCAGGATGCGCTCGTCGTTCTTATCGATGGCGACGACAGAGGGCTCGCGAATGACGATGCCCTTGCCGCGCACGGAGACAAGCGTATTTGCGGTGCCGAGGTCGATGGCAAGATCGCCCGCATAGCTACCGAAGAACATATCCATCAAAGAAAACAACGCAACTCCTGATGTGTTGGATGATTGCTGGAAAACTACTAGCTCATGATACTAGCGCAAGCCCGGCACCTCACTTGCGGTGAAGCGCCGGGCAGAGCCAAATCTCATAAGGTCACTACTGGTTGTCAGCGGCCGAGAAATCGATATCGAAGGAGGAAACGGCCCAACCGATATGGTTGTCGGAGCGCACGAATTTTACGGTGTACTCCTGCTCGCCGCCCATGGACAGCGAAGCCTTCACCTTGGCGGTGGTCTCGGTCATGGACTGATCCATACCCTCGATGGAGACGGTGGCGCCCTGCGGGATCGAGGAGATGATCATCGCCTTGGCGTCCTCGGACAGGCTTGAGGCCAGGCAGGATTCGGCCTTGGCGGTATCGCCGTCACCGGCAGCCTGGAACAGGTCGGTGATGACGGACTCCTGCGAGGGGTAGCCCATGCCGCGCGTGTAAGCATAGCCAAGACCGCCGGCAGCGATCACGATGAGCAGGAGCAGCACCAGGAAGATCTTAAGACCCGTGTGGCGGTGGCGACGACGGACCTTGGCCTGTTTGCGGTCCTGCTGGACCATCTCGGACTCGGACAGCGTAAAGAAGCCGGTGTCAGAGGGGTCGGGCATAAACTGACCGGTCGCGCCCGTGGGATCGAGCGGGTCGACAGCGAGAGCGTCCATCGCGGGAGCCGGAGCCGTGGACATGGCCGTCTGGGCCGAAAGCGCGGCGAGCGAGTCGTGCACGCGGGCAAGCTCGTCTGCCTGCTCGGGCGTGAGCTGGTAGATGCCGTCAGCGGTAGCGGCGTTAAAGGCATCGAGAGCATCAGAGGGACGGCCGGCGGCGGAAAGCGCCTGGCCCATGCCGGCGTTGAGGGCGCGCGTATCGTCGCGCGGGCCGGCAAAGTCGATAGCCGTACGGTAGGTCTCGACAGCGTCCGCGGGGCGGCCGAGCTTGATGAAGCAGCGGCCCAGATCGCCGAGGGCGGCGGCAGGAGCCGGGTTGGCGCCGTCGATGGCAGCCTGACGGAAGGCAGTGCCGGCGTTGGCAAAGTCGCCCGCCTGGAACAGCGCGTTGCCCAGACCCAGGTAGGCCTTAAAAGGCGTGGCGTAGGAAGCATCCTGGGTAGCTGCAGAGAACGCCTGGGCGGCCGTGGTGTAGTCGCCCACCGCGGCGAGTGCCTTGCCGCGGTTGGTGAGCAGGGCACCGCGCTTGCCATAGGTGCCGTCGTTGAGCGCGGCGGCGTAGGCCTCGGCGGCCTCGGCGTACATGCCCAGATGCATCAGGGCGTTGCCGCGCAGGTGGTCGGCCTCACCCATGATCTCATTGGGAGTCTTTGCCGCGCCAAGCATCTGGGCGGCAGCGGAAAAATCACCCGCGCGATAAGCGGCGCGGCCCTGTTGGATCAGCTGGCTATTCAAGGAAGTCCCCTTTACTCGTGAACGATCTCGACATGAACGATCTCGTCGCCGGCGCGCAGCTGCGAGATGACGTCGAGGCCCTCGACCGTGGTGCCAAAGACGGTATAGCCGGAGTCGAGGTTGTGCTGGGCGCCCAGGCAGAAGTAGAACTGCGAGCCCGCGGAATCGGGATCCATGGAGCGGGCCATGGCAAGCGCGCCGTCAACATGGCTGTTGCGCGGATTGGTGGCAAACTCGCCCTTGATGCAGTAGCCGGGGCCACCGGTACCGGGCATGCCGTCGGGACCCTCAAGGCCGGCAGCGACATCGGCGCCGGACATATCGCGGGTATTGGGGTCGCCGCCCTGGATCACAAAGCCGGGCACATAGCGATGGAACTTAAGGCCGTCATAAAAGCCCATCGTGGAAAGCTCGCAGAAGTTCGCCACATGGATGGGGGCGCCCTCACCGTCAAACTTGACCTTGATGGTGCCCTTCGACGTCTCGATCACCGCGCACTCGTCACCGACGAGCTGGTACTCGGGCGTATAGAGCTCTTTCTTAAAACCAAACATGTGGTTCCTTCCTCGTGCGTTTAAAGCATATTTATACGAATTGTAGCAATAAGCACGGGCTTCCATCAATTGCGCACGCAGGTTATGCCGCCGGAGGGCAACAAATTACGAACGCTGCTGCGGCCTCCAGGCGCTCACGTTGGCGTCGTACTGGTTAAGCGCGCTGTTGCCGCCTTGTGCGATGGGCGCCAGGATCTCGCTCTGACGGGCGCTCAGCGACTCCCCGTCGGGAATGGACAGCGAGATATCCCAGCTCTGGCAGATCACGTCGACACGCTCGTACATCCACTGGGCAAGCTGCTTTAGGTGCTCGATATCCTCCGCATAGACCGTGTCGTCCTGAACCTTGAGGTTGTTGAGCTCATCCTGGGTCTTTTTAATCTGGTCGCGCAGGGCATAGGCGCTCTGCGACAGCTCCTGGCGGGTGGAGAGCGGTGTACGCAGATAGCCGTTATTAAACGAATCGATGACCTCGCCAATCTGATCCTCGTCGCTGTACGACACGATGGTCTGGTACAGGCCGTCGAGCCTGGTGTAGAGCTGGTCGTCGGTTAAGACGGTCTCCTCCTGAACGACCTCGGACGCATCCTCTTGCTTGGACTCTTTCTCGGTGGCCTCGCCCTTTTGGCGCGACGGGAAGGTGGTCTTGGCGGCCTGGCCAAACTGGTCGTAGAAGCCGGGCATGACGCCCATGGGATCGGCAGTCACAAACCAATACGCACCACCGCACACGGCGGCGAGCACCGCGATAATGATGAGCGGTTTGGGGATATGGCGCTTGTGCTTGTGATAGGCATCCTCGTCGGGGTGGACCTTGCGCTTGGGCTTTTGCTTTTTGGGCTGGGCATCATCGCGCAGGGACACCGGCGTGGGGATATCGACCTTGGGGATACCAAAGTCCTTATCGAAGGCAGGCAGCACGCAGGTCTCGTTGGGGTCGGCTGCGTCGGAGAGCACCGCGGCGGCAGATGCCGGCGCGTGGGGCACCTCGGTATCGATCTGCTCCTGCGTCAGGCGCGGAAAGCCGGCCGTGCGCCCTGCGGCCAGGTCGGATGCGGCCGCGTCCTCGGAAAGGATGCCTGGCGCGGGGCGTCCACACTTGGGACAGGTACGGTCATGCGGGGACAGACGGGCGCCGCAGCCGTCGCAGAACACGAACTCGGTATGCTCGGGTCCATCGCCCGGACCAACGTATGCGTTGCAATAGGGGCAGAACGAGGCGCCGTCCTCGATGGTCTTTAGGCAATGCGGGCAGATCACGGCATCCTCTTTCCGAAGCAATTCAAACAATTGAGGTTAGAGCATAACATCGACACGGCCCCACAAGCGCAAGGCACCAATTCAACATCGCCGCTCACGCCTAAGTTGCGGTGAAATAGGGACTGAATAGGAGGTTAAAACGCTTAAACAGTCCCTATTTCACCGCAACTTAGGGAGGCGTTGGGGCTAGTCTTTCTTTACGGGCTTATTCTTCTTGCTGGGCATCGATACCTTGATGCCCTGGGCCGATTTGGTTACGCGGGAGCGCTTGGCACCGGCGCCCTTCTTTTTCTTGGGCTGGGCCTGGGCCACGCCCTCGAGTGCACGAGCCTCGGCCTCGCGGACAGTGCGGGCCTCACGGCGCTGCGCCATATCGGCGGCAACGCGCTTGGCAAAACGCCCGGCAGTCGATCCCGTCGAGCTCACCTTGCCGCCGCCGCGACCCAGGCGAACGCGCACGCCTCGGCCAAAGCCGGTGGCCGCATGACGGCGACGGGGCTTAAGCGAGTCCATCATCGCGGCAAGCTTAAAGAACACCGCGCAGGTAAAGACGACGATAACCGCCAAAATGACCATCTGGCCCATCGACAGGTTGGCAATCGACAGCAGCCCCGGGAACCCGATAACGCCCGTCAGAATGCCGGCGACGACAAACACGAAAAGCACCACGCGCAAGGGCGTGAGCGGCTGCGAGATGCGCCAGATCAGGCTGACACTCGCCGCGCACGACGTGAGCAGGCACATGGTCGAAAGCGTAAGCTGACTAAAACCAAATACGCGCGCCACAAAGATATCGAGCGCCGCGGCCAAAATGACCGCAATCGACGCCGGCAGCGCACGCTTAAGCACGTTGGTCAAGAACGACCCCTTCACGCGGGCGTTGTTGGGCTCCAGGCCCAGCACAAAGCCCGGCGCGCCGATGCAGAAGAAGTTGATGAGCGTCATCTGAATGGGCTCGAAGGGATACGGCGGCAGCGCGATGCACAGCGCCGCCAGGCCCATCGAGAAAAGCGTCTTGGTCAAAAAGAGCGCGGCGGAGCGCTGCAGGTTATTGATAGAACGACGGCCCTCGGCCACCACAGCGGGCATCGAGGCAAAGTCGTTATCGACGAGCGCGATCTCGGCCACATTGCGCGCGGCATCGGAGCCGGCGGCCATCGCCACGGAGCAGTCGGCCTCCTTGAGCGCCAGCACGTCGTTGACGCCGTCGCCCGTCATGGCCACGGTGTGCCCGCGGCGTTTGAGCGCCTGTACGAGCTCGCGCTTCTGCTGCGGCGTCACACGCCCAAAGACGTGGTAACGGTCCACTGCCGCATCAATCTTGGACGGTGTATCGAGGGTTGTCGCGTCCACGTAAGCATCGGCGCCCGGCACGCCCACCACGCGCGCGATCGACGACACCGTACGCGGGTCGTCGCCGCTGATCACGTTGAGGGTCACGCCCTGCTCGTTAAAGTAGCCGATAGTCTCGGCTGCCGAGGTACGAATCTCGTCACGAATAGTCACAAAACCCACGGGCTCGGCCTCGCCCACCATGTCGCCGTCGGGCGTAAAGCCGTCCACGCGCGCCACCACAAGCACGCGGCAGGTATCGGCAAGCTCGGCGACACGGCTCTCGACCTGTGAAAACACACGGTCCGTAAGCACAAACTGCGCGGCGCCCATCACATAGGAGCCCTGCGCAAACGACGCGCCGCTCCACTTTTTAGACGACGAGAACGGAATGACCGACAGCGGCTCGGAAACCTCGACCGGACGATCGGCGTAATAGTTGAGCAGCGCCTGGCAAGTCTCGTTGGCATCCGCCGAGGTCGCACGTGCCACGTTGGCGAGCGCAAAGTCGAGCACCGTGGTCTCGACGGGAACAGCAGCCTCGTCCGAGTCCGCGCCAAAGCCAACACCCTCAACAGGCAGCGGGTAGGTGCCCTCGACCTCCATACGGCCCGAGGTAATGGTGCCCGTCTTGTCCAGGCACAGCACGTCGACGCGCGCGAGCGTCTCGATGCAGTAGAGCTGCTGTGCCAGCACCTTGCGACGTGCCAGGCGCACCGTGGCAATCGCGAGCACCGACGAGGTCAGCAACACCAGACCCTGCGGAATCATGCCCAGCAGGGCACCCACCGTGGACAGCAGCGCCGAAGAAGGCACTCGACCGGCCAGCAGCTCGGAGAAACACCAGGAAAGCGCGCTATCGCCCGGGGTTCCCGCGGCATCCCACAGCTCGCTCACACTCGAGGTAAAGAGCGCCAGACCAAGCGGAATCATAATAATGCTCGCGAACCGCACGATGGCGTTGAGCGCGTTCATGATCTCGGAATTGACCTTTTTGACGTACTTGGCCTCGTTGTTGATCTTTGCCACATAGTTATCGGCGCCGACATGGATCACGCGGGCGCGCAGCAGGCCCGAGTCGATAAAGCTGCCGCTCATGAGCTCGGAGCCCGGCTGTTTCTTAATGAGGTCGCTCTCGCCCGTCAGCAGGCTCTCGTTGACGAGCGCCTCGCCCGACACTACCACGGCGTCGGCGGGAATCTGGTCACCGCGCCCCAGGCGAATGATATCGTCGAGCACGATCTGGTCCAAGTCGAGCTCCACCTCGGCGCCGTCGCGCACCGCGATGGCCTTTTTAGAGGTGAGCAGCGTAAGCTTGTCGACCATCCGCTTGGAACGCATGGACTGAATGACGCCAATTGCCGTGTTCAAGAACACCACGAACAGGAACGTCAGGTTCTTAAACGAACCGGTCAGCAACACCAAAATCGCCAAGACCACGTTGATCAAGTTGAACAGCGTGCAGAGGTTCTCGATGATGAGCTCTTTGACCGACTTGGTCTTGAGCTCCATGTTGCGGTTAATCTTACCGGCGGCGATGCGCTCCTCGACCTCGGCGGTCGAGAGTCCACGCTCGATATCCGTTGCTGCCATACCACGTCCCATCACGTCGCGTCGGTATAAGAAAACCGCCCGGACCATGCGAGGTTCGGACGGTCTTACGTTCGATGGTGCCCCATGTTGGATTCGAACCAACGGCCTTCTGCTCCGGAGGCAGACGCTCTAATCCCCTGAGCTAATAGGGCGAACGGTAGGCATTATACCCAAGTGCGCCACGGGCTAACAAAATAATAGAAAAAGCTTTGCAATTACGTGGGAGACGCGCCGCGACGGCGCGCTTTAGGCGGCAAAAGCGAGTCAGATAGTATAAACTCTCATGCACATATATAACGGCTCGCGATGCGGGCCGTTTTTGCAAGGGCTATCTATCGAGGTGAGAGGCACACCATGATTGCGATTTTAAAGCAGAGCGCCAGCGACGAGGCCGTCGGCCACATCGTCAGCTGGATCGAGAAAAAGGGACTCAAGACCGACGTCTCGCGCGGTGAGAACGAGACCATCATCGGCCTGGTGGGCGACACGACCAAGATCGACCCGTTCCTGCTCGAGTCCATGGACGTCGTCGAGCGCGTGCAGCGCGTCTCCGAGCCGTTCAAGCGCGCCAACCGCAAGTTCCACCCCGAGGACTCCATCATCGACTGCGGCCACGGCGTCAAGATCGGCGGCGACCAGTTCCAGGTCATCGCCGGCCCGTGCTCCGTCGAGGGCGAGAACCTCATCCGCATCGCCCGCCGCGTGAAGGCCGCCGGCGCCACGATGCTGCGCGGCGGCGCCTACAAGCCCCGCACCTCCCCGTACGCCTACCAGGGCATGGGTCCCGCCGGCCTGGACCTGCTGTGCGAGGCATCCGCCGAGCTCGACATGCCGATCGTCACAGAGATCATGGACCCGCGCGACGTGCAGGTCTTCCTCGACAAGAAGATCGACGTCATGCAGATCGGCGCTCGCAACGCCCAGAACTTCCCCCTGCTCAAGGAGGTCGGCAAGACGCAGACCCCGATCCTGCTCAAGCGCGGCATGTCCGGCACCGTCGACGAGCTGCTTATGGCAGCCGAGTACATCATGAGCGAGGGCAACGACAACGTCATCCTGTGCGAGCGCGGCATCCGCACCTTCGAGACCCGCACCCGCAACACCTTCGACCTCAACGCCGTGCCGGTGCTGCACCACCTGTCGCACCTGCCCGTCGTCGCCGACCCCAGCCACGCCACCGGCTACACCCGCTATGTTGAGCCCATGGCGCTCGCCGCGACTGCCTGCGGCGCCAACGGTCTGGAGATCGAGGTCCACGACGACCCGAGCCACGCTTGGTCCGACGGCGCTCAGGCCCTCACCCCCGACCAGTTCGACGACACCATGCGCCGCATCCGCGCCATCCGCGAGGTCGTCTGCCAAGAGACCGTTCAGGAGTAGCCCATGGGTACGGTGAGAAACGCACGCGTCAACCAGGGTGGCCCCAAGTGCGCCGGCATCGTGGGCCTGGGCCTCATCGGCGGCAGCTTTGCCCGCGGCTATGCGCAGGCGGGCGTCCGCGTGCTGGCCTGGGACCCCGATGACGACGTCATGACGGCCGCCAGCATGGGCACCGTTGCCGGCGAGCTCAACGACGAGACGCTCGGCGAATGCGACATCATCGTCCTGGCATGCTACCCCGAGGCCTGCATCGAGTGGCTCGAGACGCACGCCCGGGCACTCGCCGACGCCACCGACACCGAGGCCATCATGGGCCCCGTGGTGATCGACACCGTGGGCGTCAAGGGTATCGTGTGCGAGCGCGCCTTTAAGCTTGCCCGCGAGCACGGTTTTTACTTTGTGGGCGCGCACCCCATGGCGGGCACGCAGTTCTCGGGCTACGCGCATTCCCGCGCCGACCTGTTCCAGGGCGCACCGCTCGTGCTTGTACCGCCCGCAGTGGACGACGCACTTAAGCTGGAGCTTTTGGGCCAGGTGCGCGAAATGGTGCGTCCCCTGGGCTTTGGCAAGTTCAGCGTAACGAGCGCCGCCGAGCACGACCGCGTCATCGCCTTTACAAGCCAGCTCGCACACGTCGTCTCCAACGCCTACGTTAAAAGCCCGACCGCTCAGGTCCACCACGGCTTTTCGGCCGGCAGCTACCGCGACCTCACCCGCGTGGCGCACCTCAATCCGCAGATGTGGTCCGAGCTCATGATCGACGACGCCGATGCGCTCTCCTTCGAGATCGACCATCTGATCGAATCGCTCGGCGCCTACAGCCGCGCCCTTAAGGATCGCGACCAGCGCTATCTGGAGAATCTCCTTGCCGAGGGCGACCGCATCAAGCGCGCGCTCGACGACGAGGCCTCCCACTAGACCACCTATCACGCCAGGTCGAAAGGACCGAAGCTTATGGCGATTACCATCGATATCGACACCGCACGCCCCTACCAGGTGCATGTGGGCACTTTTTTGCTGGAGCAGGCAGGCCCGCTCGTACGCGCCACCGCCGGCGGCTCGCGCGCCGTCATCGTGACGGACACCAACGTGGGCCCCCTCTACCAGATGCCCGTTAAGCAGAGCCTCGAATCCGCAGGCTACGAGGTGAGCATCTGCACCTTCGAGGCCGGCGAGGCCCATAAGCGTGCCGAGACCTACGTTGCCATTTTGGAGTTTGTGGCCGAGCACGAGCTTTCGCGCTCCGACGTGATCGTGGCACTCGGCGGCGGCGTCGTGGGCGACGTGGCCGGCTTTGTGGCCGCCACCTACATGCGCGGCTGCAAGTTTGTGCAGATTCCCACAAGCCTGCTCGCCATGGTTGATTCGTCGGTCGGCGGCAAGACGGCCATCGACCTGACAGCTGGCAAGAACCTGGCCGGCGCCTTTTGGCAGCCGAGCGTGGTCATCGCCGACGTGGGGTGCCTGGCAACCCTCACGCCCGAGCAGTTCGCCGACGGCTGCGGCGAGGTCGTAAAGCATGCCGTAATCGCCGACCCCGAGCTCTTCGCCGAGCTTGAGAAGACCCCGCTCACGCTTGAGCTGCTGAACCGCGACGTGGCCCGTGTGGCGCTCATCATCGCCCGCAATATCGACATCAAGCGTGCCGTGGTCGTTGCCGACGAGCGCGAAACCAATCAGCGCAAGCTCCTCAACTTTGGCCACAGCGCTGGGCACGCCGTCGAAGCCTGCGAGCACTTTGAGCTCGGCCACGGCAACTGCGTATCGATCGGCATGGGCATCATCACGCGTGCCGCAGCCCTACACGGCATTTGCGATGCCGAGCTGCCCGATCGTATTGAGGAGCTCTGCGCCCGCCACGGCCTCAAGACCCGCTGCGACCTAGATGCCGATGCTGTCTTTGCCGAGGCGCTCCACGACAAAAAGCGCGCGGGCAACACCATCGACCTGGTAATTCCGCACGGAATTGGCCGTTGCAGCATCGACCGCACGCCGCTTTCCACCTTCCACGATTTGATTGCCGAGGGCCTCGGCCAGAAGGGAGACGTTTCCGCATGTTAGCCCGCATCACCCCGTCCCCGCTCAAGGGCACCGTTCCCGCCATCGCGTCCAAATCGATGGCGCATCGCCTCATCATCTGCGCCGCGCTTGCCAACGGCGAGACGCACGTTGCCTGCAACACGACCTGCGCCGATATCGAGGCCACGGTGCGCTGCCTCACGGCGCTCGGCGCCCGCATCGAAACCGTCGAGGACGGCTTCCAGGTCCACCCCACCATGAAGAGCATTGAATTTGGCCTGCTCAAGGCCCTTGCCGGCGGCACGCTCGACTGCGGCGAGAGTGGCTCCACGCTGCGCTTTATGCTGCCTGTCGCCTGCGCGCTGGGTGCGGAGGCCACCTTCGTGGGCCAGGGCCGCCTGGGCGCCCGACCGCTCTCCCCGCTTTCGGACGAGATCATCGCCGCCGGTTGCGACCTGCAGGGCCTGGGCGGTTTTCCGCTCAAGACAAGCGGTCGTATGCGCCCGGGCACCTTTGTGCTTCCGGGCAACGTGAGCTCGCAGTATATCTCCGGCCTGCTGCTGGCGGCCCCGCTGCTGGCCCAACCCTCCTGCGTGCAGGTGACCGGCCTTATCGAAAGCCGCCCCTACATCAACCTGACGATCCAGGCCATGAAGGCCTTTGGCGTCGAGGTCAACGTAGAGCGCATTCCCGCCAAGGACGGCCAGCCCGAGGTCACGAACTTCCGCGTGAACAGTGGCTCGTACCGAACGCCCGGTAGCGCAGCCGTCGAGGGCGACTGGTCCAACGCCGCCTTTTGGCTGTGCGCCGGCGCCATCGGCACCGACCCGATCACCGTGGAGGGCGTGTCTCTGAGCTCCGCGCAGGGCGACCGCAACGTGCTCGCCGCGCTTTCGCGCTTTGGCGCCCGCATCGTGCGCTCCACGAACGCCGCCACCGTCCAGTCCGACAAGCTCGCCGGCTTTGAGATGAGCGCCCACGACATTCCGGACCTGGTGCCTGTTATCTCGGCCGTGGCATCGCTGGCCCAGGGCCGCACGTTCATCCGTGACTGTGCACGCCTGCGTATCAAGGAATCTGACCGTCTGGTCACCACCACCCGCGAGCTCACCGCGCTGGGCGCGCAGGTGCGCATCGCCGGTGACGACCTCATCATCAAGGGCGTCGATGCCCTTACCGGCGGCGAGGTCGATTCGCACAACGACCACCGCATCGCCATGATGGCCGCCATCGCCGCAAGTCGCGCCACCGGCGAGGTCGTGATCCACGGCGCCGAGGCCGTCAACAAGTCCTATCCTGATTTCTTCGACCACTACCGCCTGTTGGGCGGCAAGGTCACGCTCGAGGAGGAATAGCATGTCCTCGACCTTTGGCAACGTCTTGCGTTTGAGCATCTTCGGCCAGTCGCACTCCCCCGCCATCGGCTGCTCGCTCGACGGCATTCCGGCAGGTATCGCCGTTGACCTGGAGCAGCTGCAGGCCTTTTTGGACCGTCGCGCCCCCGGCCGTGACGAAACCGCGACCAAGCGCCGCGAGGCCGACGCCGCCCACATTATCGCCGGTGTGGTTGATGGACACACCACGGGCGCGCCTATCGCCGCAATCATCGAGAACACCAACACGCGCTCCAAGGACTACTCCGAGCTGCGCCGCAAGCCCCGCCCGGGCCACGCGGATTTCCCGGCACGCGTGAAGTACCACAACATGCACGACGTCGCCGGCGGCGGACACTTCTCCGGCCGCCTGACAGCCCCCTTATGCATCGCGGGTGGCATCGCGCTGCAGGCGCTCGAGGCCCGCGGCATTCAGGTCATGGCGCACGTGGCGCAGATCGGTGGCATCTCCGACCTGCCCATGGACGACATGGTCTATCGCGAGGCCGACCGCAAGGCGATCCTTTCGAACGACCTGCCGTGCATTGACGCCGCAGCTGCCGGTCGCATGCGCGAGGAGATCCTGGCCGCGCGCGACGAGCTCGACAGCATCGGCGGCATCGTGGAGTGCGGTATCTACGGCCTGCCCGCGGGCATCGGCGACCCCATGTTCGACGGCATCGAGAACCGCATCGCGCAGATCGCGTTTGGGATTCCCGCCGTGAAGGGCGTGGAGTTTGGCATGGGCTTTGCCGTCGCCGCCATGCGTGGTAGCGAGAACAACGATCCGTATCGCATCGACGCCGAGACCGGCCAGATCGAGGTCGAGTCCAACAACGCCGGCGGCATCCTGGGCGGCATTTCAACCGGCGCACCCGTCATGTGGCGCATGGCCGTAAAGCCCACGCCTTCCATTGGCCGCGAGCAGCAGACGGTGGACATGGACGCTATGGAAAATGCCGAGCTCTCGGTCCACGGTCGCCACGATCCCTGCATCGTCCCGCGCGCCGTCCCCGTAGCCGAAGCAGCCGCAGCGCTGGCCATCTGGGACGCCCTCCTCGAGGACGCCGCCCAGCGCTAGTTAATCCCCGTCCCAGAAAAATCACTGCAGCCCCGACACGTGAAAGGGGTCCATATGGACCTTGCTGACATCCGCCAGGCCATCGATGGCATCGATACCACGCTCCTCAACAGTTTTGTCGAACGCATGGACATTGCCACCGACGTCGCCAAATCAAAAATCGAGATGGGCAAGGCCGTCTTTGACCCCGCCCGCGAGCGCTCCAAGCTCAACAACCTTGCCGGCCGCGCGCCCGAGCGCTACGAGGCGCAGACCATCACGCTGTTCCGCCTCCTCATGAGTATGAGCAAGGCCGAGCAGCAGCGCTATATCAACGAGCTCAAGGGCATCACGCTCTCGCAAAAGGCACACGCCACTGCCGAGGCCTTCAACGCGCCCTTCCCCCAGACCGCCAGCGTCGCCTGCCAGGGCGTAGAGGGCGCCTACAGCCAGATCGCCGCGTGCAAGCTCTTCGACGTACCCGATATCGCGTTCTTCGAGACCTTCGAAGGTGTCATGCGCGCTGTGCGAGACGGCTTCTGCGAGTTTGGCGTACTACCCATCGAAAACTCCACCGCGGGCTCGGTCAACGCGGTCTACGACCTGCTCGCGCAGTTCGACTTCCACATTGTGCGCTCGCTGCGCCTCAAGATTGACCACAACCTGCTCGTCAAGCCCGGCACCAAGCTGCAGGATGTTCGTGAGGTCTATAGCCATGGCCAGGCCATCGCGCAATGCGCCGGCTTTATCGAGGCGCACGATCTGCACGCCACCAAGTATCCCAACACGGCTATGTCGGCCGAGATGGTCGCCAACTCCAAGCGCACCGACGTCGCCGCCATCGCCTCGCGCAGTTGCGCTGTGCTCTACGGTCTGGAGGTGCTGGAGTCCAACGTTCAGGACTCGGACAACAACTACACACGCTTCGTCGTCATCAGCCGCGAGCCGCGCGTCTACCCCGGCGCAAACCGTACCTCGCTCATGATCACCACGGCCAACGAACCGGGCGCCCTCTATCGCGTGCTCGAGCGCTTCTATGCGCTCAACATCAACCTTATCAAGCTCGAGAGCCGCCCCATCCCCGGGCGCGACTTTGAGTTTATGTTCTACTTCGATCTGGACTGTCCCTTTGGCAGCAAAGCTCTCGACGACCTGCTCGACTCGATCGACGACGTGTGCGAGAGCTTCACCTACTTTGGCAGCTACACGGAGGTGCTCTAGATGACTGACGTCGCCACAACCCGTCCCTACGGCGTGCTGGGCCGCGTGCTGGGCCACAGCTACACCCCGACCATCTACAAGGAGCTCGCGGGGCTTGAGTACGTGCGTTTTGAGCGCGAGCCCGAGGATCTGGAAGCCTTTATGACAGGCAACGAGTGGGAGGGCACCAACGTGACCATCCCCTACAAGCGCGCCGTCATGGACTACCTGGACGAACTGAGCCCGCTGGCCGAGCGCATGGGTAATGTCAACACCATCACGCGCCTGCCCGATGGCCGTCTGCGCGGCGACAACACCGACTACTTCGGATTCCAGTGCCTGGTCGAGGAGTTGGGCGTTGAGGTTGCCGGCAAGAAGGTCCTCGTGCTCGGAGCCACCGGCGGCGCCGGCACCACGGCAAGTATGGTACTGGGCGACCTGGGCGCGATCGTGGTGCCCGTGGGTCGCACGAGCGAGGTCAACTACGACAACATCGCAAAGCAGTCCGACGCCGCGTTGCTCGTCAACTGCACGCCTGCCGGTATGTTCCCCCACTGCCCCGACGCGCCTTGCACGCTCGAGGGACTCGACGCGCTCGAGGGCGTCATCGATATCGTCTACAACCCTGCCCGTACGGGACTCATGCTCGAGGCGGAGCGCCGCGGCATCCCCTGCATCGGCGGTTTGCTCATGCTTGTGGCCCAGGCGGCGCAAGCCGTCGAGCGCTATACCGGCCAGGTCACCCCGCGCGAGCGCATTCTGGACGTAACGGAGCGCCTGTCTCACCGCGAGCAGAACATTGCCCTGATCGGCATGCCGGGCTCGGGCAAAACCCGCGTGGGTGAGCAGATCGCCCTGCTCACCGGCCGCGAGCACATCGACCTGGACCGCGCCCTCGAAGAGCGTCTGGGCATGCCCTGCGCCGACTTTATCGTCGAGCGCGGCGAGCAGGCCTTCCGCGAGCAGGAGACGGCGGCGCTGGCCGACATCTCCAAGCGCAGCGGCCTGGTGCTTTCCACCGGCGGCGGCGTCGTCACGCGAGACGAGAACTACCCGCTGCTGCACCAGAACAGTCAGATCGTGATGCTCAACCGCAAGCTCGATGAGCTCGCCCACAAGGGTCGCCCCATCACCGCCCGCGACGGTATCGACAAGCTGGCCGAGCAGCGGATGCCGCGCTACCGCGCCTGGGCCGACTACATCATCGACTCGCGCGACTGCGCAGCCAACACCGCCCGAGCCCTCCTCGACACCCTCCCACCCGCTCTCTAAGCAAAACCGCCACAAAGGGGACAGGCACCTTTGTGGTGGTTTTCCAACCGCAAAGGAAGCAACCATGAAAGCACTCGTCATCAACGGCCCCAACCTCAACATGCTCGGCATTCGCGAGCCAGGCATCTACGGCAGCGACAACTACGATCGCTTAGTGCAGATCTGCCAGGAAGCGGGTGCCGCACAGGGCTTCGACGAGGTCGAGGTCTTCCAGTCTAACCACGAGGGCAGCATCGTCGACAAGATCCAGGAGGCTTACGGAAAGGTCGACGGCATCGTCATCAACCCGGCCGCCTACACGCACACAAGCGTGGCCATCCTGGACGCGCTCAAAGCCGTCGCCATCCCGGCTGTGGAGGTCCACATTAGCGCAGTCGAGACCCGCGAAGACTTCCGCCAGGTGAGCTACGCCCGTCTGGCCTGCTTCGCCACCATCACCGGAGAGGGCCTGAAGGGCTACGCCCACGCGTTGGAGCTGCTGAAAGAGCATCTCGAAAAGTAAAATGCCAACCCCAACAAACAGCAGCGGCTTGCTCGCGCTCGGCTCCAGCAACACACAAGATGAAAAAAGCCCAGACCACCAAGCGGTCTGGGCTTAATAAACGATGGTGCTCCATGGCGGATTCGAACCGTCGACCTTGGGATTAGAAGTCCCCTGCTCTATCCAACTGAGCTAATGGAGCAAATAACCGCACGCCCAAGCACGCGCACGCGTGCCAGGCGCTAGTAATTATAACCTAGTTGAACTGCTCGCGGTACGCCTTGCAGACCTCATCAACCGGGCCGTCCATGCGAAGGTCGCCCTTCTCAATCCAAACGGCGCGCTGGCAGATGCGCTCAACCTGCTCCATGGAGTGCGAAACGAACAGAACCGTCACGTCGCCGCTCTGGATAAAGTGCTGAATACGCGCCTCGCACTTTTGCTGGAAGAACACATCGCCGACGGACAGCGTCTCGTCAACGATCAGAATATCGGGCTCGGTGATCGTCGCGATTGCAAAGGCAATACGCGCCACCATGCCCGAGGAGAAGTTCTTAAGCGGCATGTCGACAAAGTTCTGCAGCTCAGCGAACTCGATAATGCCGTCAAAGTTGGCGTCGATGAACTCCTTGGTGTAGCCGAGCAGGGCACCGTTCAGATAGATGTTCTCGCGGGCGGTCAGCTCGGGGTCAAAGCCGGCACCAAGCTCAATCAGCGGCGCGATGTTACCGTGCACCTTAACGCTGCCCTCACTGGGCTCAAGCACGCCAGCGATGATCTTGAGCATCGTAGACTTGCCGGAACCATTGGTGCCGACCAGACCCACAACTTCGCCGCGATGAATATCGAACGAGATGTGCTTAAGCGCCCGAAACTCCTCAAAGAACAGCTCGTGCTTGGCAAGCTTAATGAAGTACTCCTTGAGGTTGGTCAGCGACTCAGACGCCATGTTAAAGATCATGGTGACGTCGTCGACCTCGACAGCCAGAGGCTGCTCGCTGTAATCAACAACAGATTCAGTCATCACAGCACTCCTTAGATGTAGAGGATGAACTTGCGCTCGGACTTATGGAACACGGTGTAGCCAATAACAAGCGCAAGAACCGCCCAAGCAACGCACATACCAAACGTCATAAGCGAGGGCGTAGTCTGGAACAGGAAGATATCGCGCATAAACTGCAGGTAGTTATACATGGGGTTCGCATAGACCAGAATGCGCACGAGATGCGGCATTTGCGCAACGAAGTCGGTCGTCCAGAAAATAGGCGTGATGTAAGTCCACGCCGTAATGACGACGCTCCACAGATGCATGACATCGCGGAAGAAGACCGTGAGGGCGGAGAGCATCATGCCCAGGCCCATGCAGAAGCACATAAGCAGCAGTAGGCAGACAGGCAGCAGAATAAGGTGCCAAGAAGGCATAACACGGAACCACAGCATAACAATAGCTACGGCGACCAGAGAGAAGGCAAAGTTAACCAGCGAGAAGAGCACCTTCTGCACCGGGAAGACCCAGCGGTGCACCTTAACCTTCTTGAGCAGCGGGGCAGCACCCACGATCGACGTCAGAGCCTGGTTCGTAGACTCGGACATGACGGCAAAGGTGACGTTACCCACGATCAAATACAGCGGGTACATCTCGGGCGTAATCGAGCCATTGCGGCCCTGGGCAAAAATCGTCGAGAACACGATGGCCATGACAATCATCATCAGCAACGGATTGAGCACCGACCATGCGACGCCCAGAACGCTACGGCGATACTTGATCTTAAAATCCTTGGTAACCAGCTGACGAAGGATAAACGCGTCCTTCTCAAATTCGTTCTTAGCAAACGTCGCAGGCAGACTGCGAGTTTCTTGTTGCTTTGTCTGATCCGACACGGATGCAACTCCTTTACTCGTAATCGTTGACAAGCGAACAGTATAGACCCGACGGCCCTGCAAACGATTCGCGCAACAAAACTGGAGAACTAACCCACATCTAAGGATGACAAGTCCAAACGGCTATACTTTCAAGGATTGAATGTGTAAGGAGCATTGAGTGAATTCTGAATCCATCGCCGTCATCATCCCCTGCTACAACGAAGCGCTCACAATCGGTAAGGTCGTCGACGACTTTCACCGCGAGCTTCCGCAGGCTACGGTCTATGTCTATGACAACAACTCGTCGGACGATACCTCACGCATCGCCACCGAACACGGAGCCACGGTGCGCTTTGAGCCCCGTCAGGGAAAGGGCAACGTGTGCCGCCAGATGTTTCGCGACATCGACGCCGATTGCTACCTGATGGTCGACGGAGACGACACCTACCCCGCCGAGGCGGCCAAAGCCCTCTGCGAGCCTATCCTCAACGGCACGGCCGATATGACCGTAGGCGACCGCCTTTCCAACGGCACCTATGCCGAGGAGAACAAGCGTGCCTTCCACGGCTTTGGCAACAATCTGGTCCGCGCCATGATCAAGTGGATCTATGGCTACAGCTTCGATGACGTCATGACCGGCTACCGTGCCATGAGCCGCCCGTTCGTTAAAACCTTCCCTGTGCTTTCCGAGGGCTTCCAGATCGAAACCGAGCTCTCGATCCACGCCGTCGACCACCGCTGGCGCATCAAAGATGTGCCCATCGAGTACCGCGACCGTCCGGAAGGTTCCGAGTCCAAGCTCAATACCGTGAGCGACGGCATTAAAGTCGTTGCGATGATCGGCACGCTGTTCAAGGACTGCCGCCCGCTGAAGTTCTTCAGCCTCGTTGCGCTTCTGTTCGCGGTATTCGGCCTCGCCCTGGGCATGCCCATCGTTGTCGAATATTTCCAGACCGGCCTCGTCCCGCGCTTCCCCACCGCCATGCTCGCCGCGTCGTTTATGTTCCTGTGCGGCCTGAGCCTTGCAACCGGATTCATCCTCGATTCCGTGGCAAAGGTCGAAAAAAAGCAGTGGGAGGTCAACGTGTACAGCAAATACGCCTACGACGACCAGCCTGGCAGGTCCGCCACCACGCCAAGCGAGAGGTAGATCTTCCGCAAAATACTATTGGCACCACTGCGTAGATAGCCACCAACAAGAAAAGCCGCCGTTAACAAGCGGCGGCTTTTGCTCTCGAAAAGTTAATAGCGGCTAGAGCGTCTTGAGGTACTCCCCCAGCTCTTCCTCCCAGTCGGGCATGTGGAACCCGACCGACTCGAGCCTGGACAGGTCGAGCGCGGAGTGGACCGGGCGCGGGGCGATGGGGCCCGCGGCGTTCGCGTAGTAGTCGGCGGTCGAAACCGGCAAGACCTTCTCGCCGTTGCCGTTGGCCGCCTCGAAGACGGCGCGGGCGATGTCGGCCCAGGACTTGACGGCGCCGGAGCCCGTGCAGTCGTAGGTGCCGTAGGGGGCGTGCGTCCCCAGCACGTGGAAGATGGCC
>JAXIZI010000022.1:0-76654 GCA_036304065.1 Collinsella sp. | reverse complement strand
GGCGCGGGGAATGGGGCACGGGCGGGCGCTCAAGGCCGTCGCGAGGAAGCGGCTCAGGGCGATATACGCCGTGATGCGCGACCGGGTGCCCTACCGGGAGTAGCCCCGACGGTTGACAAAACTATAGGAACACCCAATGACCAGTCGTTTAAGAACGTCCCCAATGACTACCTAAAACAAAAGGTGGCCACTTGCGCCTTGGCGCCAATGACCACCCTGACTACTCGGCTAAATTGTACTGTGCGCCGCTAGCCGCGAGGCGCGTCAATTGCGACCTTGCCGCTCTCCAGCACGTGGACGCGGCCGTCGGCGAGCATCTGCACGACCTCGGGATACAGCACGTGCTCAATCGCGTGGATGTGCTCCTCGAGCGTGTCGACGTCCCAGCCCTCCTCAACAGCCAGCGCGCGCTGGGCGATGATGGGGCCGTTGTCGTAGATCTCGTTGGCAAAGTGCACGGTCACACCGGTTACCTTGACGCCGCGCGCAAAGGCATCGTCGATCGCATGCGCGCCGGTAAAGCTCGGCAGCAGTGCTGGATGCAGATTGACCACGCGGTTGGGAAACGCCGCCAGCAGCGGCGTGTGCACCATGCGCATGTAACCGGCCATGACCACATATTCGCAGCCGCGCTCGAGCAGCTCGTGCGCGATGATCTCGTCGGCGGCGATGGGGTCGGCATAGACATCCTTGGACAGCGTAAGCGTCTGGATGCCCGCGCGCTCAGCGCGCTGCAAACCCTTAGCCGAAGGACGGCTCGACACCACAAGCTCAATCGAAGCGTTGAGTTTGCCGGCAGCGATCAGATCGATCAGCGCCTGCAGGTTGGTACCCGAACCGCTGATGAGCACACCGATCTTGAGCGGCTCGGCCGTATCGGTGCCGGTCGGACGGGTGTAGGGCACAAAGCCCAGGCTCGCGGCAGCAGCCATCTGCTCGTTAGCGCTCATCGGAGTACACGACCTTACCGGAGCCCTCGACGCACTCGCCCACGCGGAACGGCTTCTCGCCCAGCGCGACCAGGGCCTCGGTCACGGCAGCCTCGTCCTCGGGGGCGACGATCAGGCACAGGCCAACGCCCATGTTGAAGGTCTTGCATGCCTCATTGGGCGCGAGCTCGGCCTGGCGCGAGACGTAGGCGATGACGGGCGGAACGTCCCAACCCATCTCGGCACCGTTGCGGGTGACCACGGCGTCGACGTCGTCGGCCAGCGCGCGGTTGAGGTTCTCGGTAATGCCGCCGCCGGTGATGTGTGCGATAGCGTGCACGTTGGCGCCGCCGCGCAGCAGCTCCAGAATCGGCTTGACGTAGATGCGCGTGGGAGCCAGCAGGGCGTCTGCCAGCGAAGCACCGCCGAGCTCCTCGAGCGGACGGCTCAGCTCCTCCGCCTTAGCGGCGGCCTCGGGCGTGCCCGGCTTAATGCCGTCGACGCCGATGACCTTGCGCACGAGCGAGTAGCCGTTGGAGTGCACGCCGGTGGAAGGCAGGCCCAGGATCACATCGCCCGGGCGGACGTTTGCGGGGTCGAGCATCTTGGGACGGTCGACGACGCCCACGGTAAAGCCGGCAAGGTCGTAGTCGGCCGGAGCCATGACGCCGGGGTGCTCGGCCATCTCGCCGCCCACGAGCGCGCAGCCCGCGAGCTTGCAGCCGTCGGCCACACCCTTGATGATCTTTGCCATGTGCTCGGCCTCGATGTGACCGATGGCAACGTAGTCCAGGAAGAACAGCGGCTCGGCGCCCGAAGCCAAAATGTCATTGACGCACATAGCGACCAGGTCCTGGCCCACCGTCTCGTGACGGTCCATGATCTGGGCGAGCACGAGCTTGGTGCCCACGCCGTCGGTACCGCTAATCAGAATCGGGTCTTCCATATCCTTAAGCGCGGCGGCCGAGAACAGGCCACCGAAGCCACCGATACCGCCGATGACCTCGGGGCGGTTGGTGTCCTTAACCATCTGCTTAATAGCGTCAACGGCGCGGCCGCCCTCGGCGGTATCGACGCCGGCATCCTCATACGTCACATGCTTGCTGTCGCTCATCTGAGCCTTCCTCTCCCACTACCGTGGCGCCGCGCGGGCGCCAAACGGTGCTCATAGTTGCGTTCATTTCGGCGCGCGCCATAACAACGCGCGCCGTCATATCAACAAAACAGCAGGTAAAACCTACCAAAATAAACCTGTCCCTACATGGCAGGTTTTAGGCCTCGCCGTGTTCCTCTTCCCAGCTGCGATCGTCGTATTTCTCGACCACGGCGTCGTCATCAAAGTGCAGCGGCTTGTCCAGGTTGCGGGGCTTAAAGCCCTCCATGAACTTGTCGCGGCCAAAGCTCTCGGGAATCGCCACGGGGTAGCGGCCGGTAAAGCACGCATCGCAGTAACCGCCCTTGGGCATGACCTTAAGCAGGCCCTCGACCGAAAGGAAGGCCAGCGAATCGGCGCCGATATACTCGCAAATCTCGTCGACCGTCTTGTTGGCGCTGATAAGCTGCGACTGCACGTCGGTATCGATGCCGTAGAAGCACGGCCAGATGACCTCGGGCGAGTTGATGCGGATATGAATCTCCTTGGCGCCAGCGTTGCGTAGCATCTTGACGAGCTGCACCATGGTGGTGCCGCGCACGATGGAGTCGTCGATGACGACCAGGCGCTTGCCCTCGATGTTGTCACGCAGCGGGTTGAGTTTCATACGCACGCCCATGGCGCGCAGCTCCTGCGTGGGCTCGATAAACGTACGGCCCACGTAGCGGTTCTTGATAAGGCCCTCGCCAAAAGGAATGCCGCTCTCGTGCGAATAACCCTCCGCGGGCGGCAGGCCGGAGTCGGGCACGCCGATGACCAGGTCGGCCTCGACGGGCTCCTCATGTGCCAGCTGACGACCCATGTCATAACGGCAGGCGTAGACGCTCTTGCCATTCATGATGGAGTCGGGGCGAGCGAAGTAGACCTGCTCAAAGATGCAGTTGGCAGGCTCTTCGGCTGCAGGCACACCCTGCTCGGACACAAGGCCCTCGGCACTGATGCGCAAGATCTCGCCGGGACGGACGTCACGGACGTACTCGGCACCCACGATGTCGAGCGCGCACGTCTCGGAGGCAACGACCCAGCCGCCGGCGCGCGTGACATGGGTGGCGGAGTCGACCGTCGCGGCGCCGTCCTGCGACGGCAGCTGCGAAACGGATGCGGCATCGGCCTGGTCCAGACCCTCGTCCACCAGCTTGCCCAGCACGAGCGGGCGAATGCCGTGCGGATCGCGGAATGCGTAGAGCGCCTGCTCGTTGATGAGCGTCATGGCGTAACCGCCGCGCACGAGCTCCATGGTCTTGCGAATGCCCTCGCGCAGATGGCCTGTACGCTGAGTAAAGTAGCCGATGAGTTTGGTCGCGACCTCGGAATCCGAGTTGGAGAGGAACGGCACGCCCAGCTCGATCAGCTGGCGGCGCAGCTCGTCGGTGTTGACGAGGGTACCGTTGTGCGCAAGCGCGATAATGACGCTATTGATGGTAGAGAGGTGCGGCTGAGAGGCCTCCCAGCTCTTGGCGCCGGCGGTGCCATAGCGCACGTGGCCCACGGCCAGCTGGCCGGAAAGCGTCGACAGGTCGGCGTTGGAGAACACGCGATCGAGCAGTCCCAGGTCTTTGCGAACCATAACCGTGCCGCCATCACCCACGGCGATTCCCGCCGATTCCTGGCCGCGATGCTGCAGCGCGCGCAGACCAAAGTACGTCAGTCGAGCCACATCGCGATCGGGTGCCCACACACCAAAAATGCCGCATTCCTCATGCAGCTGGTCGGAGTCCGGATCATACGTCGACATGGTCTTCACCTGTCCCGCGGCACGCTCGGCCGCGCGGATGGTTTCTTGAGACATGGCATCCCCTCAGAGCCTCGTTATTTGGCGTTACCCGCCCTATTATACGCACGGCAAGACAAGCACTCCCGCGCATGAACAGCGCTTTTTAAAAGCCCACCGAGCTTATAATCCGTTTTGCAGCCAAACATTTTATTGGGCAGGCGCCTCGGGACCGACGATCCCGCATACTTCCGTTGCGACGCGTCTCGCCCGCCGTTGAGGCTTGCATTGTTGCAATTGGGACGTTCGTCCTGTCTTTTGGCAGGTCGGCGGCGTATCCTTGTACCTACAGCAAAACGAGAAAGGTTATGTATGGATCGAAACGAACTCGACCCCAGCGTCCCCAGCGCCACGGAGGTCAAGAAGATCCCCCTCATCATTAAGGTATACGCCGTCCTGTGCATCCTGTCCGGCGTGGGCACGCTCCCGTCGGTCGGCGCCTTTATGTGGCAGGTCATCACCGCGCTCATCAACGGCAACGCCGCCGCCAAGCTCGGCGACAACACGCTCGTCGCGGTCGGACTGATTGTCGCCGGCATCATGCTCTCGGCTGCCAGTGCCGTCATCTTGATCATCTTTGGCCTTGACCTCATCAAGAACCAGCGCCGCAATGCCGCCCGTCTGTCCTATATCCTTATCGCATTGACCGTCGTCGAGCTTTTGGTTGACGTGATGCTCCAGGGCATCGGGCCTTTCTTGCTGCGCCCCGCCATCCAGCTCGGCATCCTCGTCGCGCTTTCGACCACCGTCGACCCCACGCTGCGCCAGGAGCGCGAGCTGCAACGCCGCCTGCAGGAAATGCTCGATCGCGACGCCGCCGCCGAGGGCATGCTCGGGCGCGATGAAACCGGCGAAGGCTACATCAAGCTCAACTACTTCAACCTGTTCTGGGTATTCTTTGTCTGCTGCATACTCGGCCTGATCGCCGAGGACATCTGGCACATGACGGTCGACGACCCCGGCGTCTACCAGAACCGCGCCGGCATGCTGTTTGGCCCCTTCAGCCCCATCTATGGATTTGGCGCCGTACTCATGACCATGGTGCTCAACCGCTTCTACAAAAAGAACCCCATCATTATCTTTTTGGTGAGCGCGCTGCTCGGCGCGAGCTTTGAAGTGTTCGTGGGCTGGTTTATGCAGACCTCGTTTGGAGTGGTCTCGTGGAGCTACTCGCACATGAAGCTGTTCGGCATGCCCGACCCGCTCGCCGTCCTTACGGGCGGACGCACCTGCACGGGCTTTGCCTGCCTGTGGGGCCTGGGCGGCCTCATCTGGATCAAGCTGCTGCTGCCGAGGCTGCTCAAGCTCATCAATATGATTCCCTGGAAGAGCCGCTACTCCGCTACCGTCATCTTCACCATCATTATGCTGGTCGATGGCGTTATGACGCTGCAGTCGCTCGATTATTGGTATCAGCGCGTCAACGGCACGGAACCGGATATTCCCGTTGCGCAGTTCTACGGCAAGTACTTCGATAATGACTTTATGGAGAATCGCTTCCAGAGCATGACCATGAGTCCCAAGGATGCGACGCGCGTGTAGCGCCCACCGCGCCCAAAACGCAAAATGCCCGCCGGTATCACACGTACCGGCGGGCATTTTTATAAACGAGCCTTCTATCGACGCAAGCCTCTACGCCTCGCGCTCGACCTCACTCACACATTCGTTCTTGATGGTGCCAACGAGCGCCTGCAGCGCATCGACCACATGCGGGCGAATGTCCCCGCCAATGAGCACGAGCATGATGTCGTCACCTACGGCAAGCTCGCCGCTTGCCAGCCACACGCGCACATAGCCGATACCCGGCATCGCGCGCGTGGCCTCGATAGCAGCCTGCACTTTCTGAGCATCGAAGCCGAACACCATGCCGCCCACCCTGCGTCCGGGAGCTACACCATCGGTTTCGATCCCGCGGACCTCGGACTTGGGCGTCGCGCGCACCACGCCGTTATGCGTCAGATACATCCCACAGCCTGCCGCCGAAGCATCGGCCTTGACCTCGCGCAGCCAAGCATCAACCGAAGGCATCGTTTTGCCATTCTCGAGCATCATTTCCCCTTTCACCGTCATTGAGTAGCCCATTATCTATTCCTCGACCGGCGTGAGCACCATGACGGCACGTGTGTTGCTCAGCGATAACGAACGACAGGTCACAAGCGTTACGACCTTGGTTGCCGAAGCGGCACGATCGGTGGCATCGCTCGCCACGGCAGAGGCACCGTCGAGCATCTCGGACAGGTAGTTCTTGAGCCCGTCGTCGCCCTCAAAATTGGTCGTGCGCGCCTTGGCATACGTGTCCTCGACAACTTTGGTCGCCAGTGGTCGCAGTTTATACGTAGCATCCCGTGTGATGTAATACACGAACTCGATGCTATCGAACGTTGCCTGATCAGTGGTGTCCGAAATCACGTTGAACATCGACCCGTCATTCATGTGGTGGCCGTAGATCGTGGTCTGCTGGTCAACCATTCCCGGCGCGGTATCGTCGCTGTCCAAGAAGATCGCACCCGATGCATTGGACGTACCGTCAAACAGCGTGTTGAGGTATTTGGAGTTGTTATTGGTCTGCACCACGGGATAGTTGATGTTGGTTCCCGGCGCGTAAATCCAACCCACAACCTCGGGATTTGTCTGGGCAAGTGCATCGAAGTCGATAATCGGCACGCCGCTGGCGTCCTTGTCGCTCACATATTGTTTTTCGATCTTTTGATACGACTCGCTCGCCTGCTTGTAGCCAATCTGGGCGTTGATAAAGATGGCGGCAGCGGCAACGATTAGGCCGATGCCAATAATGATGAGCAAGATGGGGATAACGGAGCGACGCTTTTTGCGCGGCGGCTCGGTGTAATCCGACGGCGCGGCATGCGATGAAGACCGGGGCGGCTTCTTAGCGGTGCTATAAGATGAAGGTCGATATGCGGCCGGCGCGTCCTGCCGACGATGTGTCGCCGGTGTCACGGGGCGCGGCGCGCGTGGCTGCTGAGGAGAGGATGCCCGACCCTGCTGCGCCGCATGGGCAGCATCCGGCTTCGACGGATCGGGAATCTGAGAAGCCTTGAATCGTTTTCCCTGATAGTCGGACATGGCTCTCCTTATACTGCGGTGTAACGGCGGAACGCCTAGGCGTCGGCCATCTCCTGCTTCATCTTCTCGATAACCTTGCGGTACTCGGGGTCGCAAGCGCCTAGAATCTGCGTGGCGTAGATGGCGGCGTTCTTGGCGCCGTTGATGGCAACGCAGGCCACGGGCACGCCCGAAGGCATCTGCACCATCGACAGCAGCGAATCCATACCGCCCAGGTCACTCGTCTTCATAGGCACGCCGATAACCGGCAGCGGCGTAAAGGCAGCCACGACACCACCCAAGTGAGCGGCCTTGCCGGCGGCGGCGATAATCACTTTGATACCGCGATCGGCGGCAGTCGAAGCCCACTCGTGGACCTTCGCCGGTGTGCGGTGTGCGCTCGCAATGACGAGCTCATAGGGCACGCCCAGCGCCTCGAGCTCGACGGTGCAGCCTTCCATAACACCCAGATCGGACTTGGAGCCCATGATGATCCCGACAACCGGCTTTTGATCTGCCATAAACAAAGACCTCCTGTTGAGAGCGGTGACGCGGCGAATCCGCGACCCTTAACTACTGAGAGTAGTATAGCTGCTCCCGTCCCTGCGGTCTTTGTGGCGCTTCGCGGGCGGGCCAGGCTTTATCTTCACTCCGGTTGCTTCGCAAAGTCGTTCAGATAAAGCCTGGCCCGCCCGCGAAGCGCCCTGCGACCTACCGGGAATTGCCATGACGTACGTTGGCTGATGAATTGGAAGGAAAGGTCAACGGAGACTGAAGGCAATTGGTTCAGCGAAAAACCCTGACGAATCTAATTCGTCAGGGCCCCACCAACGCTCACTCGTCGTTCATCGTTAAAGCTAGATATTCTCTTCCGCCCATTTCTCGAAATCGAGTTCTCGTCTCTGAGCAGTTCGGTAGACTTCCATGTCTTCGCGAGCGCCTACCACTACGATGGCCATCTTTTCTTTAATTCTGATGAGGCGGTACACGATTCGAATGCCACTTCCCCTGAGCTTGATTTTCATAAAGCCAGTCAAATCCGTACCTGCCTTGTTTCCAAGAGGCTTGCCGAATCCACCTTCGTTCTGCGGCAATGGGTTCGTTCTGATTTTTTCTATAGCCTTAAGGACGATCTTTCGTTGGGAGCCATCCAGACGCTTAATATCCTTGAGAGCATCCGGGTAGAAAGCGACTTCGTACCCACTCATTCAAACTCGACCTCATCCATCTGATCGAGTTCGTCCTGGCTCACACCCAGCTCTTCCATAACATCAGACAGGGAAACAAGCGCATCGTCACGTGCCACAGCCACTCTCTTAAGTGCCAACGTTAACAAGGCGAGGTCCTCCTCCGCTTGCTTCGCTTCCCTATATTCATCGGGTGTCACAATCACAAACGCTGGCTTGTTGTGTTTGAGAACCACAACTGGATTGTCGTCCCCAACCTTCGAAAATGCAGCCGAGCCCTTACCGTGGCTGAAATCGCTAATTGGAACAAGGTTGTCGAGCATCTGCAAAGCAGGCATACATACCTCCTAAAAATGAATTCTTTTTCGAATTCATTTTATCATTCTTTTTTGCTATATTGTACCACGCAACCGAAACAACCTTTTAGGATACGAATCCGAGCTTAGAATGACTGTTGGCCCTCGCACCGCCCTTGCCTCTTTTATTACGTCAAGTGGTATACAGCGAAGCAAAATGGCGATCTAAAGTGCGCGGCACTCACCTCGTATCGCTACAAAAAACAAACTGCTCCCCACCCACTCGGGCAAGGAGCAAGCCTCATTTTTAATCAGACTGAGAACCACGAATGCAGAAACACAGGCGACTTCAGTCCCTTATCGCCGAGAGACGTTATTGTACAGCCATTTCTTTAAGCTTCTCAGCCATCAACAAACACACGTCTTCCGATTGCGGGTACACGCCAAAATGATCGAAGAAACCATGGTCACATCCGGCATATTCGATGACCTCGACATCGATTCCTGAAGACCGTAATTTTGTAGCCCATTTTTCATCGGGGATACGAAGCGGATCGTATTCGGATGTCACGATAGTCACCGGGGGGAAATCAGTGCAGTCCTCAAGCATTAGCGCAGAAATCAACGGGTCATGAGGAGACATTTTTCCGTGTGCACAAAGTTCGACCATCGGGCCGTCCGAATCGCGAAGATGGTCGATGCGAAAACGCGCAACGTCCTCTTGATCGGCTATCGCAGGAAAATCCTCATATCCCTCGCCCTGTTCGCCCGCAAGGTCGACTTCAGGATAGATTTCGAAGGCATGGGCTACAGCTCCAGCACCCCTGAGCTGAACACACGCATTAGTAAGGCTTCCTCCCGCAGAGTCGCCGGCGACCATTATTTTATGAGGATCGATTCCGAGATCCCCGGCATGCTCGCGCACATAATCAAGAGCAAGAACGCAATCCTCGATCTGCCCGGGAAATGCCGTCTCCGGCGCCAAGCGGTATTCCGGATAAACCACCACTGCACCAGACTTTTCTGCGATGAACTCGAGCTGATGTTCAAATTGCAGAACATTCCCCGCCATAAACGCGCCGCCATGCAGGTAAACTAGCGCTGGACTTGCCTCCTTATGATTTGGTGGCGTCCAGACGAATAAATCTATATAGCGATCGGCTGCCTCCATGAGGACCTCATCGCGCTGAACCTCACCATCGAGTAGGCGGTATGTCGGCTTATCCGGGCGATGACGCATTCCAATAAGGCTCGTCCAGCTCGGAGACATGCTAACATTCCGCATCTTCTTGCGGGATACCTCGAGAATTCGCGGGTCAAGCACATGCTCTCTTTCATCATCAGGAACCGGACGAATTTGAACCTCGAGTCCCCTCTTCTCGGTTATAAACGAGCGACCGGAGATGGCGCCAATCAACGCCTCGTCGTATTGTCTGCCCATCTTAAATCCCCTCTCGGCGATAACGCCAAATCGATATTTCCATAACTTTTGAGATAACGGCTTATGATGTCCTCAGTTGTCGTATATCTATGTACTAAAGAAACTGAAGACCAAGGGGTCCACCATGCCTGCAGCAAAAGACGAGCTCACTCAGCCAGAGCTTCTCTATCAGACCGTTGAAAACGATATCCTCAAGAAAATAGTTTCTGGCGAACTCCCCGGCGGCAGTCAGATTCCCACCGAAACCGAGCTTTGCAAGCAATACAAAGTAAGCAGGATCACCGTAAGACGCGCCGTACAGAATCTCATTGACCAAAACTTGCTCTACCGCCTGCGAGGCAAGGGGACATTCGTAAACCCATCGAAGCTCACCCTGAAACGAGGAACAAGCACCATTTTCAATTTGAGCTCCGACCCCCAATACGGCGATAAAACAACCAAGTCCATCTTGGAAACAGGCTTGATCAAGGCTGATGCCCACATTGCACGGGAGCTCAAAATTGACAACGGAACCGTAGTGCAACGAGTTGCGCGCTTGGTTTATATCGAAAATGCCCCCTGCGCCATCGACACCATTTATGCAACGCAGGGCACTCTACCCGGACTACTGGAGCTTCTCACAGACAATGCCAGTCTTTTCGACCTGATCGCCAACCATTACAGCATCGCAACCGGTATTGAGAAACTCAAAATCACCGCAGGAATAGCGGGGCTCCAAGAAGCAAACCTTCTCGGTTATATCGTTGGAGCCCCCGTGAGCGTTGTCGAGCACGTCACATATGCCTGCAATGAAATGCCGCTCCACTATTCGAAAACCGTTTGGCGAGCAGACGCATCGTCCTTCGAGTTCAGCATCTCAAAAGATGGACGCCTTCTCTAGCCCAAAATCCCCAGGACGCCGAGCACAATACCCGCAGCGAGAATGCCCACAATCTGCCAAATAATTTTGACCTGTTTCTTATTGCAAAGACACATGATCCCGAACGCGCAGAGCGGCAAAAGAGCCGGGAATATCCCATCGAGCGTTTCCTGCAACTTAAACGCGGTGTCGCCGAAGTTAAGAGCGAGCGGAGTGGTAACTGCAACGGTGGTCGCCACCATTCCACCAACTACCATTAGTCCCACAATCGCCAGGCCGGACGTAACTTTGTGCATTACATCAGAATCGTTCAGCTTCGAAATCATGCCACTGCCAAGCGAATAACCATACTGAAGCCCAAACCAGCGGATCAGGATCGTTGGGACATTATAAAGAAGCAGGAACAGGATTGGGCCGAGCAGACTGCCCGAAAGGCAAAGTCCTGTCACAACGCCCGTCGCAATCATGCGAAGCGTACTGGCAATCAGTGAATCTCCAATACCGGAAAGCGGAGCCATAAGCGATGCTTTCATGGCGTTAATTGAGGCGGTGTCAAAGTCCTGATTGTTGGCGTTTTCCTCCTCCATGGAGGCCACAATGCCGGCGACCAGAGGATTAAACGTAACTTGAATATTGTAGAACTCAAGATGACGCTTATATGCCTCGATCCGGTCTTCAGGCTTATCGTATA
Organism: Collinsella sp.; assembly: GCA_036304065.1. Lineage (GTDB taxonomy): Bacteria > Actinomycetota > Coriobacteriia > Coriobacteriales > Coriobacteriaceae > Collinsella. The sequence continues at coordinate 65,264 of JAXIZI010000022.1, read as the reverse complement.
ACCGCTTGATTACCGGAATCATGTCGTAGCAGAAACCAACGTTCATTTGTCGGTCAAAGCTCCACATGATGTTGAGTGGAAAGCTGCGCCAAAATAACGCCTTTAAGTCTTTCTTGGTTATTCTCTTATCGGTCGATTTATTTGACTCCGGCGAGAGCTCAAGAACATCATTAGAATTCGTTGTCATCGTCAACCTCCTTAGCGACCGCCGCACTGGCAGGCATAAAAATGTGAGCCATATTGAGAATCCCAATCAGGATCAGCGAAAACGCCACGATACCGATCGTCGGAATGTTTAGATAGGCACTCAGCAAGAAGCCTCCAAAGAATAGGAAGCTCAGCTCCTTGGTGGACAGGATTGACATAAGCTGCGCAAATCCAAGCGCGGGCAGAATACCCGTTGCGATCGTAAGCCCATTCGTAAGCCAATCAGGAATGGCGTCAATCAGTGCCTGAACAGCATCATTTCCAACGTAAAAAGCCACGCCGCAAATCAAGCCAAGCGCAATGATGTAGAGAATTCCATTGGTCCACATAGCGGCTGCAATCGTTTTGGGGTCGTCTTTTTCGGCACCACGATCAGCCCAGACAGCCATAGGAGGCGTAACAACGCTATACATAAGGCTGTCAAACATGCCGGCAAGCACCGCAGTGGGCATAGCAATAGTCAGAGCGGTCTCGGGACCCGCACCCATAGTAATCGCAAAGGCTGTTCCCAAAACTGAACCAACAATTACGTTGGGCGGCACGGCAGCACCAACCTGCCAGACCCCCATGAACGCGAGTTCGAGCTGGAAACCAACAATAACGCCAGTCGGAATATCACCCAAAAAAATACCGACGATCGCTCCGAGGACAATCGGCCGCTCGACCATCGCAGTACCGAGTAAATAATCCGATTGACCTATCGCAGCGGCAAGACCAACCAGAAAAGCCTGAAGCAGCATATTTCTCCCTCTTCCTACAAATCAAAACTTGTTACGATGCGTTTTTTCTCGCTAGCAACCTGCCTTACCTCGAACTCGATTCCATCAGCCATGGCTTTCTTAATTTCATTAATATCGGATTGGGAAAGGCGCACAGCAGGGCCAAGCTCCTTTACGCTATCCCCCAACGGTCGAGCGCCGCCTAAATTCACAGACGTTATTTTTGGACACGCACGCGCAACTTCACAGGCGTCATGTACATTTCCCGCAACAACAATTAGCTCGTATTTATCCACCGCGCTTCCGTTAAGGGCCACGATGGAATCTTCTACACTTTTGACAACCAATTTGGCATCAGCGGGTTTTGCAATTCGCAGCGCTTGAATTCGCTCTTTGCTTGCGGCGTACTCATCTGAAACCACAAGAATAGCGTTCGCTTCAAGCGTTGGATACCAAGAGAACACGGTCTGCCCATGCACTAACCGGCTATCGACGCGACACAGTTTAATCATTTTGCCCCTTTCTCGACTTGAACACAGACAATCATCCTTGACTGCTAATGGCATATTACGTCATATGACGTAATATGCCATTACATAATATCTTGAACGGTTGAATATCACCGCTAAATGGTATTTATCTCTAAAAACAGGAGGTGCAGTCCGTCTAGACACAGTGCGTCGGGGCGAGAGGGGCCGAGTTTCCTCCTGAGCGACTCTGCTTGCAGCCGGAGCGAAAGGGGGAAATCTCGGCCCCTCCCGCCCCGGCCGGGCAGCTCGACCTAAACCGTGTGCTGCGGCAGGTCCTGCAGGGCGATGACGTCCATGCCCATGTCGTTGGCGCTGCCGTGACCCTGCTGGTCCTCGCGCACGGCCTCGATGGCACTCACGTACGTGTTGGCCGCAGACATCGCGGTCACGCAGGTCACGCCGCGACGCACGGCCTCGGTACGTAGCAGGTAGCCATCGCCACGCGAGCCCGGACCGTACGGCGTATTGATGATCACCGCAATCTTGCCATCGGCGATGAGGTCGCCGATGTTGGGACGCTCGCCGTCGTGCGGGCCGCTAATCTTCTCCACGACCTCGCACGTCACGTTGCCGCCGCGCAGCACGCGTGCCGTACCCTCGGTAGAGCAGATGTCAAAGCCCAGATAGCGCAGGATACGGGCGACCGAAAGGATATGGCGCTTGTCGCGGTCGCACACGCTAATGAACACCTTGCCGGCGCTCGGGTCGGGCAGCTTGTAGTCGATCGCCAGCTGCGTCTTGGCGTATGCCTCGGGATAGCTCTTGGCGATACCCATGACCTCGCCCGTCGACTTCATCTCGGGCCCCAGGATAACGTCGGCTCCCGGGAAACGACCCCAGGGCATAACGGCTTCCTTCATGCAGAACCAATCGAGCTGACGCTCGTCGCTCGGCAGGCCCAAGCTCGCGATGGAATCGCCCGCCATGATGCGCGCCGCGCACTTGGCCAGCGGCACACCGGTGGCCTTGGAGATAAACGGGACGGTACGGCTTGCGCGCGGGTTGGCCTCGATCACGTAAACGGTCTCGCCCTTGATGGCGTACTGCACGTTAACCAGGCCGCGGACTCCCAGCGCCATCGCGATGCGGCGCGTGGTCTCGCGGAGCTTCGCCTGCAGGCTCTCGCTAAAGCTGAACGGCGGAATGCAGGTCGCAGAGTCGCCGGAGTGAATACCGGCCTCCTCGATATGCTCCAGAATGCCGCCGATGTAGACCTCTTCGCCATCGCACAGGGCGTCGACATCGGACTCGATCGCACCCTCCAGGAAGCGATCGAGGTACACCGGGTAGTCGGGGCTAATGCGCGCGGCCTCGGCCATGTAATCGCGCAGATGCTCGGCATCGTAGGCGATCATCATGCCGCGGCCGCCCAGCACGTAGCTCGGACGTACCAGCAGTGGGTAGCCGATGTGCGCGGCCACGGCCTCGGCCTCCTCAAACGAGGTGGCCTGGCCCGCCGGCGGGTACATGATACCCAGCTTGTCGAGCAGAGCGGCGAAGCGCTCGCGGTCCTCGGCAAAGTCGATGGCATCGGGCTTGGTGCCCATGATGTTCACGCCGCTCTCCTCGAGCATGCGCGCCAGCTTAAGCGGGGTCTGGCCGCCGAGCGTCACCACGACGCCATCGGGGCGCTCAACGTCGATAACGTCCATGACGTCCTCGTAGGTGAGCGGCTCAAAGTACAGACGGTCGGACGTGTCATAGTCGGTCGAGACGGTCTCGGGATTGCAGTTGACCATGATGGTCTCAAAGCCGCGGGCCGCCAGCGCGTAGCTCGCGTGCACACAGCAGTAATCGAACTCGATACCCTGGCCAATGCGGTTGGGGCCGGCGCCCAGGATCATCGCCTTGGGCTTGTCCGCCGGCGTGGTCTCGTCGGGAGCCACGCACTTCTTGGCATCCGGGCTCGTGCGGTAGATGTTCTCGTACGTCTTGTAGTGGTACTCCGTGGCGCTCGAGAACTCCGCAGCGCAGGTATCAACCGTCTTCATGCTGGGAACCACGCCCAGGCCCTTGCGATAGGCGCGCACAAAGCGCTCGTCCGAGCCGGTCAGCGCGGCAATCTCGGCGTCGCTCGTGCCGTACTGCTTGAGCAGGCGCATCGCGTCGGCGTCGATATCCTCCACACGCAGGCCGCGGATGCTCTCCTGAACCTGCACCATGTCGTTGATGCGGTTGAGGTACCACGGGTCGATGCCGCAGGTGGCATGGATGCGAGCGATGTCCCAGCCACGGCGCAGGGCCTCGACCACAAAGAAGATGCGGTGCTCGGTCGGGGTTGCCACAGCCTGAGCAAGCTCATCGTCGCTCAGCTTATCGGCACCCTCTTTGCCACCGGCGCAAATGCCCTGGTGGCCATCCTCCAGCGAACGCATGGCCTTGCCAAAGGCCTCCTCAAAGGTGCGGCCGATCGCCATGATCTCGCCCACGGCCTTCATGCGCGTGGTGAGCGTGGGATCGGTACCCTTGAACTTCTCGAAGGCAAAGCGCGGCACCTTGACCACGCAGTAGTCAATCGTGGGCTCAAAGCAGGCGGGCGTTGCCTTGGTAATGTCGTTGACGATCTCGTCGAGCGTGTAGCCCACGGCAAGGCGCGCGGCGGCCTTGGCGATGGGGAAACCCGTGGCCTTGGAGGCCAGCGCGGACGAACGGCTCACGCGCGGGTTCATCTCGATGACGATCAGGCGGCCGGTGTTGGGGTTCACGGCAAACTGCACGTTGGAGCCGCCGGTCTCGACGCCGATCTTCTCCAAGATGGCGAGCGAGGCGACACGCATGCGCTGATACTCAAGGTCGGAGAGCGTCTGCGCCGGCGCCACGGTGATGGAGTCGCCGGTATGCACGCCCATGGGGTCGAGGTTCTCGATAGAGCACACGATGATGCCGTTGCCGGCATGGTCACGCATGACCTCCATCTCGTACTCTTTCCAACCCTCGATGGACTCCTCGACCAGCACCTCATGGGCAGGCGAGAGCTCAAGGCCCTGGCTCACGATGGAGACGAGCTCCTCGTGGGTATGAGCGATGCCGCCACCGGCGCCGCCGAGGGTAAAGCTCGGGCGCAGTACGCAGGGATAGCCCACGCGCTCGGCGATGGCCTCGGCGTCGGCCACGCTGTAGGCATAGCCCGAGCGCGCGACCTCCAGGCCAATCTCGGCCATGGCCTCGTTAAAGAGCTTGCGGTCCTCGCCGCGCTCGATAGCGGCCAGGTCGCAGCCGATCATCTCGACGCCGTATTTGTCGAGCGTACCGTCTTTCGCCAGCTCGACAGCGGCGTTCAGACCGGTCTGGCCGCCCAGCGTGGGCAACAGCGCGTCCGGGCGCTCTTTCTTGATTACGCGCTCGATAAATTCGGCGGTGATGGGCTCGACATAGGTGCGGTCGGCAAGACCTGGGTCGGTCATGATGGTCGCCGGGTTGGAGTTAACCAGGATGACCTCAAAGCCATCCTCCTTGAGCACCTTGCAGGCCTGGGCACCGGAGTAGTCGAACTCACAGGCCTGGCCAATGACAATGGGGCCCGAGCCAATGACGAGGATGCGCTTGATGTCAGTACGTTTAGGCATATTAGTTCTCCTCGGTCTCAGCGGTCTCGGACTCAGCAAAGTTCCAGCCGGCAAGGCGGTCCTTCGCGGTGTCGATGTCCAGGTAGTTCTCCTCGCCGTCCATGAGTCGCGTAAAGGCGGTAAAGAGATAGTGGGCATCGGTGGGGCCAGGCGAGGCCTCGGGGTGGTACTGGACCGAGAAGCACGGTGCGTCGAGCAGCTGGATGCCCTCGGCGGTGCCGTCGTTGAGGTTCACATGTGTCAGGCGAATGCGACCAAAGCGCTCGTTCATCACGACCGGCGCGATTCCGCGGCGCACCCAGACGCGCAGATCTCCATCGGCCGCATGCTCGGTCTCGCCGCCGGAAAGCTCGGGGACAAGCTTGCCCAAGCTGGGGAACAGCAGGCCAAAGCCATGGTTTTGCGCGGTGATCTCCACACGGCGGCTTACCAGGTTCATAACCGGCTGGTTGCCACCGCGGTGACCGAACTTAAGCTTTTCCATCTGGGCGCCGCAGGCCAGGCTGATCATCTGGTGACCAAGACAAATACCAAAGACCGGCACCTTGCCGATCAGCTGCTGCACCTGCTCGTAGGTCTCCACCACGGCGTCGGGGTCGCCGGGGCCATTGGACAAAAAGACGCCGTCGGGATTCATGTCGAGCACCTCACTCGCGGGCGTATCCCACGGCACGACGGTAAGGTCGCAGCCGGCGCGGACCAGACCCTCCAGAATGCCGCGCTTCACACCGCAGTCGTAGGCGACCACTTTGTGACGGGCAGGAGCGGCAGCCGTAAGCGCAAAGTCATGCGTGGCAGGCAGGTCGGCGGCCACAAACTCGTGAGGTACGGGGCAACTTACGGTCTTGACCAGGTTCTCGCCTACCAGCGTGGGCGCTGCGGCCAGACGCTCGGCAAGCTCGTCGACGTCGAAGATCTCGGTCGAAATAATGCCCATCTTGGAACCATTGTCGCGCAGGTGGCGCACCAGGGCGCGAGTGTCGACACCCTCGATAGCGACGATGCCGTGAGCGCGCAGGTACTCCGGCACGCTCACGGCCGAGCGCCAGTTAGAAGGCGTGGCGCACATGTCGCGAACGATCATGCCGCGCATGGCCGGAGCGCTCGCAGGGCACACGGCGTCGCCGGGGAAGGCCGACTGGACGTCGGTCTCGTCGATACCGTAGTTGCCGATCTGCGGATAGGTCATGGTTACGATTTGGCCGGCATAACTCGGGTCGGTCATGACCTCAAAGTAGCCCTCGAGCGAGGTGTTGAAGCAAACTTCGCCGGTCGCGGTGCCCTCGGCGCCGCATGCACGTCCATAAAAAATGGTCCCATCCTCAAGATACAGGATGCAGGGACCGCAGGTGCCCTTGCTGGTTTTGGCCAGCATACGCTGGCAAAGCTCGCTGGGCGCGAAGGTGCGGGCGGCAGCGCCCGCGGTATGGTTGTTCGCCATAATTCTCCTTCCCGGTCTCACAGGACCGGCTTAAAGGTGTGTAGTTAGGCCTCGCGGTATTGTAACCGCAAGCATGCCTCATGGCGTTAATTTCATCGAAATGTTTACGAAATGATAATTATGACTTTCTATGCATAATGTTTTTTAATCCCCGTCCCAGAAAAATCATCCCGCGGGGCTTGTGGCTCACGCGGGATGATGGCGTCTTATTTTTTCTTGTCCTGCTCCAGCAGTTCGGACGGTGTGCGATCGGGCTTGCCGCCACGGAAAATCTCGCGGCCATGCAGACGATGCTCCAGATCGCGCTCGGCTTTTTCCTCGTCAATCTTGGTCTGGCTCACCACCGGGTCCTCAATCAACGACGACACCGAGTTCACCTGCTTCTGAATGCGCTCGGCGATGGTGTCATCCATACTCACGATGCGCATCTTCCAGTCGATACTCGTGGCGTTGGATGAGCTCTTGGTCCACACGAACGTCAAAATGGCGCTCTGGTGGCCGCGCGCGGGGAACATGCCAAAGAAGGAATCGTGCTGAATGTTGCTATCCTCGTCGATATAGGCGTGAACGTTATACACCACGCGGTCGATCTTATCGTTGAGCAACGCGTTGGTCGCAAGCGCCGCGGCCTGAATCTGCCCGTTGGACAGCAGCTCGAGCTCGTTGGCAGACGATGTGTCCAACACCGTCACCTCGACCGTGCCCGTGCGTTCATCGGCTTCATCGACGGTGAAGTCGAGCGGGAACTGCGTAAAGCCGTTGCCCCATTCAAGTCCACCCTTGAGCGCGGTCGAAACGGTATCGACCGAAACGCTCTCGGACAGGTTGGCGGTGTTCAGACGACGCATCACGCCGTAGCCAATCTGCATGCCCACGATCAGCACCAAAAAACCGATGACCACGGCCATCGCGGTCTTCGTAATGGTATGGCTCACCTGCGAGCCCGAAGGATCGTCCTCGGACAGCGGGTCGATATGTTTTGCCTGGCTCGCGCGGTCCTCGCTGCGCAGCTGCGCTAGCGCCGCTTTGTCACCGCGCTTGGCCGCAGCCTCCTTCTCACGCATGCGCTCGGTACGCTTTTTGGCGAGCGTGGGATCCAAGACGCCGGATGCATCGATTTCGGAGAATAACTCCGTCACTTCTTCCGGAGTCAAAGGGTTCTTGTCAGCCATAAACTTCCTGTCATATCAATCAGTCGAGCTCGTGCGCACGCGCACCTTCGAACTGCATTCGATAGTAACGGGCATAGGTGCCGCCACGGGCGAGAAGCTCCTCGTGCGTGCCACGCTCCACAACGCGACCATGCTCAACGGTCGCAATCTCATCGGCATGCTTAATGGTCGAAAGACGGTGGGCGATAATAATCGTGGTGCGGCCGCGTGCCAGCTCTTCGAGTGACTCCTGCACCGCCTCCTCGCTCTCGTTATCCAAAGCACTCGTCGCCTCGTCCAAAATCAGGATCTTGGGGTTCTTGAGAAATACGCGCGCGATGGCAACGCGCTGCTTCTGTCCGCCCGAAAGACGGCTGCCGCGCTCGCCCACCACGGTGTCGTAGCCCTGCGGAAGCGACTCGATAAAGGCATCGATGTTGGCGCGACGGGCGGCCTCGGCGATCTCTTCTGCCGTGGCGCCCGGCTTGCCGTAGGCGATGTTCTCGCCAATCGTACCGTCAAATAGATAGACATCCTGCTGCACCAGGCCGATGGCGCGGCGCAGGCTCTGCTGCGTCACATCGCGCACGTCCTGGCCGTCGATGCTAATGGATCCGGCAGCCACGTCATAAAAGCGCGGCAGCAGCGAACAGGTCGTGGACTTGCCACCGCCCGAAGGGCCAACCAGCGCGATGGTCTGCCCGGGCTTGATGGACAGATTCATATGGTCGATAACGGGACGCTCGTCGGCATAGCCCTCGCCCAGCTCGACATCCTCGTAGTTAAAGCACACGTCGTGATACTCCACGGCGCCGGCAGTCACCTGCAGATCCGTAGCGCCCGGCTTGTCCTGGATATCCGGCGCGGTCGAGAGCACCTCGTCCATACGTTTAAAGCCGGCGATAGCCTTCTGATACGCTTCGGCCGAATTGACGAGCGTCTCGAGCGGCGTGCAGAACAGCGAAATATAGAGTGCAAAGGTCGCCATATCGACCGCCTGCAGCTGTCCCTGGGCGACCAGCCAGCCGCCCAGCAGCACCACGATCACATAGAGCACACCCGAGAGCAGGCCATACGTCGCGGTATAGACGCCCATGGCGTGATACATGTTCTCCTTGGACGAAAGATAGCGATTGTTTGAGGCGCGGAACTTGAAGCGTTCGGTCTCCTCATTGGCAAAGCTCTTGACCACACGCATGCCCGCCAGCGAATCCTGCAGCTGCGCATTGATGCCGCTGATTTTTTTGCGGTTGTCGCTAAAGACCTCGCGCATGCGCATGTTCTGCCAAAACATGATGACCGCAAACGCCGCCGTCACCACGGCCATGGCGAGCGCCAGCACCGGGGCAATGGTAAAGAGAATCACAAACGAGCCGATAATCTCGATGCCGCAGATGATGATCCACTCGGGCACGTGATGCGCCGCCTCGCAGATATCGAACAGGTCGTTGACCACGCGGCTCATCATGTCACCCGAGCTGTTGCGGTCGAAGTACGCAAAGCTAAAGCGCTCATACTGGTCGAACAGGTCCTCGCGCATCTTGGACTCCATGCGCGCGCCCATCACGTGACCCCAATAGCTCACAAAGTAGCGGCAGGCGCAGCGGACGGCATACATCAGCACCAAGCCCACCGCGATCATGCCGAGCGCCTGCATAATGGCAGCCTGACCCTGAGCAAATAGCCCACCGGTCAAATTGCGCAGGATAATGGGGAACGCCAGGTCAATGGCGGCAAGCACCAGAGCACAAACAGTATCAGCAACAAAAAGCCCCATCTGGGGCTCGTAGTAAGAAAGAAACCTCTTAAACATGCAGTCCTCGGAGATAAAACAATAACGTAAGACCCTGGGACAAAATAATCAGTAGTGTTTGCCCCAGGGTCGCCCTCGCTTTTAAAGCTCAGTTCCGCCTAGTCGGTGTGCGATGCTGTCGCAGGCAAGCGCGCCTACGACGGTCTTGGCGTCTTCGATCTTGCCGTCGAGCACGGCGTCGATCAGCTCGTGCAGCGGCACCAGGTCCACGTTGACAAACTCGTCATCATCGGGGTTGGGCGCATCAAACTCGAGCTTGGTAGCCAAGTAGATGTGGATGATCTCATCGCAAAAACCGCAGGACGTGACAATCGACGTCAAAAAGCGAATACGACCAGCCTTAAAGCCCGTCTCCTCATGCAGTTCGCGCTTGGCGCAATCGAGCGGGTCCTCGCCCGGGTCGAGCTTGCCGGCAGGAATCTCGACCGTCACGCGGTCGATGGCGGTGCGGTACTGACGCACCAGTACGATCTTGCCGCTCTCGGTCAGTGCCACAACGGCCGCCGCACCCGGATGGCGAACGATATCGCGGGCGCTGCGGTGACCGTTGGGCAGCTCAACCTCAAGACGGTGGACGTCGAGAATCTTGCCCTTCCAGGCGCACTCCTCCGAAAGAATCTTCTCGTGCAGCTCGGCATCGTGCGGGTCGTCGTCGCCCAGCACCAGTGCCGGCTCGTCAGCGACCTCGCCACCAGGCTCGCCCTCGGCGTGCCCATACATGCGGCTGTCCTCTTCGACGATCTGCGCGTCCACGAGCTCTTCGTTCTTCTCGTCCATCCGTCTCATTCCTCTCGGATTTTAGGCATCCCAGGCGTCGCGGCCGCGCAGCGCGCGCAGGCCGATGTCGTGACGCAGGGTCTTGCCCTCAAAATCAATCTTCTCGCAGGCCTCGTAGGCAAGGTTGCGAGCGTTCTCGAACGTGTCGCCCAGAGCGGTCACGGCAAGCACGCGGCCACCATTGGTCACGAGCTGGCCGTCCACCACGGCGGTGCCCGCGTGGTACACGGTCACGTTCTCCATGGCCTCGGCATCGGCGATACCGGTGATGACCTTGCCCTTCTCGTAGCTGCCGGGATAGCCCGCGCTCGTCAGGACAACGGCCACGGCCCACTCGTCACGCCAGTCGAGCTCAATCTGATCGAGCTCGCAGTTGGCACAAGCCAGCATGACCTCGACCAGGTCGTTCTTAAGGCGCGGCAGCACGACCTGCGTCTCGGGGTCGCCAAAGCGGGCATTGAACTCCAGCACCTTGGGGCCGGCAGGCGTGAGCATAAAGCCGCCGTACAGGCAGCCGCGGTAGTCGATACCCTCGACAGCGAGCTCGGCCACGGTCTGCTCCATGACCTTCACCATCGTGGCGTGCTCCTCGTCAGTCACGATGGGCACCGGGCTGTAGACACCCATGCCACCGGTGTTGGGGCCCTTGTCGCCCTCGAGCGCGCGCTTGTGGTCCTGCGAGGTGGCCATGGGGCGAACGGTCTTGCCGTCGGTAAAGGCCAGCAGCGAGCACTCGGGGCCAACGAGCATCTCCTCGATAACCACGGTGTTGCCGGCATCGCCAAAGGTGCCGCCAAAACACTCGCGCACGGCCTCCTCGGCCTGCGCAAGCTCGGTTGCCACGATAACGCCCTTGCCCGCGGCAAGGCCGTCGGCCTTGACGACCAGCGGGGCGCCCTGCTCGCGCACGTAGGCAAGAGCCGAAGCCTCGTCGGTAAACGAGCCGTAGGCCGCCGTAGGGATACCGGCGCGCTCCATGAGCTGCTTGGAGAACAGCTTGGAGCCCTCCATCTGGGCGCCCTCGGCACCCGGGCCAAAGCAGGGAATACCCGCCGCGCGCACGGCGTCGGCCACGCCCGCCACGAGCGGAGCCTCGGGGCCAATTACCACAAGTCCGCATCCGTGGCTCTGCGCAAACGCCGCCACGGCCGCAGGATCGCAGTCGTCGAGAACAACGTTCTCGCCGCAGCTCGCGGTGCCGCCGTTGCCCGGCGCAATGTAGAGCTTGCCGGCGCGCGGTGATGCTGCGAGCTTGGCTGCCAAAGCATGCTCGCGGCCGCCGCTGCCCAACAACAGGATGTCGATGGTTTGAGTGTCCGCCTTCAAGGGTGCCTCCTCTATGGATGAACGGCCCGCTCCGCGCGAGCCCTTTGCAAGCAAATATACCCCTCGGCCGCCCGTCCGGGCTGCAAAGGGGTATATCGCAATAACCAAATAGTCCCGATTACTTCCAGAATCGGTTGATGATCTGCTCGCGACCAGCGCCAACGCCAATGAACGTCACGCGGGTGTGTGCCAGATCCTCGATAAACGCCACGTAGTCCTGAGCCTCCTGCGGCAGCTCCTCAAAGCTGCAGCAACCGGTGATGTCGCACTTCCAGCCAGGGAGCTCCTCGTAGATGGGCTTGGCATGCTCAAAGCGCACCTGATGCTCGGGCACGCTGGTGTAGCGCTCGCCATCGACGTCGTAGGCCACGCACACCTTGATGGTGTCGAAGGCCGAAAGCACGTCGAGCTTGGTCACGGCGATGTCGGTGAGGCCGTTGACGCGCGAGGCATAGTTGGCGATAGGGCCGTCAAACCAGCCGCAACGACGACGGCGACCGGTGGTCACGCCGTACTCATAGCCCTCCTCGGTCAGCGTGTGGCCGGCCTCGGACTCATAGGAAAGCTCGGTGGGCATGGGGCCCGAACCGACGCGGGTGATATAGGCCTTCATGACGCCCAGCACGCGGTCGACGTTCTTCATGCCCACGCCGGAGCCGGTGATGGCGCCGCCGGCGGTGCAATTGGAAGACGTCACGTACGGATAGGTGCCGTGGTCGATGTCGAGCAGCGTCGCCTGGGCGCCCTCAAACAGTAGGTCCTTGCCCTCATCGATCATGTTGTTGAGCAGCAGGCTCGTCTCGGTGATGTAGGGGCGCAGGCGCTCGGCCATCGGCAGGTACTCGTCGCAAATCTGGTCCACGGTGTAGGTGGGCAGGTTGTAGATGAGCTCGAGCTCGGGGTTCACGCGGGCGAGAGCGGTCTCCAGCTTGTCGCGGAACAGCGCCTCGTCCAGCATGTCCTGCATGCGCAGGCCAATGCGGGCCATCTTGTCCTGATAGCACGGACCGATGCCACGCTTGGTGGTACCGATGTTCTTCTTGCCGAGCTTCTGCTCAAAGGCGCCATCCAGATCGATGTGGTACGGCATGATGACATGCGCGTTGCCGCTAATCTTGAGGTTCTTGGTGGTGATGCCGTCGGCCTCGAACATGTCGATCTCCTCAAGGACAACCTTGGGGTTGACGACGCAGCCGTTACCGATCACCGACACGTGGTCGGAATACATGATGCCGGAGGGCACCTGGTGCAGGCCGTACTTCTTGCCGTTGACGACGATGGTGTGACCGGCGTTGTTGCCGCCCGAATAGCGCACGACGGCATCGAAGTCGCCGGCGACCAGATCGCAAATCTTACCCTTGCCCTCATCGCCCCACTGGGCACCGACCAAAACGGTTGACGGCATGTTTACTCCTTACATTCATGGACTGTCTACGCGCCACGCCGGCACGCAGAAGCACAAAACATTCCCAGTATACCCGTGCAACGGGCGCCTGTCCTACTCCTCGGCATGTGCCCCATCAAGCTCATAGAACTTGGTGGATGCCGGCAGGAACATCAGGTCGACGTCGCCGATCGGGCCCGAACGGTTCTTGGCCACGACGATACGCGTAACGCCCTCGTCGGGTCGATCGTCGCGCGAGGCCTCGGCCTCGTCGGCGGAGCGGTCCAAGAACATAACAATATCGGCGTCCTGCTCGATGGAGCCCGATTCACGAAGGTCGGAAAGCTGCGGGCGCTTGCCGGTACGGGATTCGACCTGACGCGAGAGCTGCGACAGCGCGATGAGCGGGATCTTGAGCTCCTTGGCCATGATCTTCAGACCACGCGACATCTCCGAAACCTCGACGGTACGGCTCTCGGAGCGGCGTCCCGGCGGAGGACTCACCAGCTGCAGGTAGTCCAGGATGATGATTGCCTTCTCCTTGTTATGGAGCATGCGGCGGCTCTTGGCGCGAATCTCGGTCACTGTGGTGCCGGGCGTATCGTCAATCAGAATATCGAGCTTGGACAAGGTCTGCGTGGCCTCGTTGATATTGGCCCACTGCTCGGGGCTAATGCGGCCCATGCGGAAGTCACTGATCGAGATCATGGCGTAGGCGCAAATCAGACGCTGGGCAATTTCTTTGCCCGACATCTCCAGCGAGAAGAAGCCGACGGTATAACCGGCAGCGGCAGCGTTGAGCGCCAGATTCAGGGCGAACGACGTCTTACCCACAGCAGGGCGGGCGCCGATAATGATGAGCTGGCCCTCGCGGAAGCCCATGAGCATGCGGTCGAGTGACGGGAAGCCCGTGGGCACGCCCGCAGCCTGACCACCGGCCTGACACACTTCCTCGGCCTCGTTATAGGCCTCAACCATAAACTCGGTCAGCGTCTTGTAGCTCGACTTGACCTCGCGTGCCGTGACCTTGAGCAGTTTGCTCTCGGCCAGCTCCACGACCTCTTTGGTGTCGGTGGGGGCGTTATATGCCAGCGCGTTGATCTCGTTGGTGGCGCCGATCAGCTCGCGCAGCATCGAATCGCGACGAACGATGGCGGCATGGTGCTGCCAGTTCACGAGCGACAGAGTCTGACCCATCAGCTCCAAAATGTAGGCCTCGCCGCCCACGGCATCGAGCTTGTTGATGCTTCGCAGGTAATCGATCAGCGAGATGGAGTCGATGGGAATGCGGCTGTTGTACATATCGACCATCGCGGTGTAGATGGTCTTATGAATGGGCCGGTAGAAATCATCGGGCTGCAGCTCGACCTGGGCCTCTTCGACCACCTCGGGCGATAGCAGCATAGCGGCCAGTACATTGGCCTCTGCATCTTGGTTTTGGGGAAGACCCAACTTTGAGCCGCGGTCCTCGACCGTCAGCCCCGTCTCCCTATCGTCATATGCCATGAGCATCCTCATTCATATCGCTTGCGAGCATCCATAGTATCAGCCACGGTCCCAAAACGCGCCGCGCGCCGCCAATCATCACCGAACCAAACGGATGAACGGTCCTGTATATAGGACTTCGACGCAACGTTCACCATGACACTCACTCAGCGCAAAAAACAAAAGGGCGCCCTGGTTTCCCAGAGCGCCCTTCTTAGAACAAGATTGTTGCGTTGCAGCAAATGCTACTCGGCAGCAGCCTCAGTCTCGACCTCGGCGGTCTCGGCCTCGGTGACCTCAGCGGCCTCCTCGACCTCAGCCTCGGCAGCGAGCTCCTCGGCGGTAACGCCGACGAGAACGACAACCTCGGCCTTGATCTCGCGGTACAGCGAGATGGCAACGGTGTGGGCACCGGCAACCTTGATGGGCTTACCGAGCTCGACGCGCTTGCGGTCGATGTCCATACCGAGCTGAGCCTTGATGGCGTCAGCGACCATAGCGGCGGTAACGGAGCCAAAGAGGATGCCCTCGTCGCCGACCTTGACGTCAACGGTGACCGTCTTGCCCTCGAAGGCAGCCTTGGTCTCGTTGGCGGTAGCCAGACGGACGGCCTCGCGCTTGGCGATGTTGTTGCGACGCTCGTCAAGCTGCTTGAGGTTGCCCTTGGTGGCGGCAACAGCGAGCTTCTTGGGGAACAGGAAGTTCTCAGCGTAACCCTGAGCGACCTCTACGACGTCACCCTCGCCGCCCTTGCCCTTGATCTCATCGAGAAGAATAACCTTCATGATGCGTCTCCCTTCTTAGCCGCGGTCGCGGTTGCCACGAGAGGAAACCACGGGGACGGTGTACGGCAGGAGAGCCATCTCGCGGGCGCGCTTGATGGCGTTGGCGATGTCATGCTGATGCTGCGTGCAAGCGCCAGTGACGCGACGGGGCTTGATCTTGCCACGGTCGGTCATGTACTTACGGAGAAGCTGAGTGTCCTTATAGTCGATGAACTCAGTGTTCTCCTTGCAGAACTGGCAGTACTTACGACGCGGCTGACGTGCAGAAAAATCATTAGCCATGTCAAAATACCTTTCATTTGGCAACTTCGGCGAACCGAAGCCGCCTCTCACTCAAAAATAGGTGAACAACCCTTAGAACGGGATGTCCTCATCGTAGACGTCGACCGCGGGCGGCGTAGCCACCGGCGCGGCAGGACGTGCTGCGGGCGCGGGAGCTGCGGGGGCGTAACCGCCCTGATCGTAGCCACCCTGGCCACCACGGGAGCTCATAAACTCGATCTCATCGACGATGACCTCAAGCTTGCTCCGGCGCTGGCCGTCGCGCTCCCAAGAGCTGTAGCGCAGCTTGCCCTCGATCGCGACCTTGTTTCCCTTTGTCAGGAAACGGCTCACGGCCTCGGCGCGGGTGCCGAACATGGTGCAGTCGACAAAGTTGGGATAGTCCTCCCACTCGCCAGTCTGCGCGTTGCGGCGACGATCGTTCACGGCAACGCCAAAGGACAGAACCTGGGTTCCGCCGGCGGTGGCGCGCAGCTCGGGATCGCGGGTGAGGTTACCGGTGATGTTCACTCGATTGATGCTCATAACTCACTACTTCCTCTTGGGGCACAAGCCCAGTCCAAAACGACAGTCTTACTCCTGGTCGTCGCGACGGACGATCATGTGGCGGACCACAGCGTCGGTGATGCGCAGGACGCGATCAAGCTCGGCGATCTGGGTAGGATCTGCGTGGAAGTTGATGAGGGTGTAGTCACCATCGGTGAGGTCGTTGATCTCGTAGGCGAGCTTGCGCTTGCCCCACTCGTCAACGGAGTCGACCTTGCCAGCGCCCTCAGCGATCGTGGTATCGATACGCTTCATAACAGCGAGACGAGTCTCGGGGTCGAGCGACGGGTCAACAAAGAACAGCAGTTCATAAGCCTTCATATTGTCACCTCCTCTGGGCAAATGTGGCTTCAGGTCGTGAAGGTGCGCCTGAAGCAGGAAAAGACTTGGTAATAATATCTTTCAACCTCCCAGGCTGCAAGAATAAGCAGCTACAACCTCATGACCTCCACATATGTCCATGCTTACATGGCTCTTCATGCGTATTCCAACCAAATGCTGACCAAGAGCTTGACGAATCTGTGGACAGGATACGGTGCCGCGGGGACAAGCTGAGCCAAGCCACAGGTCAACGGGCACAAGGCTGTGGTCGCAAAATGCATACCAGTGGTCCACAACACCACCCAAAGATTTTTATATTCATTGCCAAGTCGCTTATGAATACCCCTTTTGAACAATTGAGTTGATCAACCACGCTGGTCGGAAGCCGTTTTTTGGCACCTCAAACCCCGCTGCAACGCCAAGCGCGGCCGAGCGTTTTAAAAAATGCCAACTTTTCTGTTTGCACTTTGCGATTCCTCGTGTATACTGACTTTCGCATTTAACGGAGAGTTGTCCGAGTGGCCGAAGGAGCACGATTGGAAATCGTGTAGGCGTCAAAAGCGTCTCCAGGGTTCAAATCCCTGACTCTCCGCCAGTTAATTCCAAAGCAGGCCTTTGAGCCTGCTTTGTTTTTACCCCACGCGGAGGGGTGGCAGAGTGGTTGAATGCGGCGGTCTCGAAAACCGTTTGGCCTGTATAAGGTCACGAGGGTTCGAATCCCTCCTCCTCCGCCATTTTGGTTGAGAAAGCTCCCAGCAACGGGAGCTTTTTTCTTTTGAGTCCCTTACAAACAGATACGGCGGAGGAGGAGGGATTCGAACCCGCCAGGGCGCAAAGCGTAAAGAAAACGCGCCAGTGGCGCGTTTTTAGCGCAGCGCGGTCGGCGCAAGCCGACCGGATAAATTTTGAGCTCCACTCAAAATTTGGACATCCCTCCTATTCAGCCACGCCCCCATCGCGTTCGGCATCAACCCGGATCCCCAAACATGGAACCTATGACCATACCCGGTCCCGACCGTTTACCGAGCAATAGGGTCGCCACGCCCGCCAACCATGTACTATGTACGGGCATTGTCTAAACCCACAACCCAAAGGACCCCATCTTGCCCGTCGTCGCCGCCATAACCATTACCTCACATGCCTCGGATGCCATGGTCGCTATTCCGTTTTGGCTCGAGATGTTCGCTGTTGTCGCTGCATCGATCTCGGGTGTGTTGGTTGCGCGCGAGCACAAGCTCGACCTGGTGGGCGCGGTCGCGCTCGCGGTGGTCTGCGGTCTGGGCGGCGGTCTCTTGCGCGACATGACGCTGCAGGTGGGCAACGTCTACATCCTCAACCAGCCAATGGCGCTGCCGCTCTCCATCGCCACGGCAGCCATCATCTACATTTTCCCGGCAATCGTCGACAAGCCCGAAAAACTCATCCCCTTGCTCGACATCATCTCGGTCGGCATCTATGCGGCAACCGGCGCAGACAAGGCACTGGTCTACGGTTTTGCGCCCGTCGTTTGCATCATGATGGGCTTCTTCACCGCAGTAGGTGGCGGCATGCTGCGCGACGGCTTTATGGGCGTGGTTCCGGGCATTTTCCAACGCACTAACTTTTATGCCATCGCGGCCATCGCCGGATCGACAAGCTACGTGTGTCTCGTTATGAGCGGCATCATGAGCAATGTCGCCGCGCTGATCGTATGCGTTGTCGTGACCATGGGTCTGCGCTGGCTCTCGCTGCGCTTTGACATCAAAAGCCCCACCGAAGAAGACATCGCGCGCTTTTTGCATCGCAAAAAGTAGGTAGCGCGGGCTCATCCTTCGAAATGCAACCGAGAGGTTCTTTTAGAGCGCCCACGCGTTGGGTACCCTGTTAGGTATATGCCGAGTATCTAACGAAGGATTCACTATGCCCTGCAATCAACTCCCGTTGACCCAGCGCCGTAAAGCATGGGGCCGCATCACCATCCTATTCGCGCTCATCGCGCTGGCGATCACCGTGCTTCCCACGGCGTCGTTCGCCGGCACGGACACCGCAGGAAACGTACTTGCGACCGACAATGACGCCAATCCGTCCGGCGTCGAAGGTGACCTGTACTGGGCAGGTCAGGCCCTCAACTTGGATGATGTGTCCATCGACCGCGATATCATCGCCGCGGGCGATACCCTCTCGATCCGTGACTGCACAGTGGGCGGCGCCGTCCGTCTGGCGGCACGCACCATCGACATTGCCAAGACCACGGTTGATGGCAGCGTGACCGTCGCTGGCCAGCATGTCGTGCTCAATTCCGACAGCACCGCCAACTGTTTCTACGCGATAGGCGAGACGGTTGCCCTGCGAGGCTCCACCAAGTCGGCAGCGCTCGCGGGCGATACGGTGACCATCGATGGCACCGTCGAGGGCGATGTCGAGGTTTGGGCCGACAAGCTCATCCTGGGCAAGAACGCCCGCATCACCGGCACCGTGAACGCTCACGTCTCCGAGGACCCCGAGCGTGCCGCGGGAACCGAGGTCGGTGCGCTCAAGATCGACCGTACCGAGAACGAAGATACTTCCACCGTTAACGATGTCATCGGCGGTATCGTCGCCGCGGCGCTTTCCACCTGCTTTGTCGCCCTGCTACTCGAGCTCGTCTTCCCGCGTGCGACCGCCAGCGCCGCCGGCATGCTCCGCCAGCACTCCACACCCCTGTGGGTGAGCGGTCTTCTGGGTACGATTGCTATCGCCCCCGCCGTCCTACTGCTGATTATCTCTATCGCTGGTCTGTCGCTTGCCGGAACACTCTTGTGCGGCGTTATCGGCATTGCGTTGGTGTCGAGTGCCTTTGCGGGATGTGCGATCGCCCGCATGGTCGGACATAGTCAGAACCGCTACGCCATGGCGGCCGTGGGCGGCATCGCCGCGGGCGCGCTTACGGCAATCCCCCTCGTAGGCGATTTCATCAGCGGCGTGGCCTTTGTCTTTATGCTCGGCTACATCATCCAAATCATCTGGCGCAACGCCCACCTTAAGCCGCAGCAGCCGGCTAACACGCCAGAACTCCCCACCGCTTAGCCGCCAACCACCATAAAGGGGCCAGGCACCTTTGTGGTGATGCAGACCAGCTCAGTCCCTGTGCACAAAAAGGGCGCCGACCATCACGGTCGACGCCCTTTCTTGTTAGACGCTATAAAGACCAGCGCTTATTTGTTGACCTGACCGGCGCGGACGGCGGCCTTCTTGCGGTCGGTGGCGTTGAGCAGACGCTTGCGCAGACGAATGTTCTTGGGAGTAATCTCGACCAGCTCGTCGTCGGCGATATACTCCAGCGCCTCCTCCAGCGAGAAGGTGCGGGGCGGCACCAGCTGGACGGAGATATCGGAGGTCGAGGAACGCTGGTTGCCCAGGTTCTTGGTACGGGCGATGTTGACGACCATGTCGCCGGCCTTGCTGCGCTCGCCCACGATCATGCCCTCATAGCACTCGGTGCCCGGCTCAACGAACAGCTGACCGCGCTCCTGCAGCGTGCCCAGAGCGTAGGCAACGGCCTTCTCGGTAGTCATGGAGATCATGGCGCCGTTCTGACGGTTGCCGATCTCACCGGCGTAAGGACCATACTCCAGGAAGGTGTGGTAGAACACGCCCTCGCCGTGGGTAACGTTCATGATGCGGTTCTTGAGACCCATAATGCCGCGCGTCGGGATCTTAAACTCAAGGTGCGTCACGATGCCCGAGGTGTCCATGCTCGTCATGATACCGCCGGAGGTGCCGAAGACCTCAACGACCTTGCCCGAGTACTCGTCCGGGCACTCGACGACAGCCTGCTCGACGGGCTCCATCTTGTTGCCGTTCTCGTCCTTCTTAAACAGAACGCGGGGACGGCCGACCTGGAACTCAAAGCCCTCGCGGCGCATGGACTCCATCAGAACGGACAGGTGCAGAATGCCGCGGCCCGAGACCTCGACGCCGCTCTTGTCCTCGAGCTCCTCGATCTTCATGGTCACGTTGTTCTCGGCCTCGTTGAACAGGCGCTCCTTGAGCTGACGGGCGCCCACGATGTCGCCGTCGCGACCGACGAGCGGGGAGGTCGAAGCCTCAAAGACGATGGACAGAGTCGGCGGGTCGATCTCAATGGGCTCGAGCTCGACGGGGTTCTCGGGGTCGGTGTAGACATCGCCGATATCGGTGCGGTCAATGCCCACGACGGCAGCGATGTCGCCGGCGCCGACTTCCTGGCACTCGGTACGGCCCAGATAGTCGAAGGTAAAGAGCTGCTTGACGGTAGCGGTGGCGCTGGAGCCGTCGTTCTTCACAACCAGGATCTGGTCGCCCTGGTGGATGGTACCGGAGTACACGCGGCCGATGCCGATGCGGCCAACGAAGTTGGAGTGGTCGATGGTCACGCACTGCATGGCCAGCGGGGCGTTCTCGTCAACCTCGGGGGCGGGCATGTCGTCGATGATCATGTCGAGCAGCGGGTACATGTCCATGTTGCCGTCGTTGGGATCAAGGCGGGCAAAGCCATTCATGGCGCTGGCGTAGACCACGTGCTCCATGGCGAACTCAAGCTGGTCGTCGGTGGCACCCAGGTCGGCCATGAGGTCCAGGCAGTCGTTGTAGGCCTTCTCGGGGTTGGCGCCCGGACGGTCGATCTTGTTGATGACGATCATGATCTTAAGGCCGGTGTCGATAGCGTGGCGCAGCACGAAGCGGGTCTGGGGCATGGGGCCCTCAAAGGCGTCGACCAGCAGCAGGGCGCCGTCGGCCATACGCAGCACGCGCTCGACCTCGCCGCCGAAGTCGGCGTGGCCCGGGGTGTCGATGACGTTGATCTTGACGTCCTTGTACTCGATAGAGATGTTCTTGGCGAGAATCGTAATGCCGCGCTCGCGCTCCTGGTCGTTGGAATCCAGGACGCGGTCCTCGACCTGCTGGTTGGCACGGAAGGCGTCCGTGGCACGCAGGAGCTTATCGACCATCGTCGTCTTGCCGTGGTCGACGTGGGCGATGATGGCGATGTTTCTCAGATTGTCTACGCGCATGTAGTTCCCCTATCTTCTATCTATACACAAACGGCACGCGTATGCGACCCGCCTAGCAATACAACGCTCGGCGGGAATATTGAGCCTTTTACCGAAAACTCGTTTATTTTAGCGATTTTAGATGAGAGGGGTTTCCTCACCTGCAGGTTCAGGGTCGCTCCACATAAAACTATCGCCGGCGCCCATGCCCTCATACAGCACATATGCCGAAAAACCGCTCTCGAGCGTCGTCTCGAAGAAGCTCACGAGCAGAGCATCGTGATAGCCGCCGTCAATCTCGACGCAGCCGGTGTAGCCGATGGCATAGCGAGCGATACGGCCCAGGCCCTCGTCCTTAAGACCCATCTTGTGCTCGGAGATAAAGTTGGTGGCCGCCTCGAGGCACGCCTCTTCGCCATCCTCATCGAGCGCCGCCAGATAACGGTTGGAAGCGGCGTCCTCAATTGCCACGACCACGCCGGGGTTTTCGCCGGCGGCAAGGTCGTCCAAGAACGCGCCGATCAGATCGCACACCATGGCGTCGAGCTCGGCGGAGACGTTACCGGCATCCTGCATATCCTGTGCCATCTTTAGACCTTCCCATCGAGTCTGGCGTCATTACAGTTCTTGTGCCTCGGCGGCGATCTTAGCGGCAGCGTCGCGGGTGCGCATCATATCCATCGCGCGCTTGTCGAGCACCTTGATCTGACTAGTCAGCATGACCGCATCGACCACGCCCCAGATCACGAGGCCCGTAGAGATCGAAAACCCAAGCGCACCAACTGTACCACGAAGGCGCGAGCAGATTGCCGCGACAAGGGCGGAGACGACAACCATCTTGATAAACGAGCCGCGGCGTTCGCGAAGCGTGCGGGCCTGCGTCACATAGGCAATGCGAGCCGCCTCAGAAGCCTCCGAGCGCATCTGGGCCTCGCGCGCAATGGCCGCCGCCTCAGCCGACATACCGCCGGCCATCAGCGAACGCTCCGCAGCCTGGCCGCCCCACATTTAGAAGTCATCGGGGGAGAGCGTATGGACGAACTCGTCGAACTTCTCGAACTCCCGCTCGTCGTCAACTTCCTCGGCATGGGCAGAAACGGTGCCCAGGCGATTCATGATGTCGTCCTCCACAAACATGGGGGCATTGCTGCGCACGGCAAGGGCAATGGCATCACTGGGACGCGCATCGATCTTATGCTCGTTGCCATCGGCCAACACGACAACCGTCGCGTAAAACACGGGCGGCTCGGCGCGAACGATTTCGATGCGTTCGAGCTTGGCACCCAGGGCGCCAACAGTATCGAGCAACAGGTCATGGGTAATCGGGCGCTCGGCGCGGCCGCTATCGATGCCGCGGCTGATGGCAGCGGCTTCAAACGAACCAGTCTGAATGGAAAGGGAACGCAGTGGCGCGGGCGAGTCCGATTTGCTGCAGCGCTCGCGAAGCACGATAAGCGATGGCACGGGACCGGCGGCCATGACGATGGTCTCTATGTCGACACGAACCATGGAACACCTCCGGTACGTAGCGGTTAACACGCGGCAGTCCGCCGCATTGAATAGCTATACTACCCAAACTTTCGCACAGCACACAAAACCAAAATGAGATTTATCGCAGACAAGAAAAAAGCCCCGAGGCAATGCCCCAGGGCTCTTCACAGTTTTGATGGTGGACCTGACAAGATTCGAACTTGTGACCTCCCGGTTATCAGCCGGACGCTCTAACCAACTGAGCTACAGGTCCATCATGGTGGAGGTTAGGGGGATCGAACCCCTGACCTCAGGCTTGCAAAGCCCGCGCTCTCCCAGCTGAGCTAAACCCCCACGGAGACAGTAATAAACACCCCAGCGGCGACTCGGCTCTCGCTGGGGTGTTTATTGCGAAAGAAAGTGGTGGACCTGACAAGATTCGAACTTGTGACCTCCCGGTTATCAGCCGGACGCTCTAACCAACTGAGCTACAGGTCCATCGCGCAAGGGATATATTAGACGAGTCGTTACGCGCGCGTCAACAACTTTTTTGAAAATCTTTGGGAGGGATGGTCGCTGGGCTGGCGAGATGGTTTTGGTTTGCTGCTCGGACAGTCCTGCGCAAGACGAAGGCCACATTAAGTGGCCTTCTTTGCGTGCGGAACTCGCGACAAACCAAAACCATCTCGCCAGCCCAGCGACCATGGGGTCCCAAGGTTTTCAAAAAAGCGGTCGGCGCGCAGTGCGCCGACCGCCGATATATGGGGTCTGATGATTTTTACCAGCTAGGGCCTCTTACTCGTCTAGGAGATCCTCTGGCATATCATTGCCGTCGCCCAGGTCGACTGGGGCCTCTTCGGTGTCGACTGCGGCCTCGGCGCCCTCGCCTTCGGGTTTTTCCTTGGCTGCCGTCATACGGGCGACAGCGCAGATGCGGTCGTTGTCGTCGACGGTCATCATCTTGACGCCCTGGGTGGCGCGGCCGGTCTGGCTGATCTCGTCGGTCTTGACGCGAATGACCGTCGCGCCCTCCGTCACGATGAATAGCTCGTGCTGCGGGCCCACTGTCTTCATGGCCGCGAGGTTACCCTTACGCTCGGTCATTTGGATGGTGTAGACGCCCTGGCCGCCGCGATTCTGCTCCGGGTAGTCCGCAACCGGCGTGCGCTTGCCGTAGCCGCGCTCGGTGATGACGAACAGATCGCCGTTGCCGTTAGTGACTTCCATGCCCAGAACGCTCACACCGTCCTTCATGCCGATACCGCGAACGCCGCTGGTATCGCGGCCGGTAGCGCGCACCTGCTCCTCGGAGAACATGATCGCCTTGCCCGCGGTGGTGGCCAGGATGATCTTGTCACCCTCGCGCACGCGGCGCACGTTCAGCAGCGCGTCATCGTCACGCAGGTTGATGGCGATCAAGCCGTCGCGACGGCTGCGGTCATATGCACTCATCACGGTCTTCTTGACCATGCCGCTCTTAGTGGCAAACATCAGGTACTCGTCGGCCGGGAACTCACGGCAGCTGATGACGCTCGCGATCTTCTCGCCGTCCTCAAAGGGCAGCAGGTTGACGATCGCGGTACCGCGCGCCTGGCGCGTACCCACCGGCAGCTCGTGCACCTTCAGGCGATAGACCTTGCCCTTGCTCGAGAAGAACAGCACGTACTCGTGCGTGGACGCGATAAACATCTCGTCGATAACATCGTCCTCTTTGAGGTTGACGCCCGATACGCCCTTGCCGCCGCGCTTCTGGGCGCGGTAGGCAGCCACCGGGATGCGCTTAACGTAGCCGGTGTGGGTGATGGTCACGACCATGTCCTCGTCGGCGATGAGGTCCTCGACATCCAGGTCCTTCTCAACCTGGCTGATCTCGGTGCGGCGCTTGTCGCCAAACTTCTTGGAGATCTCGCGCATCTCCTCCTTGATGACGCCCAGGATCTTCTCCTCATGCGCCAGCAGGTCCTCGTAGTAGGCGATGGCGCGGCGCAGGCCGTCCAACTCTTCTTGGATCTTGTCGCGCTCCAGGCCGGTCAGGCGGCGCAGCTTCATCTCGAGGATGGCCGTGGTCTGCTCGGGCGTAAAGCCAAAGCGCTCGATCAGGCGGCTGCTGGCCTCGGAGTCGGTCTGCGAGGAGCGGATGATGCTAATGACCTCGTCGATATGGTCAAGGGCCATCAGGTAACCCTCGAGGATATGAGCGCGGGCCTGGGCTTTCTTAAGGTCGAAGCGGGTGCGGCGGGTGACGACGTCGACCTGGTGGTCGATGTAGTGCTGCAGCATCTCGCGCAGACTCAGGCATTTGGGCACGCCGTTGACGAGCGCCAGGTTGTTGGCGCCAAAGGTCGTCTGCAGCGAGGTGTACTTGTACAGGTTGTTGAGCACGACCTGCGGAATGACGCCCTTCTTGAGCTCGATGACCAGACGGATGCCCTTCTGGTTGGACTCATCGCGCATATCCGAGATGCCCTCGATGCGCTTGTCGTTGACGAGCTGGGCAATCTTCTCCTGCAGGGTGCCCTTGTTGACCATGTAGGGAATCTCGGTGAAGACCAGGCGGCTGCGACCGGTCTTGGTGGACTCAACGTGTGCCTTGGCGCGCACGGTAATGGAGCCGCGGCCGGTCTCGTAGCTCTGCTTAATGCCGGCGCTGCCCATGATGATGGCGCCGGTGGGGAAGTCCGGACCGGGCATGATCTGCATGAGCTCGTCGACGGTGGCGTCGGGGTTGTCGATCAGGTAGCAGGTGGCCTCGATCGCCTCGGTGAGGTTATGCGGAGCGATGTTGGTGGCCATGCCGACGGCGATGCCCTGGCTGCCGTTGACCAGCAGGTTGGGGAAGCGCGCAGGCAGCGCCACGGGCTCGGCGAGCGATTCGTCGTAGTTGGGCTGCCAGTCGACGGTATCCTTCTGCAAGTCACGCAGCAGTTCCATGGCGGGCTTTGCCAGGCGGCTCTCGGTGTAACGCATGGCAGCGGCGCCGTCGCCGTCGATGTTACCGAAGTTGCCGTGACCGTCGATGAGCGGCGTGCGCATGGAGAACCACTGCGCCAGGCGGACCATGGCCTCGTAGACCGCAGAGTCACTGTGCGGGTGGTACTTACCGATAACTTCGCCGACCGTCCAAGCTGACTTCTTGTGCGGGCGGTTGGGGTAGATGCCGCTCTCGTTCATCGCGTACAGAATGCGGCGGTGCACCGGCTTTAAGCCATCGCGCACGTCCGGCAGGGCGCGCGCTGTGATAACCGACATCGAATACTCGATGAACGATTGCTTCATCTCGCGACCGAACTCCGAAATCTGGAGCTGGCCGCCGTTGATATCCTCGCCGGCCGAGGCGCCGCGATCGACTTCGCCAAAGCTCTCCTCGAGCTCGGCGTCGTCTTCTTCCTCATCATCATCGGCATCGGGGTTATAGGCGTCCGGATCGCCGTCCTCGCCCTGCTCAGCACGGGCAAGCAGGCGCTTCAGATCATCGGGCATACCGGCATCGCCGGCCTCGTCCATACCCTCGTTATTGTTGATATCGTCTGCCACGTTACCTCCTCTTAAGCATCAAGGAAACGCGCGTCATGCGCATGTTTTTCAATGTACTCGCGGCGATAGCCGACCTCGGAACCCATCAGCTCGCGCACGGCGCGGTCCGCCACCACGGCGTCCTCGATCGACACACGCTGCAGGATGCGGGTCTTGGGGTCCATCGTCGTCGAGGCAAGCTGCTTGGGGTCCATCTCGCCCAGGCCCTTGTAGCGCTGGACGGTATAGCCCTTGCGCTTCTTGGTGATCTTGCCGTCCTTGGCCTTGCCGTCCTCGTCGTTATCGTCGGGGTTCAGGCCCAGACTCTGGATGGTGTCGCGCAGGATCTCGTCTTCGGGCTGGCGGCCGTTGGGATACACGTAGTGGATCTTGTTGCGCACCTTAATGCCGAAGATGGGCGGGCAGGCAACATAGACGTAGCCGGCATCGATCAGCGGACGCATGTACTTGTAGAAGAACGTCAGCAGCAGGATGCGGATATGCGCACCGTCGACGTCTGCATCGGTCATGATGATGATCTTGTGGTAGCGCGCCTTGGTGATATCAAAGTCGCCGCCGTCGCCGGCACTCGTCGTGACGCCGCAACCGATCGCGGTAATCAGCGACTGGATGGTGTCACTCGAGAACGCGCGATGGTCACCAACGCGTTCGACGTTCAAAATCTTGCCGCGCAGGGGCAGAATCGCCTGGATGTCTCGGCGACGGCCGTCCTTGGCCGAACCGCCTGCCGAGTCGCCCTCTACGATGAAGAGCTCGGTCAGCTCGGCATCGCGCACCGAGCAGTCAGCGAGCTTACCGGGCAGGGACGCTGTCTCGAGCAGGCTCTTGCGGCGGGTCGCCTCGCGCGCTTTGCGGGCGGCATTGCGCGCCTTGCAGGCCTGCTGCGCCTTCTTGACGATCTCGCGAGCGGGCTTAGGGTGCTCCTCGAGGTAATCGGCAAGGCCGTCGGTCACGATCTTGAGCGTGAGCGCGCGCATGTAGGAGCTGCCGAGCTTGGCCTTGGTCTGGCCCTCAAACTGCGGGTCGGGCAGCTTGACCGAGATAACGGCCGAAAGGCCCTCGCGCACATCGTCGCCGGTCAGGTTGGCATCTTTTTCCTTGAGCAGGTTCTGCTTGCGCGCGTAATCGTTGATCACGCGGGTGAGCGCGGTGCGGAAGCCCTCAAGGTGCATGCCACCCTCGGGGGTGTAGATGTCGTTGGCAAACGACATGACGTTCTCGCCGTAACCGCTATTCCACTGCAGAGAAACCTCGACCTCGCCCATCTTGGTCACAGGCGCGTCCGGGTCCGATTTGCCCTCGATGTAGATGGGCTCCTTAAAGGCCTCGGGGACGTCCTTGCCCTCGTTGAGGAACTTGACGAAGTCGATGATGCCGCCCTCGTAGCAAAACTCCTCCACGTGGGGAGTCGCCTCGCGCTCGTCGGTCAGCACGATTTTGAGGTTCTTATTGAGGAACGCCGTCTCCTGCAGACGGTTGTGCAGCGTATCGAAATCGTAGATGCAAGTCTCGAAGATCTCGTCGTCGGGCCAGAAGGTGACGGTGGTGCCCGTCGAATCCGAGGTGCCCACGACCTCCATCTTCTTGACGGTCTTGCCGCGCGAGAACTCCATCTCGTAGGTGTTGCCGTCGCGACGAACCTGAACGACCACGCGCTTGGACAGTGCGTTGACGACGGAGATGCCAACGCCGTGCAGGCCGCCCGAGACCTTATAGGCCGAGTTATCGAACTTACCGCCGGCGTGCAAGATCGTCATGACGACCTCGAGCGTCGGGATCTTTTTAACAGGGTGCTCGTCGACGGGGATGCCGCGCCCGTTGTCGACGACCGTGATGGAGTTGTCGGCGTGGACCGTCACCTGGATCTCGGTGCAGAAACCGGCCATGGCCTCGTCGACGGAGTTGTCAACGATCTCCCACACCAGGTGATGCAGACCGCTGGCGCTCGTCGAGCCGATATACATGCCCGGGCGCTTACGAACGGCCTCGAGACCTTCGAGAATCTTAATCTCGCCGCCATCGTAATCGTTTTCGTTTGCCACACGTCCTCCTTCAGTCAAGAAAATGTGTACAGCCTTACTAGTTTATCGTAAAAAAATACCCTCGGGAACGAGGGTATTTGGCTCTACAAGGCCACCAGATGCGATTTAAGGCTCTTTTTTGCTTTGCACGCCCTTGGCCCACTCGGCACTGGCTCTCATGGCATTCTCGAGGGCCTCGCGCAGTTTTTGGTCTTCGATGGGCGCCACTTGGCGCTCAATCTCGGTGCGCTCGGCCTCACTTAGGTCGGCGTGCGGAGCCGGCGGGCGCTCGGTCGTCGCCGGACGCAGGCGCTCCTTGGCGGCGGGCGGCGTGTGACCGGGCGCGGTGGTTTTGAACACCAGGCCGTCCACATGCGCACCGGCGCGCTCCATGCGCGCGCGGATGATCTCGCGCAACAGCGTCATTTCCTGCGTCCACGAGGGCGAGTCGAGATATACCAGCAGCTCATTGGACTCGGGCAGGTAGCGCAGGCCCGTCACATGGCGCCCCTCGCGCGTGCCCGAGCACACCGCATTCCAGGCGCGATAGACCGCACGAGATTCCTCTGCAGCCTCCATCTGCACGCGGCGCTCAGGCGTCGCGGCCGCCAGGATGCGCTGGCGCTCTGCGTTTAAAAATCCACTGAAGGCGACCGTTTCGCTCTCGCGCTCGTAATTAGCACGTCTCACCCATGCTCACCACCTTGGCTCGATCAAGCAGGTCATCGGTAAAATACCCCAGGTTGGTCGTGGTTATGACCGTCTGGATATCATCGCCGATCAGCCGCAGAAAAGCGCCGCGACGCTCGCCGTCGAGCTCGCTCATCACGTCGTCCAAAAGCAGCAGTGGGGCGGTGCCCAGGACATCGCGAGCCACGGCCACCTCCGCCACCTTCCAGGCCAAAACCAACGTCCGCTGCTGACCTTGGCTGGCAAATGAACGGGCGGATCGACCCGCCACGGCAAACTCAATCTCATCGCGATGCGGTCCCACCAACGTCACGCCGCGGCGAATTTCCTCGTCGGCGTGCTCATCAAGGGCAGCCAGCATGCGCTCGTACGCCCAGTCCTTCAGCTCTTCGCGATCCTCGACCTGGGGCAAATCCCCCAGCGTGGACGTATAGGTCACGTTGGCGGCCTCGCCGGACGCCACTTGCCCGTAGGCAGTGTGCACATGGCCCGCCAGCCGGTCGAGCAGGGCCAACCGGTGCACGAGCAGGGCCGAGCCCGCGCGGGCAATCGAATCGTTCCACGCGCCGAGCATCTCGCGGCAGCACCAGGCCTCCTTGAGCAAGGCGTTACGCTGGGTCACGCAGCGCCCATAGGTGCTCGCAAGATCGGCATAGCGTGCGCTCAGTTGCATGCCAAAGTCATCGAGGGCGGCACGGCGCACACTGGCGCCTCGCTTAACCATGTCCAGATGGTCGGGGCAAAACAGCACGCTCGGCAGGACCCCGCGCACACCGGCGGCAGAGCATCTCTTGCCGTTGCGGCTAAACGAGCGCTTACCGTCCTCCGCGCTCAATCCCATATCAAGCACGCGGCCGTCGCCCTCGAGCCTCAGCTCAACCTTGCACGAGTCCGCGCCGTCATGGACGAGCTCGGCGGCGGTCGGATGCCTAAACGAGGCGCCGCTCGTCAGCAGCTGCAGCGCCTCTATGAGATTGGTCTTTCCCGCCGCGTTGGGTCCCGCAAGTATCGTCACGCCTTCGTCCAGGGCAAGGCGATAGCTATCGAAGCTGCGGTAGTGCGCGACGGAAAGATCGCGGGCGAACATGGTCATAGGGCGGTTGCTAGATGCGGACCGGCATGACCAGGTACAGGTAGTTGATCTTGTCGTAGGACTTGAAGATGCCCGCCTGCGAGTAGCTCTTGAGCTCCAGCGTGATCTCCTTCTCCTTGGACAGGGCATTGAGGCAGCCGAAGATGTAGTGGTAGTTGAAGGCGATGGTACCCGACTCGCCCTTGGCCTCGACATCGATCGTCTCCTGCGCCAGATCCTGGTCGTTGGAGATGGAAGACAGGCCCATCTGCCCGTTCTCGACGTCGATCTCGAACTTGACGGCGGGGTTGGCGCTCGCGATAACGGCAACACGCTTGAGGGCGGCATTGAAGGCGGCGACGTCGATCTTGACGCTCGTCACGCACGAATCGGGGATGAGCTGCTTGTAGTTGGGGTACACGCCCTCGATGCGGCGCGACACGTAGGTGGTGTTGCCGGCCTCGAAGACGACCTGGGTGTCGGTAGCCCCGATCATGATGGTCGCCTGGCTTGCCATGATGTTCAGCGCGTCGTTAAAGGCGTCGGCCGGAACGTTGAGCTCAAAGGAACCCTCGAGGGTCGAGGTCTCGACCTGCGTATCGCACACGGCCAAACGGAAGGAATCGGTCGCCACCAGGCGAACGGTGTTGTTCTCGACCTTCATGTGCACGCCGCCCAGGATGGGGCGGGCCTTGTCGGTCGAGGTGACGCGCCACACGCGGCTGACCATCTCGGACAAGATATCGGTCGGCAGCTCCACGGCACTCTCGATGGCATAGGCCGGAAACTCGGGGAAGTCATTGGCATCGAGCGTGTTCAGCCTAAAAGAGCTCTTCTCGCAACCAATCAGCACTTGGCGCTCGGACAGCTCAAAGGTGACCGGGGCATCGGGGAGGGTCTTGGTGATATTGGAGAGCATCTTACAGGGGATAACCATCTCGCCCTCTTCTTCGACATGCGCCGCGATGCGATGACGGATCGAGATGGTGTAGTTAGAGGTCTGGAATTCCAAGATGCCGTCTTGGGCCTTAACGAGCACGCCCGACAGGATGGGAAGGGTGGATGCCGAAGCGACACCCTTCATAACGACGCCGATGGCTTGTGTAAGCGAGCTCTGGCTGACGGTGAACTTCATCTTTTAATACCTTTCTATAGATATAAATATCTTAATAATAGTAATAGCACTGACGAAACTGTTGATTACTCCCAAAGACGCAGGTCAGACCCAGAAAGAGAATCGACAGCAACCTGTGTGCAACGGGGGTGGTTTTCCACGTTCAAAACCTGCGCAAAACTTTTCATCACCGCGGGTTGGGTTTTAGACACCTTATGCCCGTGGTTTCGACAAGTTTTCAACAGGTGTCTCTATTTCCCTACGAGCGCAGTGTTATTTTATCGCGCAGCGACTTGAGGTCTTCGGTGACGGTGCGGTCTTCCTGAATCATCTTCTGGACCTTTTTGTAGCTCGTGCTGACGGTCGAGTGGTTGCGGTTGCCAAATTCGGCGCCCACCGCCGTGGTCGTCATCTCGCACATCTCGATAGCCAGGTAGATAGCGATATGGCGTGCTTTGGCGATATTGGCGTTGCGACGCGGGCCGATGAGCTCCTCGTGCGTCACGCCGTACTGCTCTTCAATGACGGACTGAACCGTTTGCACGTTGATCTTTTTGGCCGATGTGTCGAAGTACTGGCTGGCAATGGCGTCGATATCGTCAAAGGTGAGCTCCCCGCCCTCGCGCTCGCGGTCGCCCGCCTCGCCGGCGCAGCGCTCGCAAAAGCTCTCGAGTTCGCGGATGTTGGTGCCCGAGACTTCGGCCATGTGTTTAAAGTGCTCGTCGGTCAGGTGCCCGCCGTCGCCCCCATAGGCCGCCAGCAGCGAGTCGTCGCCTGCCTCGGGAGCGGCGACGATGGTGTTCTCGTAATAGCGCTGCAAGATCTTGTATTTCATCTCGTAGCTGGGCTCTGCGACCAGGCAGAGCATGCCGGCGTTGAAGCGGCTGGTCAGACGCTCATCCATGCTCAGGTCCTTGGGGGCGCGGTCTGCCGCGATGACGACCTTCTTGTTGTTGCGGATGAACTCGTCCATGAGCTGGAAAAAGTAGTCCACGCTCGCGCGCTTGCCGATGATGTTTTGGATGTCATCGATGATGAGCACGTCCACGCCGTGGTACGCCTGCATGATGGGGGCGTTGCTCTTCTTTTGGCGGTCGAACTCGGTCATCAGGTCGTCCAGATATGCCTGGGAGTTGGCATACTTGACCTTGATCTCGGGCGACTTCTCGGCGAGCTCGTTTTTGATGGCAAGCAGCAGGTGCGTCTTGCCCAGGCCCGATTTGCCGTAGATGAACAGCGATGTGCACGTGCCGTGCTCGTCCGCGAGGGCGGCAAACTTGAGTGCCGAGCGATAGGCATGGCTGTTCTCGGGGCCGTAGACAAAGTTCTCAAAGGTGAATTTTGAGTTCGCGGCGAGTGGGGCTCCATCCGTATTCTGCTCGGCCGGCACGGTCGGCGCTGGCATGGGTGAAGCGGGGGCCGCAGCTTGCGTGGATTTAGTCGGCGCTCCGCCCTTCATCTGGTTCATCATGCGACGAAAATCATCGGCCGAGAGCGTGTTCTTGATTGCAATGCCCGAATCCGCGCCCGCCGCTGCGTCGTGAGCGATGGGCATGTGCGTGACGGGTGCATTCGTTGACGTCGCTGCCGCGGTCGGCAACGGTGCCATGGTTTCACGGGAAACATCGCTGTGCTGGTGCTCGATTGTCGGCACGTCGCCTGCGGAGGCCGGCACCGCCGGGGAAGCAGCGGGAGCCGTGGCGGGCGCCGTCGCGGCAGCGGATTCCGTCGCGGCGCCTTGCGGTGCCACGATGTCGAGCGCAATCGGTGCAAAGGCGATTTCTTCCAGATAGGCCTCAATAGTCGGCTGATGCTTTTTGAGCTGCGCGATGGCAAAGCGCGAGGGGGCCTCGATCGTGAGCGTATCTTCGGTCAGGCTTATGGCGCGCGATTGCCCCAGCATGTTGATGAGGCGTGCATCTTGGCCGTCGCGCTGACAAAAGGCGATGGCATCCCCCAGGATGATGCTTGCTTCCTCGTCCACTGTCTCTCCCGTTCTTTAGCTCTGAGCTCGCACGCGAGCGGCGCCGAGTTCGGTCAGATGGTATTTCTGGCCATGCTTGATGACCAAGCCGGCCTGCGCCAAGTCATTGAGCGTGCGTGACCAAGTGGGGGCCGAGTTTCCAAACGTCCTCGCCAGATCGGTTGCACCGCACGCTTGATTTTGCGCCAGATAGCCCAGCGCGGCGTTGCCGCGATCGCTTACGAACACGTCCGGTTGTGGCTGCGCATACTGATTTGCTGCATTAGGATACATCATTTGAGCTGCTGGTTGTTGAGAACTCTGCATCGGCGGCATTTGCTGTTGAAAACTTTGAGGCCACTGTTGGTAAGGCTGTGGAGGCATCTGCTGGGTCCAAGGGTTGTACTGCTGCTGCGGCATCTGCTGGTACGGCTGCTGATATCCCTGCTGGTACTGCTGCGGGAACTGCTGGCCATACCCCAGTGGCGGCATCTGCTGATATGGATATCCCTGTTGGTACGGCTGATAGCCCATTTGCTGGCCACCCGGCGCCCCCGTCGCCTGCTGCATTGCTGCTGCATCCTGATCAGCCAGCGGCATGGCCTCTGGCATGTTTGGCGGCATCGACATAGATGCCGCCTGGGGTTCTTGTGTAGGAGGCATTCCGGGCTGCTGCATCTGTCCCACGGTGGGCTGCATCTGCTGCGCTGCCATGGGCTGCTGCGCAAAAGCTCCCGGCAGGGGATATGTGGGCTGCTCCGTCTCGGGCCGCACGGCAGCGCCGCGTCCGCCGGCACGCTCGATTTCCTGCACGCGTTTAGGGTTCAGACTTACCGTAACCACGGTGCCGTTGCCCATGTTGTCCTCGATGGATACGGCACCGCCGGCGTTTTCCAAATACTCCTGCACCATGGGAAACCCTGCTCCGGTTCCACGGATATAGCGCTTCATCTTGCTGTTTGCGCTGGTAACGCCAAAGTCGAAAGCACGTTCCTTGTCGTCGATGCCGGGTCCTTGGTCAGCAAAGCGGATGGTGTCTCCGCCGTCCAGAATCGAGATGATGGGCTCGGCAAAGTGTGCGTGGATAAAGTTTTCGACAATCTCGCGGATGACCATGAGCGAGATATGGCCACCTTGTTCTTTCATGCACTGGTAGACGGTGTTGGTCGTCTCTTCCAAATACGTGCGGACATCTTGCGGATCAATGACGATCACCCGCGGTGTCGACAGCATGTCGTCATAGACGGCGATGCGCGCGGCGTACATGGCTTTTGGCGCCTGCGTGGTCGTCTGCTCGCCTTCCGCACGCTCTTCGCGCACGCCGGTGATGTGCTCGTTGTCGGGTGCCGGGTCTCCGGAATCGACCATGGTGTAAAAGTCGTCAGACATGCCGCTCGCAATCTTTCAAAAGGTTTCGAACAAATAGTAGCTCACCGTGCAACGTTTCTCGTCTTTCGACAACTTTTCAAAACTTGTTGAAAACTTTGGAAAACGGGCGAAAAGTTCTCAACATTGCCAACATGACCTGTTGAAAACTCGATGAAATATCGTGAAAGGTTGCCATGAGGCGCAAATTTCGGTTGTGCTTATGGGGGAACCGTGTGAACTGCGCAACCTTTTACCTTTGATTTCTTGACATTTGAACATTGATTTCCCTACAATCTTCAAGCTCACGTGTCTATATCTGCGTCCGCGTCCCCGCGGACACTCGAAATGCAGCAGGAGGAACTTAAGATGAAGCGTACGTATCAGCCTAATAAGCGTAAGCGTGCCAAGACCCATGGCTTCCGTGCCCGTATGGCTACTAAGGGTGGTCGTGCCGTGCTCGCCCGTCGTCGCGCCAAGGGCCGCAAGCGTCTCACTGTCTAGCAGCGATACACACATCTCGCATGAAGACTATTAAGTCTCGGCAAGATTTCGAGCATGTGTTCAGTCAGGGGCGTCGTTTCAATCACCCTCTGATTCGAATGACCATATGTGAATCGGTTGGCGAAGGCGACTCCGGAAGGGTCGCCTTCGTTGGTGCTAAGCGACTCGGTTGTGCCGTCGTGCGCAACCGATCTAAGCGTGTGATGCGCGAGGCCGCCCGCAGCTGCGGATTTCCCGTTGCGGGTTATGACATCATCTTGTTTGCAACTCCCAAGACGAGGGTTTCCTCGCCGCAGGAGATGGACAAGGCGTTGCGTTCGCTTATGAAGCGCGCCGGCGTTGCCGGGGAGGAGCGATGAGCAATCACGTTTTGCGACGTGTTGCCATCGCTCCTATTCGCATATATCAACAGGTTATTTCGCCCTTATTGCCTGACGCCTGCATTTATTACCCAACGTGCTCGCAATACGCCATCCAGGCGATTGAGAAGCACGGTGTTTTGAGAGGCTGCTGGCTTGCCGTGAGGCGCATCGCTCGTTGCAATCCCCTGCACGTCGGCGGTTATGACCCTGTGCCCTAGCGGGCACTCGCTATCGGAGGAAAACTTACATGTGGGATTGGATCGTTAACATCCTTTTCGAGCTGCTCAAGCTCATCCAGACCTTTGCGGTCGACTGGGGCCTGTCCATCATCATCCTGGTGGTCATCATCCGTCTGCTGCTGACGCCGCTCATGCTCAAGTCGACCAAGTCGACGGCTCGCATGCAGGTGCTGCAGCCCAAGATGCTCGAGATCCAGGAGCGCTATGCCGACGATCCCCAGCGTCAGGCCGAGGAGATGCAGAAGTTCTACAGCGAGAACAAGTTCAACCCCATGGCTGGCTGTCTGCCGCTGCTGATTCAGATGCCTATCCTGTTCGCCCTGTTTACATTGCTGCGCAACCTGCCGCAGTACTTTAACGACGGCACGTTCTCGTTCTTCAACATCCTGCCCGACCTGACCACCACGCCGAGTGCTTCCTTTGCCGATGGCTTTATGGTTGCACTGCCTGCGCTGGTTTGCCTGATCCTGTTCGCCGTCCTGACCCTGATTCCGCAGCTCTATATGTCGCGCAACCAGACCGGCCAGCAGGCTCAGAGCATGCGTATGATGGCCGTTGTCATGACGGTCATGATGCTTTGGATGGGCTGGAGCCTTCCCGTTGGTGTTCTGCTGTACTACGACGTCTCGTCTGCTTGGCAGGTTATCCAGCAGATTTTTGTGACGCAGAAGGTCATCGACAAGGCGAAGGCCGATGAGGAGGAGCGTCTTAAGAACGCTCCGCTGCAGGTTGAGGTCACTCGTCGAGAGAAGAAGCCGCGTCCGCACAAGAAGAAGTAGTGGGATATCAATCTTATTTAGGTACCTAACTTTTGGAGTACGTTATGTCTGAAGAGATCATCGAGGATATGCTTGAGGAGGTTGCCCCGCAGGTCGCGGGCGATTATCCCGAGATTGCACAGCGCTACAAGGCTGGTGAAGAGCTGACCGATGAGGAGCTCGACACCATTGCCGATGTTGCGATTTCCATCCTGCGTTCCATCCTTTCGCACTTCGATGCCGCCAACTCTCCTATCGATGAGTATGAGGGCGACGAGGGTGAGCTGATTTTGGATGTAACGGCTCCCGACCTTGCTGTTCTCATTGGCCGTCATGGTCGCACTCTTGATGCTCTTCAGGTTATGTTCTCTTTGCTGGTGAGCCGCAAGCTTGGCTTTAGGTATCCGGTTGTAGTGGACGTCGAGGGATACAAGAGTCGCCGTCAGGATAAGGTCGCCTCCATGGCTCAGTCTGCTGCCGAGCGTGCCATCCGCACTCATAAGAGTGTTTCGCTTCCGCCCATGAATGCCTACGAGCGCCGACTGGTTCACATTGCACTTCGTGGCAACGATGCAGTCGATACTCATTCTGAGGGTTCTGACCCTGATCGCCATGTGGTGATTGTTGCTCGATAATCTACTCGAGCTTATGCTAAGGGGACGTGGTTTCCACGTCCCCTTTTTTTGTCAAAAGTTCTCGATACACTGATTTTTGTCAGAAAGGAGCTTTCGTTGTTAGTACTTACTGATCAGCAGGCTGACGAGATGTTGAGTCGTCTAACTTCCTATTGCAAAGAGTATTCCTTGAGCGTAACTGATGTTGAGCTGAGGAAATGTATTCAGCATTTGGATTTGGTTCTAGAAACAAATAAGACAACCAATCTCACCCGTATTCTTAACGTAGAAGATGCTGCAGTACTTCATATCCTCGACTCACTTGTTTTGCTCCCCTATATCAACAAGGCTCCTGAGGGAGCTTTGCTCGATATGGGAACAGGTGCGGGCTTCCCTGGTATTCCATTAACCATAACCACGCATCGTAAAGCTACTTATATTGACTCTGTTGGCAAGAAGGTTGATGCGGTTAATTCCTTTGTCCATGCTCTTGGATTGAAACATGCTCATGCGGTTCATGATCGTCTTGAAGAATATGCTCGAAGCCATAAGAAGCAGTTCTCTGTTGTAACCGCCCGCGCACTGGCCCCTCTACCGATTCTTGTTGAGTATGCGGCTCCGTATCTGAAGGATGGAGGGCTATTTGTTATAACCAAGGGCAATCCTTCGGATGAGGAGCTTGCTACCGGCATGTCAGCAGCTAAGATTTGCGGCTTCACTTTGCTTCTGAATGACGCAATTGATTTGCCTGAAGGCTTGGGTCATAGGGAGTTCATTGTTCTTAAGAATAGTCATCCAGCATCTGTCTCATTGCCTCGTGCAAATGGCGTGGCAAAGAAGAATCCGCTTGCCTAGATGTTTCACGTGAAACATAATGGATACTAACAACTTGCAGTGTTTCACGTGAAACATGGCGGTTGATATCGAATCGGAATGTTTCACGTGAAACATCCTCCGTTTGACAGCTTTAATACACACCAGGAGGGACCGTGGGATTTCGCGACGTTAAGCGTTCTAAGAGCGCAAAAGACACGCGTATCATTGCAATCATCAATCAAAAAGGCGGCGTCGGTAAGTCAACGACAGCTGTAAATCTTGCAGCAGCACTTGGTGAGCAGGGTCGTAAGACACTGATTGTCGATTTTGATCCACAGGGAAACAGCACCAGTGGATTTGGAATTGAAAAAGAAGACCTTGATCACTGCATCTATGATGCATTGTTGAATGATGTGCCGGCAGAATCGCTTGTTCTTAATACAAATTGCAAAAAGGTATTTGTAATTCCGGCAACAATTCAGCTCGCAGGCGCAGAAATTGAGCTCGTAAGCGCAATTGCTCGTGAAACCCGCCTCAAAGATTTGCTTGAGCCGATTCAGGACGAGTTCGATTTCATTTTCATTGACTGTCCTCCTTCGCTCGGCCTGCTTACTATCAACGCCTTGACCGCAGCAGACAGCGTTTTGATTCCGATCCAGTGCGAGTATTACGCACTCGAGGGCGTTACGAAGCTGCTTGAGTCTATGAAGATGGTTAAATCACGTCTTAACAAGGGCTTAGACACCTATGGTGTGCTTATGACCATGTATGACTCGCGTACTTCACTATCGAATCAGGTTGTTGAGGAGGTTCAATCGTACTTTGGTGATAAGGCGTTTAAGACGCTAATCCCCCGTACGGTTAAAATCTCCGAAGCTCCGTCTTTTGGAGAACCGGTAATTACCTATGCACCTCAAAATAAGGGTGCAAAAGCATATATGAACCTTGCAAAAGAGGTGATCAAGCGTGCCTAGTGTAAAGAAACGTGGCGGACTGGGACGTGGACTCAATGCTTTGGTCTCAGAGGCCGAGTATGAGACCGGCGGTTCGGCTGCATCGGCTTCAAATGCTGCATCTGAAACAAAACTACCTATTGAGGATATCGTTCCCAACCCTAATCAGCCGCGAATTCACTTTAACGAAACTGAACTTCGCGAGTTGAGCGAGTCAATCCAAGAACATGGCGTTTTGCAGCCGCTTTTGGTTCGCAAGCATGGAAACGGCTATGAGATCATCGCTGGTGAGCGTCGTTACCAGGCGTCAAAGCTTGCTGGCCTTGAAGAATTGCCAGTCATCATTAAAGAGGTAAATGATGAAGAGATGCTGGCTCTTGCTCTTATCGAAAATCTTCAACGTTCAGATCTGAATCCCGTCGAAGAGGCTAAGGGCTATCGACAGCTCATCAATGCCAGCGGTATGACCCAGGAGGCATTGTCGAAGGCAGTAAGCAAGTCGCGCTCTGCAATTACAAACTCGCTGCGTC
Source organism: Collinsella sp. (assembly GCA_036304065.1). Lineage (GTDB taxonomy): Bacteria > Actinomycetota > Coriobacteriia > Coriobacteriales > Coriobacteriaceae > Collinsella. The sequence continues at coordinate 25,935 of JAXIZI010000022.1, read as the reverse complement.
TTCTCGATCTCCCCGAAGTAGTTCAGCAGATGATTTTTGAGGGCAAGCTTACTGCTGGTCATGCACGTGCGATTCTTGCAGTTCCCTATGAGGACGCGCGTATTCGACTTGCAGAGAAAGTTGTTACAGAGGGCCTTTCCGTAAGAGCGACAGAAAATCTTGCTCCGTTGTTTTCTGCCGGAGAGACACCTAAGACGCCAAGGCCTGCAACGCCTCAGTCCTTTAAAAAGGCTGCCCGTGTGCTTCGTCAAGTATTTAATACCAACGTGCGTGTGAAGAGCTCGCGTGGAAAGAATAAGATTGAGATTGAGTTTAAAGACGAGGAAGAGCTCTCTCGTATTCTTGGCGAAATGATTCAGTTTGATCAAGGAGGCCAAGATGAGGAATAAGATTTTAACAGCGATTGCATTGGTGACGACTGTCGCGGCTGGTGCCTTTGCTGGCTATAAGATCGCGACAGACGATGAACTTCGAGGTCTTTTGCTTCGTGGCGCGCAAGATATCGTCGATACTTCCAAAAAGAAAATGGATGTTATGACGGAAGATGTTGCCATGCGTACTGCTCAGGTGACGAAGAATCCCAAGATTAATCAAGGTTGGGTCAGCAACCAATGGGAAAATGTAGGCTATTAGGTACCTAACAATTACTCAGCATATTTTGAGGGGTCCTTGTCTGATTCATGAGACAAGGACCCCTTATTTTGGCCGTAAAAAATGGGACAGGTAGCAGCTGATTCAAAATTAAGGTCAATAAATGAAACGACCACGGTTGCATATTCTGTAACCGTGGTCGTTCGATGTTTCACATGAAACGTTTTGGGGTGCGACTCCCCTATGCGTTTTTCTGAACTTTGAAGCGCTGCTTCAGCTGTCCGCAGGCGGCGTCAATATCGTTACCACGGGAGTTACGAATCGTGGTCTCGATGCCACGGGACTCAAGACGACGCTGAAGATCCTCAACCTTATGAATCGGCGACGGCTTGAGCGGGCTGCCCTCGATGTCGTTAAGCTGGATCAGGTTAACGTGGCACAACGTTCCCTCGCAGAAGTCGCAGAGCGCCTGCATCTCGGGATTCGTATCGTTGACGCCTTCGATCATGGCATACTCATAGGTCGGGCGGCGGCCAGTCTTCTCGGTGTAGAGCTGAAGCGCCTCGTGAAGGCGAAGCAGCGTGTACTTCTTAACACCGGGCATGAGCTTATTGCGCGTCGACTGGATGGCGGAATGCAGTGAAACAGCAAGCGTGAACTGCTCGGGGATGTCGGCAAATTTGCGAATACCGGGAATAACGCCACTGGTAGAGACGGTGAGGTGACGAGCACCGATACCGATGCCATCGGGGTCGTTGAGGATTCGCAGCGCCTTGAGAACCTCGTCGTAGTTGGCAAATGGTTCGCCCTGGCCCATGAAGACGACGCTCGTGGCGCGCTCGCCAAAGTCGTTGGATACATGAAGTACCTGGTCGACGATCTCTTGAGCGGTCAGAGAGCGCTTGAGGCCGTTGAGACCGGTAGCGCAAAAGGCGCAGCCCATGCCACAGCCAGCCTGGGTGGAAACGCAGACGGAAAGCTTGTTACGACGGGGCATACCGACAGTCTCGACGGAAACGCCGTCGTGGTACTCGAGCAGATACTTGCGAGAGCCATCTTTGGAAACCTGCTTGGTTAGTTCAGTCGGCGTGTCAAAGGCAAAAGCCTCTTTAAGCTGCTCGCGGAAAGCCTTGGGAAGGTTGGTCATATCGTCAAACGAACAAACGTTCTTCTCAAAGACCCATTCGATGAGCTGCTTCGCGCGGAAGGCTGGCTGGCCAAGTTCGGCCACGAGCTCGCGAATATCGTTTTGGCTCAAGTCGCGAATGTCCTGAGATTTAGTCCTGGGATTCATGGAAGCCTTTCGATTTTGGGGAAACGTAGAGGGTATCGCTACAATATGGTATCAGCTGCAGAAATTATAGAGGAGGAGTCTGCCCATGCCGGGTAAAAGCCTAGAGAACATGCACGTAGCGGTCTTGGCGGGCGGTCATTCCGCCGAGCGCGAGATCTCGCTCAATTCGGGAAAGAACGTTGTGGTGGCACTGAAGGAAGCCGGCTACACCTCGGTGGAGCTGCTCGACACGGCCGCTGATGATTTTATGGTAACCATGGCGACCGGCGGCTTTGACGTGGCGTTTATCGCCATGCACGGTGCCGGCGGCGAGGATGGCGCCATGCAGGGTGCCATGGAGACCCTGGGTATCCCCTACACGGCCTCGGGCGTGCTTGCCAGCGCCTGCGGTGCCGACAAGGAGGTCTCTAAGCTCTTATACGCCAAGGCGGGCATCCCCATTGCCCCCGGCCTTGCGCTCGAGGTGGGCGATGAAGTCGATATCGATCATATCGTCGAGGTCTGTGGCGAGCGCTGCTTTGTGAAGCCGGCCGTCAACGGTTCCAGCTATGGCATTTCCCTGGTCCATGAGCCCTCCGAGCTGCCCGCGGCAATTGCCAAGGCGTTTGAGTACGGCAACAAAGTGCTGGTCGAGAAGTGCATCGAGGGTACCGAGATCACCGTCGGCGTGTACGGCGAGGACGACGTGCGCGCCCTGCCGATTGTCGAGATTCGTAAGCCCAAGGACTGCGAGTTCTACGATCTGGACGTGAAGTATGTCGACCCTACAGACATCCATCGCATTCCGGCGCAGATTTCGCCCGAGAATTACGCTCGTGCTCAGGAGCTTGCCTGTGCCGCTCACAAGGCTCTCGGTTGCCTGGGTATCTCGCGCAGCGACTTTATCGTGAGTGAGGACGGCCCCGTCATCCTCGAGACCAATACCATTCCCGGCATGACCGATACGTCGCTGTATCCGGATGAGATCCGCCACACCGACGACATGACGTTCCCGCAGGTCTGTGACAGCCTAATCCGTATGGGCCTTCGTCGAGCGGGCATTGCATGCTAATCGAGGACGCGGTTTCGTCAGGAACGCCGCAGTTTGTCATCGACTCCTATGCCACGCTAGCCGAACGCGCCAAAACGCAGTCCTTTGGCCTTATCGAGGAAGATGTGATTGTCCTCGATACCGAGACCACAGGTCTTTCGGTGCAGGACAATGAGCTGATTGAGATCTCGGCGGCCCGTCTTTCGGGCCGCGAGATCGTCGACCGTTTCGATACCTTCGTGCATCCCAAGCAGCTGATTCCCGCCGAGATTACCGAGCTCACGAGCATTACAAATGCCGATGTGGCAGATGCCCCGTCGGCCGTTGAGGCCGTCGCCGCTCTCGCCGATTTTGTCGGTGGTTGCCCGGTGATCGCACATAACGCCACGTTCGACCGCTCGTTTATCGAGTCGGTCAAAGGCGGCGTCAACGTGAGCGATATTTGGATTGATTCGCTGGCGCTGTCGCGCATCGCGCTTCCGCGCCTGGCCTCGCACAAGCTGTCTTTTATGGCCGATCTGTTTGGCTGTGACTCGGTATCACACCGTGCCAATGCCGACGTCGACGCCCTGTGTGGCGTATGGCGCGTGTTGCTCGTGGCGCTCACCGACTTGCCCCAGGGCCTCATGGCGCGCCTAGCCGACATGCATCCGGATGTGCCTTGGTCCTATCGCCCTATCTTCTCATTCTTGGCAGGGCAGAACCCTGGTTCTATCTTCTCTCTCAGCGCCGCTCGTGCTGACGTTCTCAAGGCCGATCGCGCCGACGATCGGGTGGACGCCGACGAACTGCCGGTCCTCAAGATGCCGAGTCGTGAGGAGATTGAGGCAGACTATGCGCCAGGTGGCCTGGTCAATCGCATGTATCCCACTTACGAGCCGCGTGATGAGCAGATCGCGATGGCGCTCGAGGTCCGCGATGCGCTGGTCACGGGCACTCATCGTGTAATTGAGGCGGGCACAGGCGTCGGCAAATCGATGGCCTATCTGGTGCCTTTTGCCGAGGCGGCACGCCGTAACAACATCACGGTTGGTATTGCGACCAAATCGAACAATCTTGCAGACCAGCTCATGTACCATGAGCTGCCAAAACTTGCCGAGCAACTGGACGGTGGTCTGTCATTTTGCGCTCTCAAGGGGTATGACCACTATCCGTGCCTGCGCAAGCTTGAGCGCATGAGCCGCGGCCAGGTCGAGATTACCACCAAGCGCGATCCGGCGGACACGCTCACGGCGGTCGCGGTCATTATGGCGTACGTCTGCCAATCAGCCGATGGCGACCTCGACTCGCTTGGCATTCGGTGGCGCAGCGTCAACCGCCCCGACTTTACGACGGCCTCGCGCGAGTGTGCTCGTCGCCTCTGCCCGTTTTTCCCTGATAAATGTTTGGTCCACGGCGCTCGTCGTCGTGCGGCGCATGCCGATGTGGTGGTCACCAACCATTCCCTGCTGTTCCGCAATGTCGCGGCCGAGGGCAGGATTTTGCCTCCGATTCGTCATTGGGTAATCGACGAGGCCCATTCCATCGAGCGCGAGGCACGCCGTCAGTGGGCGCGCGTGGTATCGGCGGACGAATCACGCGTTCTGTTTGAGCGTCTGGGTGGCTCGAGCACCGGCGCGCTAAGCCAGGTTTCCCGTGATTTGGCAACCTCCGAGGGCTCTACGCTCTATCTGGGCCTTACTGCCAAGGCGACGTCGACGGTTGCGCGCGCGAGCATGGCAATCGCCGACGTGTTCGATGGCGTTCGCGAGCTCGGCCGCCGTGCCCGTGGGGGTTATGACAATGCCAATCTATGGATTGGCCCCGAACTGCGCGAATCTGACGACTGGCATGATTTCTTACAGTCGGCCTACGTTGCCATCGACGCGTTGGAGCAGGCTGACAAGAGCGTCGACGCGCTGGTGCAAGCCGTCGCCGCCGACAAGCCCGAGGTTGTTGTCGACCTGGGTGATATCTCGCGCCGCTTGCACGAGCTGGCCGAGAACCTCAAACTCATCATTGACGGCACCGATGAACACTACGTGTATTCGCTGCAGGTCAATCGCAGGTTGCGTGCCGGCGGAGAGTCAATGACCGCAGAGCGCATCGACATTGGCGAGGCCTTGGCAACCGAGTGGCTGCCCGAGGTTCACACGGCTATCTTTGCCTCGGCGACCATGACGGTGTCCAAAAGCTTTGAACACTTTAACCACGCGGTCGGCCTCGATCGCATCGGTGCTTCAACATCCTCATCGCTGCACTTGGACTCGAGCTACGACTTCGATTCGAACATGGCTGTAGTCGTTGCGGATGATATCCCCGATCCGCGCGATCGTGAGAGCTATCTTACGGCGCTCGAGCGCGTGCTGGTCGACGCCCATCTTGCCATGGGCGGATCGGTGCTCACACTGTTCACCAATCGGCGCGACATGGAAGACCTGTACGCCCGCGTTGAGCCCAAGATGGCCCGTGCGGGTCTGGAGCTCGACTGCCAGCAGCGCAACTCATCTCCTCGTCGCCTGCGCGACCGGTTTATCAGCGAGCCGACTTCATCGCTTTTTGCGCTTAAGGCCTTCTGGGAGGGATTCGACGCCAGCGGCGAGACGCTGCGCTGCGTCATCATTCCCAAGCTGCCGTTCTCGAGCCCTACGGACCCGCTCTCGTGCGAGCGCAACCTGCGTGAAGACCGCGCTTGGGCGCGCTATTCGCTGCCCGAGGCGGTGCTCGAGGTCAAGCAGGCGGCTGGCCGCCTTATCCGCTCGTCGACCGATTGCGGCGTGCTGATTCTGGCCGACCCGCGCCTGGTGACGAAGGGCTACGGAAAGAAGTTCTTAACGTCGCTGCCCACGAGCTCCTACCAGCGCATCGAATCGGCGCAGATCGGGCACTATCTGCAACTGTGGCGTGCACGCCACGAGCGGCGGCGCTAAAGCGGACAGACGAGGGTTTTTGCCATATCGCACAGACGCTTTGACAGGGCGGGGTCATCCAAGATGCGGATGGCTCCGCCCGCTGCGATTATCTGGCTCAGTAGCCAACGCTCGGAGCCGTAATGCACGGTTACCGTTGCCGTGTCTGCCCCGCTGCGCTCGATTAGGGTGATGCCGGCCCAGTCCAGATGCTCTGCCATATCGAATGGCATCAGGAGCTTTGCGCTACGCTGCGTCCGGGCAAGGGAATCGTGGAGGGATGCGACATCCGGTGCGTGAGGCACGACGGAGTCTTCCGTCAAGGCGAGCCCCTCGATTTTATCCATGCGATAGGTGCGCTGCTCATCGACTGTGATGTCCCAGGCAATCAGGTATGTTTGGTCGCCGTTTGCCGTAATGCGCAAGGGGTCGACCAGACGCTCGCGTGGCCGTGCATCGTCCATCGAGCGATACGAGATGCGGCAGCGAACGCCGTCCTGAATGGCGCAGCTCAGCTGCTGCCAGTGCGACCCGTGGTTGACGGTGTCAAGGACGCGCTGGTTATAGCCGAGCTCTTCGGGTAGAAGGACATGTCGAATCCGAGCTGCCGTCTGCGGCTCGATCCCCAACGATTCAAGTTCATGGTTGAGCACAGCGCCCTCGGCGGCACTCAAGCGCAGCGGTAGCACACGCCCGGCGTCACCGGTGAGGACCACACGCTCGCCGCGGCATTCGCAGATGATGCGCGCGCCCGATTCTCGATCAGCGAGCGTCGAGACGATCTCGAGAATCTCGTCGAGCGATACCCCTGTGATGTCAAAGCGACTGCAAATCTCGGTTCGTGTCATGCCGCTCTCGCCGGCGGCGTAGAGGGCCTCCATGATGTCGATAGCGCGCGAGAGTCTCTGCTCGCTGGTGAGTTTACGCACGGGCATACTCGTGCACCGTCCTTTCGATGAGGTGGTTCCACGCCTGCTTGAGCGATTTGGGGGCCATGGGCCTCATGCCGTCCATGGCGTGGGCCATGCAAAATGAGGCGGCGGCTTCAAGATCGCGCACGTCAACGGTCCAAGTCCATCCTTCTTCGGCATGCGTGAGTTGGCCTCGCCCGCGCGTGAGGCCGTTGATCATATCGATCTGCGTCTGAGGGGCGAACGAGAACGTGGCTGCAACGGGCGGTCGGTCGGCAAAATCGAATTCAAAGAACAGATAGTCGTTGAGATTGAAGTCCGCGGGGATGACGTAGGCCTTCGAAGGACGCCAAGCGCGAACGATACGGTCGCAGCGGAATGTCCTGATGTTGTCGGTGACATTGTCGAGGCCGCAGAAGTACGCCACGCCCTCGCGCTCGAACATGCCGTAGACGCAGACGGTACGTTCTTTCTGCTCGCCGCGTCCGTTCTGATATAAAAATCGCAGCGCGCATCGCTCGGCAAAGGCGCTCCATACCGCATCGACGGTGGGAGAGCGGCGAATCGGTGTTTCGTCCACCGTCGTCCTACCGGTGAGATAGGCAATCTTGGAGCGAATATCGGCAAGCGGTGCGGTAAAGGTGGATGAGCCGGCCGCTAGCGTCTGGTCGATGGCGTTGAGCAGGATATCGGCGTCGTCTGCGGTAATGAGGCCGCCTGCAGCAAACGTGTGCTCGCGGTCGATTGTCCACGAGCTTTCCTCGGTCTCCTGCGCGCCGGCGGGGCGAACCTCCTTGATTAAGATGCCACGCTCGAGCAGTTTGTCACGATCGCGCCGAAACTTGCGCTTATCCGAGTCGATGTTGCCCGAGCCATATCCCAGGTCGGAATCCAAGACGATCTGCTCGGTCGTCAGCGGTTCGGGGGAGCTGTTGAGCACAAAGAAAAGATTGAGGATGCGCTGAGCCGTTTTATCGAAACTGGGCTCCGAATTCCCCTTTTTAATTGTCGCGGTCGTGTCGCTTGCCGTCATAGAGTCCTCGCATGAGAAGGTGGTTTGCTGCCATGATTTTAGTCCGATATGGAGATTAGGCTATATCCTTGTCCGCTCGGGGCGTTAAGATGAGCCGAATTCGGTCGTTTGCGCTCGCTCGGGGTATACTTTCGACTATATACGGTTCTAATGTGCATGCATTGGGCCTATTTATCGGATTATGGATGTGGAGCGCACATGGCGAACACCCAGAACTATATTAACCACCTGCTGCAGAACACCGGCATTACGCCGGCATGCAGCGAAGAAGAGCGCTTGGCTGCCGAGGATATCGCTCAGATCTTCCGCAACCACGGCTTTGATCCCGAGGTTCAGGAGTTCAATGCCCCGGCGCCCGGTAGGTTGGCATTTGCCGTTACCGGTATTCTTGCGTTTGCCGGCGCCCTGCTGATGGGCATCGGCGGCGGTATCGGCTTGGTCGGCACCTTGCTGGCCGTTGTCGGCGCCGTTCTTTACGTGCTCGAGCGCACGGGCCACCCCGTGGTTTCGCGCCTGGGCAAGACGGGCGTGAGCCAAAATGTCATCGCCTACCACAAGGCCTCGGGCCCGCTCGCGTCTCCGCGCAACCGCCCGGTGGTCGTTGTCGCACACTACGACTCTCCCCGTGCTGAGCTGCTCGCCCGCGAGCCCTATGCTTCGTATCGTGCGCTCATCGCCAAGCTGTTGCCCGTTGCCACGGTTGCCCCTGCTGCCGTTGCCATCCTGCGTATCCTGCCGCTCCCCGGCGCGCTCAAGGTTCTGCTGTGGATTGTCGCGATCCTCGCTTCCCTCGTTGCACTTGCCAACGCGGCAAACATCATCTCTAACCGCCACATTCTTCCCTATACGTCCGGCGCGGTGTGCAACAAGTCTTCTGTCGCCGCTATGCTCGGTGTTATGGACAACGTTGCTCCCTTCCAGGGCGAGAACGAGTTTCCCGACGATGTTCCGTTCGATACCTATTTTGGGGAGCAGAAACGTCGTGCCGAGGAAATGGCGCGCGCGGCGGCGGAGTATGCCGCGGCCCAGCAGCAAAACGACTACGGCAACACCATCGAGTACGAAGAGCCTACCTACGCCGAGGACGAGTTCGGTCAGCCGATTGCTCCCGACGCTCAAACCGAGCCCGAACAGGGCGAGGCTTTTGACGAGCAGATCGAGGGCTTTGAGGGTGCGTCTGCCGACGAGACGCTGATTGGCGCCATCGTGCCCGAGGATCAGAATCAGGCTGTCCAGGCCGAAGAGTTCAATGACGAGGTTCCCGCTGCTGAGCCGGCGGAGGAGCCTGCCGCGGCCGAGCCCAAGCTCTATCGCAACGCCGCCGGCAACATCCGCTTTGGTTCGGATGCCATCCGTGCGCTCGGAATGCTTCCCGAGTCCTGCACGCTCGATTACGAGGAGGGCGAGGAGCCGACGTTTGAGCCCGAGCCTGCGCCCGTTGTCACTGCGGATGATGAGTCTGCCGCGGTTACCGCTGCCGTTGCCGAGCCCGAGGCGGTGTCTGCGATCGATCCCGCGGCAGGATTGGACATTTTGGCTCCCGCCGCGCCGGCGCAAGACGTTGCGGACGAGTCTGACGACGATTACGTTGAACAACCGAGGCGCGTGTCTTACGAGAGCGATACTGATTTCTCGGCCGAGATTCCCGCGGCAACGCCGCATGCCGACATTGCATCCGCGTTCTCGTCGATTGGCGCCAGCGCTTCCAACTTCTTTAAGGGTGCGTTTGCAAAGGGCAAGAAATTTGTCGACGATTTCGAGGAGAAGCGCGCTGCCGCACGCGAGGCTGCCGAGCAGGAGGCTATCGCTCAGCAGCAGGCAGCCGAGGCGGCACGTGAGCTCGCGGCGCAAGAGTTCGAGCAGAACGAGGCTATGCAGTCCGCGCCCGTCGAAGCTACAACGTCCTTTGAGTCCCAGCAACCGGCGTCCGCGGATGTTGTTGAAGCGACGACGTCTTTCGAGGCTCAGCAGCACGTCGATAGCACCATGTCGTTTGATGCCGCGCAGTTCGATTCCACGATAACGTTTGAAAAACAGGGCACCGCGATTGCCGAGCCCCTTCCTGTTTCCGATGAGCAGGGCGACGCGGCAGACGATGACGAGCCTGCTGATGCTGCCGAAATCCAAGATGCCGCCGAGGACGAGCCCGTCGAGGCCAACTCTGACGAAGAGCAATACGCGGCAGCCGAGCAAGATGATTCGACCGAGGTCGAGCAGGAGGAAGTGCCTGCGGTTTCCGAGACTCCCGAGACGGATGAGTCGAGGCCTTACTCCACGCAGATTTTCACCATGCCGACCCCGAGTGGTTCCGGTGCCACGGTTGCCAATGTTGCTCCCACCCAGGACGAAACGGTCGATTCCCTTATGGCCCAGATTTCCTCCCAGGCATCGCCGCGTCCGCAGATAAATGTTCCCGATCCGGCGTCGGCACCGTCGCCTGCACCTTCCTCGTCTCCGCTGGCTTCGGTCCCCGATCCGTCGCTGCCGTCGATGAAGCAGGCAAACGTTGCGTCTCGCACGTCGCTGTTCGACCTTCCCGATCCCTCTGCCCAGGTCAACGACCCCTTTGCTACTGCCCAGGGTCCCGAACCCACATCGGCACCCGTTACGCCTTCTATGCCCGTTGCGTCGGGCGCGCAGCCGATCGAGACCATTTCGGCTCCCGCCCCAGCGGCACCCAAGTCTCGCAAACGCGGCCTGGGTGGCCTGTTCGGTCGTAAAAGGAAAAACGAGCAGGACAGCATGAGTGATTGGCTGGGCGTCGAAGACGATTACGATGCCAAGAAGTCCGGTCGCGGTATCGGTTCGTGGGATAACTTCGAGGACGATAACGATGGCTGGAAGGGCGGCGCTACGTCTTCCGATGGCGCTTCTTCCGAAGATATGCTCTCGGCTGTCGCCTCTATGGGCGATGATGAGCTGCTCGGTCACGATATCTGGTTTGTGGCAACGGGCGCCTCGGATTGTGATGGCGCTGGCATGAAGGCCTTCTTGGCTTCGCATCGCGATAAGCTCCGCGGCGTATTCTTTATCAATCTTGAATCCGTCGGCGCCGGTAGGCTTTCGGTGGTGACGGTCGAGGGCGAACAACAACTGCTCAAGGGCGATCGCCGCATCATGAACCTGGTCAGCAAGGTCTGCAAGTCGTTCCATGTCGATTGTGGCGCGCTCGAGATGCCCTATGCCAAGACCGATGCCTATGCTGCGCTCGAGGCGAGCCGCCGAGCCCTTACCATCGCCGGCGTGGACGGCACGCGTCTGGCTTGCGCTCGTACCGAGGACGACCTGCCCCACAATGTCAACCCGACGAACATTGCTACGGTATCCGAGGTCGTGACCGAGGTTATCCGCCGTTCGTAGACGGAGCTCTAAGGAGTCAACGTGTTTTCGTATATTAAGCGCCATTGGCCTGTCTACGTGATTTTGACCTTGATTGCCATTGCGTTAGGATTTGGGGCTGCCTACATCGTGGGTGCAAAGGGCTCGACCCCCGCCTCCGCAATCAGCGAAGAGGTGGAGCAAGAACAGAGTACGGGTGCCGATGGGATTCCTGAGTCCGAGCAGGCAATCGTTGATGGTGGATCTTCGTCTGCAGAGTAGATGCGGCGATTTAAATGATTGAAAGCGGGCGAGCCAGGGGACTGGCTCGCCCGCTTTTTCATCGCGCTAGCGCTTCTTTGGGATCGACCTAAGGCGAGCGAACCATAGGGCTGCGGCACCCGAGGTCAGGAGCGCGGTGATGCAAGCGGCGATGGGAACTGATCCTGTTGCCGGTAGGTCCTGCGGTAGGGTACAGCGTTGAATGACGCTGTCCTCGTCATGTGACTCAAGTTTATCGCCGCCGCCGTTGCGGCAAAGATCGACGCGCGCGCTGTTGGTGAGTGCGGTTTGGGGCGTATAAGCCGACGTTGCCTGCATGTGTACGACTGCGCCCCGAGCGTCTGTGCCAAGGATTGCTTTGGCATCGTCAAGGTCGTCGTGCTCATCTTTGAGATCATCGCGGGTCCAAGAATCCGCATCGCTTCGAGTCGTAAAGTCGGCGGCTACCGCACCGTATTCAATTCGAATGCCTGTTACGACGGTATTGGATGCAAGGTCGAGCTCTTCCACCTCGAGTGTGGTGGATTCCGTGGTCGAGACATCCGCCTTCCAGAGGTGCCAGCCGTCGTAATCGACGAGGCGGCAATCCTCACCCAGACTTTCCCTTACTTCGTCGGACTCAAGCCAAGGATTTTCGTGCCCATCGTCAAGTGTCGCGTTTGCCGGCTCATCGACGTCTGTCGAGTCCAACGGCGTCGTGCGATACCACACGTTGCACAGACCGTTGAGGTCGCCGATGGCGACGGGGGTTTCGATTGAGACGAATCTCGCTGTATCGTCCTCGGCACACTCAAGATCATCGGTAATTGTGAACTCATCAACCCAGGTAGCTGAATCGTTTCGAGCGTCGATGGTATAGGAGAAAAGCCCATCCGTATTGGTTTGCATCGCGGCACGGTTTTTACCATCGCCGTTAGCCAACAGGCCCTTTTCGATAGGTTGGACAAGTTCCTGACGCTTGTCGACCTGCCCCTTGATCTCGATGGGCGCATCCTTCATCGCGACGGATTGGACTTCTCCCGTATCCTTTATTTCAAACGTTATCTCCTCGGCAAGGTCATAGGTCCGCGGAGACATCATTTCGCGCAACGAGTAGGTGCCGGGTGCAAGATGTTCGACGCGGTGCGGCTTGTCGGATGAGGTCCAGGAGTCTATTTCGGTTTTATCGGGACCATATAAGGTGAGCTGTGCGCCTTCCACTTCCTGCTCACCGCTTGCATCGACCTTGGAGATATCAACCCTGGTGTAATCGTCGGATACGTTAAGCCGTGCTTCTACAACGGGTGTTTTCTGGTCGGCATAAGTAAGGTCGACAATATGGGTTGTCTGATCGAGCAAGAAGCCTGCCGGCGCTTGAGTCTCGACAACCTCGTAGCGTGCGGTGCCAGATCCCAGTGGGAGGTTGTCCGCGCGTGCTTCTCCAGTTTCATCCGTCGTGACGGTCGCGACGGTCTCACCGTCGAGCGCGGCAATGCTACCGTCGGGGCGCACGATATCACCCGAGGCACGGATCTCAAAGACGGCGCCCGCGAGGCTGCTGCCGTCTATGGCATCGGTTTTAACGATCCTGATGTTTCCGGTCGCGGCGTGGTCATAATACGAGGCGATTGCAACGGGCGTTAGGTTCATGTCGGCGGGTATGTTTACCTCGATCTCTTCGCCGACAAGATAGGGCTCTTTGGCCGAGGTTTCGCGTACATAATAGGTGCCCGGCATGAGCGATTCGGGCAGTGTGACGGTGCCGGTCGCGTCAGTCGTAAAGGTGTCCATTACGTTATGTGCTGGATACCAGCAAGTTTGTGAGACAGGTTCGTGATTGCTGTCGAGGAGTTGGAAGGTGAATCCGGCTAGGGGAACAGAAGCGCCTGTTTGGGCATCGCGTTTTACAATCTGGAGATGCGTCGACAGCGCGTGGTTGTCCACAATATATTGAAGCTCGGCCCCGTCGGAAATCTGATTGGCCCCGACGGTCCATTCCCCTGCACGTTTAAAACCCTCGGGGACGGTTTCCGGAACCTCGCGAATCGTGTAGCCGGCACGGTCGTATGGGACAGCTCCGTGGACACCGGCGGGTCGCTTGCCTGTGCCGAACCATGCTTCGGGCTGATCTTTGGTGGAGGCAAAGCCATAGATGTTTGTGGTCAGTGTGCCAACAACCTGCTGAGAGCTGTTGCTGACAACCTCAAAGACAACACCACCCGCCGGCTGCTCCAGGCCGGATTGGTCGCTATTGCCGTAATCCTTGAATTTGGAAATCTCAAGGTCAAACGCAATGGGGATATCGGAAATGCGGGATTCGATCTCGACCACGCCTGAATCGCCGAGCTGGTCGGCTCCAACGGTATAGGTCCAGCTGTCGTTGGATGGCAGGTAGCCCTCGGGGGCTTTTGATTCGTAGATGGTAAAGGTTCCTAAGGGGACATCGGCGAGGGTGGCCCGACCGCTTTCGTCGGTCGTGAGGATTTGTGCCCATCCAGGGGTTGATTGCGACACACACGTGAACTCTGCTCCTGCGAGTGAAGATCCCACCTGGGGGCCGGCATTCGTCGCGGCATCGAGTTTTACGATACGCAGGTTGATGGTGCCGGGCTGTTCATCAATGGCGACCCGCCCGCCGTCATTCCCCGTGGTAAAGGCAATACGATCACGACGGGGGACATAGCCGGCCGGCGCCTTCGTTTCAACTAGGTAGTATGCCGTGTTGGGCAGAAGTGTTGCTTGCGCTCGACCGTTGCTGTCCATCTTGATGGTGCCGACACGCGCGCCGCTGGCGCTCTCAAAAATATCGAATGTTGCCCCGGTAAACTGATAGGTATTGTTTCCGCTGGTAATAACGGTGTTAGCAGACTGCTTTTGGAAGGAAACAGAGACCGCCGGCAGTACATAGAGCATGTCTTGACGTTTGCTGCCGCCCGATACGGCCCCTAGATAGCGTCGCGCGCGGTGCGGAGCGGCTTTGATGCTTCCTGATTTTGCGCTGTCGTGGAGCCACCGCGCAGCCGCCACGACTTCATTGTCGGCGGTAAAGTGTCCGCTCTTGGTTTTACCCTGAGCGGTCGTGTAGGAGTAGGTGCCGTCGACATGGGTAGTGCCGTTGAGCATCCATACGGCAAGCTGGGTGGCGGCGCGGGCGCGATCGGGTGAAAGATGGTAACCGCCAAACGACGTGGTGGTTGGATATCCGTGACAAACGATTGCCGCGAACTCGTCGTCGAGCCACACCCAGCCTTGATCAAAGTTGAGCCATGGGCCGCCCGGTTTGGTGGGGCCGGGGCGCTCCTGGTTCATGCAGTAGGCAATCGAGGTGTCTTGAGCTTCATACTTGCCGATGAAGAAGGGTCCACAATCATCGCTAATAGTGCGGAAGCCGAGCTGGTCGTAGCCATCGACGGCAAATGCGGCTCCCGGTGCCAGGCAGCCGAAAAGCAGGAAGAGGAGCAGGAGCAGCGGACCTGTTGCGATTGCGCTGTGGACAGAGTGCGTGGGTGCGTTGGACATGGCTGCTCCTTATCCCTCGTGCGTCGCACGGGGAGGCTGCGACGCGTAGGATGAGGCTACCCCCGAGGTTCATGCGGGTAAGTACCGGAGCCTGACCAAAAGCTTGCCCAATTCCTGACAAATTGAGCTCAAATACAACAATCAAGCAAAAGTGCAGGTAGAAGATAGGGAGAACAGGAGGTTAAAGGTCCTCGTCTCCACAATTGACGCGATTTTCAAACGAATCTCCACAGCTAAAACAAGCATCGCCACCCTTGTATCGAACAAGACAACCGCGTTATACTAGCCAACACACAAGCGGGCATCGCCAAGTGGTAAGGCATCAGCTTCCCAAGCTGACACTCGCGGGTTCGAGTCCCGTTGCCCGCTCCATTCGAATTTCAGGCACGGTAACGTTTCGTTACCGTGCCTTTTTCAATAAAGTGCCGGGACTCGAACCCGACAGGGTGCGAGCGTTAAATAAACGCGAAGCGTTTATAGCGAGCAGGCAAGGTCGCCGATAGGCGGCCGCAGCCGGTGCGGATTTGCGAAGCAAATACGCGGACGTCCCGTTGCCCGCTCCACCGAGCGCGGGAGAACTCGGGACGGCCAATTCAACAAAGTTTTCCCCATCGTCTCCGTGAATCCGAGGAGATCGCCGCAGCCGGTGCGCGTCCGCGACGCGGGCGCGCGGATGTCCCGTTGCCCGCTCCATCGAGTACGGGGGACCTCGGGAACGTCGGGTCCAACCCGCTGTGCCCGTGCGTGTGCGCGGACCGGGTCTGCCGACCGCAGCCGGTGCGTATTTGCGAAGCAAATGCGCAGACGTCCTCATGGTCGCTCCAATTCCAAAATGTTAGGTTAATGCCTACTGCCCATACTTGCACCTGCGCACGGTACAATGGTTGGGTTACGACCAACGTGCCAATAACCAAAAAGGAGCCGCTATGATCGATCGCTATACCCGCCCGGAGATGGGACACATCTTCTCCCTCGAGAACAAGTACGCCATTTGGCAGGAGATCGAGGTTCTGGCCTGCGAGGCCCAGGCGGAGCTCGGCAAGATCGGTATTTCCAAAGACGAGGCCCAGTGGATCCGCGACCATGCCAACTTTGAGAAGGCGAAGGTCGATGAGATCGAGGAAGTCACGCGCCATGACGTCATTGCCTTTCTGACCAACATGAAGGAATACATCGATGCCGATGTTCCCGAGGGCGACCCCAAGCCCAGCCGCTGGGTTCACTATGGCATGACCAGCTCCGATCTGGGCGACACGGCCCTGTGCTACCAGCTCACCCAGGCCTGCGACCTGATCATCGAGGATGTCAAGAAGCTCGGCGAGATTTGCAAGCGTCGTGCCTTCGAGGAGCGCAACACGCTCTGCGCCGGCCGTACTCATGGCATCCATGCCGAGCCGATGACCTTTGGCATGAAGTTTGGCTCTTGGGCCTGGGAGCTCAAGCGCGATCTGGATCGTCTTGAGGACGCCCGCAAGAACGTTGCCTTCGGTGCTATCTCGGGCGCTGTCGGCACGTACAGCTCCATCGAGCCGTTCGTCGAGGAGTACGTCTGCGAGCACCTGGGCCTGGTTCACGACCCGCTGTCCACGCAGGTTATCAGCCGCGACCATCACGCCTATCTCGCCGGCGTTCTTGCCACCACTGCGGCCACCTGCGAGCGCATCGCTACCGAGGTTCGCAATCTGCAGAAGACTGATACGCTCGAGGCCGAGGAGCCGTTCCGTAAGGGCCAAAAGGGCAGCTCAGCCATGCCACACAAGCGCAACCCCATCACCATGGAGAAGGTCTGCGGCCTGTCGCGCGTCGTGAAGGCCAACGCCCAGGTTGCCTTCGATAGCGTCGCCCTGTGGCACGAGCGTGACATTTCGCACTCCTCTGCCGAGCGCGTCGCCCAGGCCGATAGCTTCATCGCCCTCGACCACATGTTCCAGTGCCTCATCCGCGTTATCGACGGCCTGCAGCTGTACCCTGCCCGCATGATGGCCAACCTCAATAAGACCCGCGGCCTCATCTTCTCCTCCAAGGTGCTGCTCGCCCTCGTCGACACGGGCATCACCCGCGAGGACGCGTACGCCATTGTGCAGGAGAACGCCATGGCAACTTGGCACGAGGTACAGGATTGTGTCTCCGGCCCCACCTTTAAGGAGCGTCTCGAGGCCGACCCGCGCTGCACCGTCAGTCAGGAGAAGCTCGACGAGATCTTTGATCCGTGGGACTTCCTCACCCGTATCGACACGGTCTTTGATCGTCTGGAGCAGCTGAGCTTCGAGTAGGTTCGGGCATAACGTTAGCTTTTTAGGGCGCTTTGCTGGTAATGTGTGTTGCCGGCAAAGCGCCTCGTTGCATTTAGGGAAAGACGGGGATAATAGTCGTCTCGAATAACATTCTGAGAGGGGATCGCATGATTTCGTTTGATTACAAGCCTCAGGGCGTGTGTGCTCGCAATATTCACCTTGACCTTTCCGATGACGGCAACAAGGTGATAGGCGTTGAGTTTACCGGTGGCTGCGACGGCAATCTCAAGGCAATCTCCAAGCTGGTCGAGGGCGCTCCTGCCGATCGCGTAATCGAGGTTCTCGCCGGTAATACCTGCGGTATGAAAAAGACCTCCTGCGCCGACCAGCTTACGCGCGCCATCGAGGCCGCTCGCGCCGAGATCGCCTAATGGGTATCGCCGATCACATCAAGAACGGAATATCGCGTCGCGGCTTTGTACTCGGTGGGGCTGCCGCGGGCGCTGCCACGGTGCTTGCCGGATGCTCGAAAAAAACGGGTACCAGCGATGATGCCGCCGGCGAGCCGCAGGTTATCAAGGACGATTCCAAAATTATCTCGATTACGGATGAGTACGAGGCAGTCGACATCGATCTTGAGCCGGCGGCGTCGTGGACGCTGCCTCTGGGTACGCTGCTGTACTACTGCGACGGCGATTACGCCGCGGCAATGATGGCGCCCGCATCGGCACTGCACGCCAACACGCTCGGTGTGCTCAACCTGGGCGATGGCTCGCTTACCACATTAATCGAGGATCCTATCGAGGGCACGGGATATGCATTCTACGATGTCCGTGCCGGCGACGGCGTATTCGCGTGGGTTGAGATGAACTTTGCCAATTCATCGTGGAAGCTCTACGCTCAAAATCTGTCGGGCGCTTCGCTCTCTGGCGACGTGGTTGAGCTCGATCGAGGTGGCAAGGACTACGATCCGCCGCTGTTTACGGCGTTCGGGGCATCAGTCATCTGGTATAAAATGCCTTCGGCAGGCGGCAATAAAACGAGTAGTGATTCGTTTTGCTATCGTCGCTCGCTTGATGAATCCAAGGCCGAGGTAATTTGGAAATCGACGGGCCGCTTTGCATCGGCCCCGCGCGCGAGCGACGGCATTTTGACCATCTCGCCGCGTGTCCGCAACGACGAGGGCGTCTACTACGGCATAACGGCAATCGATCTGACCGACGGCAACAACACCAAACGTGCCCAGCTAGTCCTTCCCTCGTCAGTCTCGCCTTTCGAGGCCGTATATATGGGCGATACCTTCGTGTTTTCTATCGAGGCGGCCTATAGTGGCGTGGGCAGCCTGGGCAATATGGGCACATATATCGGTAATGAGGGAGGGCCGTACCTCTTCCTGTCCCGCGAGCCGCTCGCATGTGCGGCTGGCAAGAAGAATAAATACCTTGTTAAGGTACAGGCGTCGCATTTCCTGATCGACACCTCTGCCAAGACCTATGGCTCGCTGCTGTCGCCCGACCGCGCTTTGGAGTATGGCGATTATCCAGCTACGGCGGGAAAATCGGACTCATTCCTTACGTACGCCACGGTGCGCAACAGCCAGGGTATACCAGAGACGGTCACTGCACGTCTATTCTCTCTTTAAGCTTAGAGGGGTTAAAAAGGCGCCAACAGGGGAATAAACGCGTTGTAATTGTGAGTACCGCCCGCCGAGCTGCCGCGTCATAGCGGCATCCGGCGGGCTCAGGTGCGTTAAAATGGGCTTGTTCTTAGCTAATTGAGACAGGGGGGCCGTGTTATGGCTTCAGATGCAAAAAAGATTCTGCTGGTCGAGGATGAGAAGGCAATCCGTGACGCCGTCGCTGCCTATCTCGAGCGCGAAGGCTACTGGGTTGTGGGCGTCGGCGACGGCCAGTCCGCGATCGAGGAGTTCGAGAAGCATCAGTTCGACCTGGTCGTGCTCGACCTTATGCTCCCCAAGATTCCCGGCGAGCGCGTTTGCCGCACCATTCGCGATACCTCGGATGTCCCCATCATCATGCTGACGGCTAAGGGCGAGATCGAGGACCGTATTATCGGTCTTGAGCTCGGCGCCGACGACTATCTGATTAAGCCGTTCTCGCCGCGCGAGCTCGTCGCCCGCGTTCGCGCTCTGTTCCGCCGTGCCCATCAGGCCGACGAGCCCACCGTCGAGGTACTCGACTTCGGCGATCTGGTCATCGATATCTCGGGCCACAAGATCTTGGTCGAGGGCAAGGAAGTCGATCTGACGGCTTCCGAGTTCAAACTGCTCACCACGCTTGCCCGCCATCCCGGCCGTGTGTATAACCGCATGGAGCTGGTCGAGAAAGTGCTCGGGTATGACTTTGAGGGCTATGAGCGCACCATCGATAGCCACGTGAAGAATCTTCGCGCCAAGCTGGGCGATGATCCCAAGAAGCCCAAGTGGCTCTACACCGTCCATGGTGTCGGCTATCGCTTCGAGGCTCCGGCCAAGACCGATAAGTCGGACGAGAAATAGGGAAATCACATATGACACCTGCGCGCTTTGAAATCGGACAAAAGCACAAGCAGGAGAGCGAGGCGGGTTCCAAGGCTAGTTGGAACACGCCTCGTTCCGATTCACGGCCAACGATGAGCTATCCCTCGCGCATGGCACTTGCTTTTGCTCTGACATCGCTCATGACAGTATTGGTGCTGGTGGGCGTTGTCTCTGTTGTGTGGGGCACGGTCTTTTCGGATTACACACGCTCCAATATCGTCGAAATCGCAAATTCCGCTGCCGAGAAGTTGGCGACCTCATATGAGGAAAACGGCTCTTGGACCGCGGGAGAACTGCGCACGGTCGCAACGTCGAGTTTGGTTTCCGACGATCTGGGCATGCAGGTCGTCAATAAAAAGGGTGTGATCGTTTATGACGATTCCTGGCCCTCGGCAAGCGCCACCGCCGATGTACGCGAAAACCAGGCTACGACCGACGACACGAGCGGCAAGAGGGCATCGCATAGCCCGGTCTCGTCTGCTCCAACCGACTCCGATAGCGTTGCTAACGTCGAGATTGTAACGTCTTCCGGCGAGCATGTCGGACAGGTAAAGCTGTGGGCCATCGGCTCCGACGCTCTGCTCACCAAGGCGGACTCTGCGTTTAGGGAGAAGACCTTTAACGCCATGGCCCTCGCCGCGGTTGTTGCAATCTGCATTTCGGTCGTTATCGGATCGCTCGTGTCGCGCATGCTCACCAAACCGATTCATCGCATCACCAGTACCGCAAAGCAAATCCGTGACGGCGACCTGTCGGCTCGCACGGGGCTGCGCGGTGATGACGAGATCGATCAGCTGGGTGAGACCTTCGATGAGATGGCCACCTCGCTCGAGAAGGATATGAAACACGAGAAGCGCCTGACCTCAGACGTTGCACACGAGCTTCGCACGCCGCTTATGGCCATGCTCGCAACGGTCGAGGCCATGCAGGATGGCGTGTATCCCACCGACGATGAGCATTTGGAGACCGTTGCTTCCGAGACGCGTCGCCTGGCTCGTCTGGTGCAGCAGATGCTCGACCTATCGCGTATGGAAAACAGCACGGCTCCGCTCAATCTAGAACCGGTGGACATGGTTCCGTTCGTGCGATCGATTGTGAACGGCCAGGAGCGTCTGTTTGCCGACCGTGACCTTCGTCTTCGCTTTGCAGATGAAACCCAAGGGCACGACGATGTCGTCGAGGCCGATCCCGACATGATCACGCAATGTGTTATCAACCTCATGAGCAACGCCATGCGCTACACCCCCGAGGGCGGTTGGGTCGTGGTGTCGGTGCTCAGTGACCGCAGGCACGTCAGCATTGCCGTTTCTGATACCGGCATCGGTATTGCCAAGGACGATCTGTCGCGCATTTTCGGGCGGTTTTGGCGCGCCGATGCCAGCCGCGCCCGCGAAGCTGGCGGCCTGGGCGTCGGCCTCGCCGTGACCAAGCAGATCGTCGAGCGTCACCATGGCTACATATCCGTGGAGTCGGAGCTTGGAAAGGGTACGACTTTTACAATTCATCTGCCCCGCGAGCACACGGCGGACGCGGCATCTACTACAATGGAGCACTAGCTTTTCGCTATTCGGTGAAGGAGGGGCCGCGTCCCTGCCGCTCCGAGTTTGCGAAAACATGCGGGAAAGAACCCGCATTTCTGTCGTATTTAGGTAAGGAGTGACTCACGTGACAACGATGGAGCGTCGTCCGGATTCCCGTGGCAAGGTTCGTGATATTTACGATGCCGGTGAAAACCTGCTGATGGTCGCCACCGACCGCATTTCTGCGTTCGACTTCATTCTTCCCGACGAGATTCCGTTTAAGGGAGAGGTGCTCAATCGCATCTCGGCATTCTGGTTCGATAAGTTTGCCGACATCGTCCCCAACCATCTCGTTTCCATCGACCCGGCGGATTTCCCCGAGGAGTTTGCTGAGTATCGTGACTACCTCGCTGGCCGCGCCATGCTGGTTAAGAAGGCCCAGACGATTCCTATCGAGTGCATCGTCCGCGGCTATCTGACCGGTTCGGGCAAGAAGACCTACGACGAGAACGGCACCGTCTGCGGCATCCAGCTGCCTGAGGGCCTGACCGAGGCTTCCAAGCTTCCCGAGCCGTTGTTCACGCCGTCCACGAAGGCCGAGATCGGTGACCACGACGAGAACATCTCGTTCGAGCGTTGCTGCGAGATCGTGGGCGAGGACATCGCCACGCAGATTCGTGACCTTTCCCTCAAGATCTACAAGGCCGCTGCCGAGTACGCCGCGACCCGTGGCATCATCATTGCCGACACCAAGTTCGAGTTTGGTGTCATCGATGGCAAGGTCACGCTGATCGACGAGTGCCTCACGCCCGACTCCAGCCGTTTCTGGCCTGCTGCCAGCTACGAGGAGGGCGAGATCCAGCCTAGCTACGACAAGCAATTCGTCCGCAATTGGCTCAAGGCCAACTGGGATATGACGGGGGAGACCCCGCACCTGCCCGCCGAGGTCATCGATGGCACGTCCGAGCGCTATCGCGAGGCCTTCCAGATCATCACGGGCTCCCAGTTCACAAGCATGAAGGAGAACGCATAAGTGAGTACCCGTAGCGCCACGAACAAGCGCACGCAATCCCACGAAGTTACCGGGGTTGCGCGCAAGTCTGCCGCATCTGCTAAGCCCGCCCGCCAAGCAGCGAGCTCCGTTCGCATCGTGCCGGCTTCGTCTAAGGCACGCCGCAAAGAGCTCGAGAAGGGCGAGAACCTCGAGGGCCTCTCTAAAGAGGAGAAGCGCGCCCGCAAGGCCAAGCAGCGCGCCAAGGAGGACCGCATCTATACGGTGTCGAATATCCTCCTCAAGCAGGACGAGGACTACACCAAGCGCCGTCGCATCTGGTGGATTGTGCTCGCCATTGGCATGGTGCTCGTCGTGGCAATTTGGGCCTCGCTGTACTTCGCTCCCGCTGGCATGGTGTCCAGCCCTGTCCAGATGGTCGGCATCGTTTTGTCCTATGTCATCATCCTAGGTGACTTTATCTACGACTTCGCTCGTATTCGTCCCTTGCGCAACATGTACCGCGCGCAGGCCGAGGGCATGTCCGAGAACAAGCTCAACGCTCTTATTGAGCGCGCGGCTGCCGAGGAGGACCAGAAGGACTCCAAGAAGAAGTAGCGTTTGCATACATACTTATCGCTAAGATATAAGGCGCGTCGTTTTTGCGGCGCGCCTTTTTACTGTTCTATAGATAGATGGAGTGGCACATGATTCGAGCTGCCCTGACGGTCGAAGAGGCTCTGGAGGGCATGAAGGCCCTGGAGCCCAAGATTAAAAACTACGCGCGCCTGGTCGTCCGCAAGGGCGTAAACGTCAAGCCCGGCCAGGAGGTCGTCGTTCAGTCTCCGGTCGAGTGCGCGCCGTTTGCGCGCGTGGTGGTCGCGGAGGCCTATGCTGCCGCCGCCGGCCACGTGACGGTCATTTGGGCCGATGATGCCGTGACGAGGCTCACGTACGAGCATGTCGAGAAAAGCTATTTTGAGCAGACACCCGAGTGGAAGCGCATGCAGCTGGATTCCTTGGCCCAGGATGGTGCCTGCTTTGTCTTTATCGAAGGTGCGGATCCTGCGGCCCTCAAGGGCATCGATCCAGCCAAGCCGGCCGCGGCATCAAAGGCGAGGAATACGCAGTGCAAAGTTTTCCGCCGTGGACTGGATTACAACATCAATCCGTGGTGCATCGCCGGCGCTCCGGTCGTGGCTTGGGCGCACGAGGTGTTCCCAGGAGACGCCGATGAGGTTGCAATCTATAAACTATGGAATGCGATTCTGCACACCGCGCGCGCCGATGGCCAGGACCCGGAGAGCGACTGGGAACTCCATGACGCCGCATTCGAAAAGAACCTGCGTTTCCTGAACGACAATCGTTTCGACTACTTGCATTACACCGCGGCAAATGGAACCGATCTGACGATTGGCATGACGAAGGGTCACGAGTGGGCCGGCGGCAAGGGCAAGACGCCCGATGGACACCCCTTCTTCCCCAACATTCCCACCGAGGAAGTCTTCACCTCGCCCGATCGCATGCGCGCCGACGGTATCGTGTACTCGGCCATGCCGCTCATCCACCACGGCAATAAAGTCGAAGATTTTTGGATTAAGTTCGAGGGCGGCCGCGTGGTGGACTACGACGCCCGCGTGGGCAAGGCAACGCTTGCGAGCATTATTGACACCGATGAAGGTGCCGCTCATCTGGGCGAGGTCGCGCTCATTTCCAAGAACACTCCGATCCGCGAAAGCGGCGTTCTGTTCTATGACACGCTCTATGACGAGAACGCTAGCTGCCATCTCGCGCTAGGTGTCGGTTTCCCCGAATGCATCGAGGGTGGGTATGACATGTCCAAGGAGGAGCTCCTGGAGCATGGTGTTAACGTCTCGAGCACGCACGTCGATTTTATGATCGGCACGGACGACATCGATATTACGGGCATTACGCCTGATGGACGTGAAGTTGTGATTTTCCAGAACGGCCAATGGAGTTGGGAATAGTTCCAGACCGTGGTACAATGCCACCCGCGGGCCGTTAGCTCAGCTGGCAGAGCAGGGGACTTTTAATCCCAAGGTCCAGGGTTCGAACCCCTGACGGCCCACCCAAAGATTGTTGAGACGGTCAACTTCGGTTGGCCGTCTTTTTTGTCGCCCTTTCATGGGTTCGAACCCGTCGGGGCGCGGAGCTGAGTAAACGCGCGAGCGTTTGCCAGCGCAGCGCGCAAGGCGCGAAAGCGCCGCAGCGGCCGCCTGCGAAGCAGGCTGAACCCCCGACGGCCCACCCAAAGAAAGGAAAACGAAATGAAAACAGACAGATACGGAATTAGCGGCAGCACATTAAAGATAATAGCGGCCATTTCGATGGTTCTCGATCATGTAAGCAGGATCGTCCTGACCAATGGAATCATGACTCACGCATCGTACAATCAGATATCAGACGAGCAGTGGGCGATTCTAAGCGAGGCTTCGGATGTGCTTCATGTTCTTGGCAGAATTGCATTTCCCTTATTTTGCTTTTTGATAGTTGAGGGATTTTTGCATACTCATGACATAAAGAAGTACCTGCGAAATATGCTTGTCTTCGCAATCATTGCGGAGCCCATATACGATTTCGTTCAAACCGGGCAAATATTCGACCTTCGGCAACAAAATGTTATGTGTGAGCTCCTGCTTTCCTTGGTCTTTTTGATTATTCTGGAAAAGATACAAAGTCTTTCAAAATGGAAGAGGCACATCGCAGAATTTGCTCTGATTGTTTTGATAGCACTGGCAGCTGAATACACTAAACTAGATGGCGGCGTGTATGGCATTCTGCTTGTGGCTGCATTCTATTTATTCCACGACAGCAAGGCCAAGATGTTCTTTGCTGCAGTATGCGTAGTGCTCCTTTCGTCATGCCATATAGTTGGCGGCGGATTTGAGTTTGCTACAGCTAATGTATTTAATCCTGATGTTGCTGCCGCGGTCGTTTCGTTGCTGCTTATCAATCTTTATAATGGCAAGCGAGGGCTGAAGCTGAAATACTTCTTCTACGTTTTCTATCCGGCACATCTTGCTCTGCTTTATGGTGTCTCACTTATTGTTTTGAACTGTCTTTAATAACTCTCAAACAAGTCTCTGAAAGCAGAAACAAACTGACCCTAAGACTGCTTGTGATTTTCCGGAAGACCTGAGAGATGCGAGGATAGACAACGAGGGCTGCAGAAAGATGCTTCTCAGTTCTCTGGCGGATCGCACGTATCTGTATGAGGATCACTTCCGCACACTCATTAATAGCAGTGATAAACACGGCAGATCCTCAAAACATGGGACTGCGGAGGTCGAACGATGCTTCGACAGCATGAATGGCAGCGAGAAAGTGAGTTCGGAAACATCCTTTGGATGCTCCACCATAGAACAGAAAGCGATCGACTCCGGTTGATCGCTTTTTTGTTGCCGGTGCATGGGTTCGAACCCGAACTTCTCTATATATAAGAACGCTTGGCGAACAAAACCTGCCTTTTACCGACGGGAAACAAATAGCTGATGCTTTTGGAGTAAAGTGGCGCTCCAGAGATGACCGATGCCTTAACACCTATAAACCAGCTGGTCATCGCCAATATCAGAAGCCAATGCTTCAGTTATAACCTCAGGGACGCGACTGAGGGACATATTCGTTTGTGAACAAAATATGGAGTGCCAGATTCCCGCCCGCGGCGCCCCTCCGGTCTGGCAATATATCTCCTTGCCGCGCGGCCCGGTCGGACCGGATGAGCCGCAAAGCGTGCACCTTGAGAACCGGATACTGCGAGGATGGACACTTCAAGTGTCGCATCCGGG
>JAXIZI010000021.1:0-3229 GCA_036304065.1 Collinsella sp. | reverse complement strand
GGCCCGAAAGAAAGGTAGGAGGCCATGACGAAAGGTCTGCACGTGCCTTCCGAGATCGGCAAGCTCAGGAAGGTCTGCCTGCACCGTCCCGGCGACGAGCTCCTCAACCTGCCGCCCGACGAGCTCGAGCGACTCCTGTTCGACGACGTTCCGTTCCTGGAGGTCGCGCAGCAGGAGCACGACACCTTCGCCCAGATCCTGAGGGACCAGGGCGTGGAGGTCCTCTATCTCGAGAACCTCGTCGCCGAGGTGTTCGACCAGGTCCCCGGCGCCCGCGCCGAGTTCACCGACCAGTACATCGCCGAGGCCGGCATCCGCGGCCAGCACATGCCGCAGATCGTCCGCGAGAAGCTGGACTCCATCGAGGACAACCTCGAGTTCGTCAAGAAGACCATGGCCGGCATGACCAAGTCCGAGATCGACATGCCCCTCACGGCGTCCACGACCCTCGACTCCCTGGTCAACTCCGAGTCCGAGTCCGACCTGATCATCGACCCGATGCCCAACCTCTACTTCACCCGCGACCCGTTCGCGGTCATCGGCGAGGGCGTCAACCTCAACCGCATGTACTCGGTCACCCGCAACCGCGAGACCCTGTACGGCAAGTACATCTTCAAGTACCACCCCGACTACAAGGACGTCTCGCTGTACTTCCGCCGCGACTGCCAGTTCCACACCGAGGGCGGCGACGTGCTGAACATCAACGAGAAGACCCTCGCCGTCGGCATCTCCCAGCGCACCCAGGCCGCCGCGATCGACGTCATGGCCCAGAACATCTTCTGGAACTCCGACTCCAAGGTCGAGCGCATCCTGGCCTTCGATATCCCGGTCTCGCGCGCCTTCATGCACCTCGACACGGTCTTCACCCAGATCGACGTCGATAAGTTCACGATCCACCCCGCCATCATGGGCACCCTGCGCGTCTACGAGCTGACCGCCGGCAAGAACCCGGGCGACGTGAACATCCGCCTGATCGAGGACACCCTCGAGCACGTCCTGGAGGACGCCACCGGCGTCGACCAGGTCAAGCTGATCCCCTGCGGCGGCGGCGACCCGATCGCGGCCTCCCGCGAGCAGTGGAACGACGGCTCCAACACCCTGTGCGTCGAGCCCGGCAAGATCTGCGTCTACGCCCGCAACACCGTCACCAACGACGTGCTGTACAAGGAGGGCCTGGACCTTCTCGTCGTGCCCTCCGCCGAGCTCTCCCGCGGCCGCGGCGGCCCGCGCTGCATGAGCATGCCCTTCTGGCGCGAGGACCTCTAAGGTCTTTCAGGACCCGTACAGGTCATAATACATACATCTAGCTGCCATTAGATGTCTCCCATTGGGGCGGTGCGGGTTTTCGCACCGCCCCAATCTTGTATGAGGAACGTCAACACGATTGGATGACTGCTTTTGTAAGGAGCTTGGCCATGGACATCAAGACGATTGGCGTTGAGGAATGGCTCAACGTTTGGGAGAAGAGCGCCACGTGGGACATCGCCCAGTCGACGATCTCGTCGCTCACCATGGGCGAGCTGCGCGCGCTCGATGAACAGGACGGCGCCACGTTCTACGAGCGCCTGGACCGCGAGAAGATGAACTACGGCTGGATCGAGGGCTCGCCGGAGTTTAAGGCCGAGGTTGCCAAGCTGTATCGTCGGGAGGTCAATCCCGATCACATTCTGCAGACCAATGGCTGCACGGGCGCTAACCTCAACGCCATCATGGCTGTGGTCGAGCCCGGCGACCATGTTATCGCCGAGTGGCCCACCTACGCGCCGCTCTACGAGATTCCGCGCACGCTGGGCGCCGAGGTCGAGTATTGGGAGCTTCGCGAGGAACTCGGCTGGAAGCCCGATATCGAGGAACTCAAGCGCTTGGTGCGTCCCAACACCAAGCTTATCTGCATAAACAACGCATCTAACCCCATCGGTACGGTGCTCGATGCCGATATGCTCGGCCAGATTGCCGAGATCGCCCGCTCGGTGGGCGCCTACGTGCTGTGCGACGAGGTATATCTGCCGCTCGAAAACACTGAGTCCTTTATGTCGATGGTCGACGTGTACGAGAGGGCCATTGTCACCAACTCGTTGTCGAAGACCTATTCGACACCTGCGGCCCGCGTGGGCTGGGTCCTGGCCGACAAAGAGGTGTCCAACCGCATCCGTACCTATCGCGATTACACCATGATCTGCGGCGGCGTGTTCAACGATGCTCTGGCGACCTATGTGCTTGAGCACAAGGATAAGATTCTCGAGCGCAATCGCAAGATCGTGTTTGGCAACCGCGATATCGCGCAGGCTTGGATCGATACGCAGCATCGCGTTTCCTGGACGGCCCCGCAGGGCGTGTCCACCTCGTTTATCCAGCTGGATATTCCCGAGGATGACGAGGAGTTCTGCAGGCGCCTGCTGTCCGAGAGGGGAGTGCTGCTGGTCCCCGGTAGCCGTTTTGAGCTTCCCTGCGGCGCACGCCTGGGCTACTGCGCGAGCGAGGACGTTCTGCGCGAGGGCCTGAGGCTTTTGGGCGAGGCACTGGCGGAGTTCGATCGCTAGGATTCCGATGGTCTTCGGGGGCCTTATCCAAATTAGCCGAAGATAATCGAAAACGGACCCGTTTCCCTAGTGAAGCGGGTCCGTTTTTCTATACCGAGAAGTCAAGTTGTTACAAATGGGGCCGTAAAGCGAGGCGGTATCCGCTGGGCCTTATACTGAGTTTCCGGTGAACGGTATCAAGCGTCTGGTAAACGGTAATTAATTTATCAGAAATGAATAGGACAAACTTTTTTCTGAATAAAAATGAAAATGGTTGAGACGCGGTGTGAACCGCTAATTCTATTCATAGCTTTATTGGAAATATGCAATTTGAGGATGGTTTAACAAAGTTTAGTTCCATTTGATTTTAGGATTAAAACGCGTTTAAGCACGTAAATACGCTTTATTAAGATGAAGTGTGCCATGCGTGAAGTATATGTGTATGCCGTTCACCCCCTATAAAAAACCGTTCGGGGGCAAGGTGGAAGTATGAGCTGATTTTGGATATAAATATGTCGTCAGCAATAACGCCTCACACGGAGGGGCGCTAACGAATCGGCCCTGACAAGGGCCCGAAAGAAAGGTAGGAGGCCATGACGAAAGGTCTGCACGTGCCTTCCGAGATCGGCAAGCTCAGGAAGGTCTGCCTGCACCGTCCCGGCGACGAGCTCCTCAACCTGCCGCCCGACGAGCTCGAGCGACTCCTGTTC
>JAXIZI010000020.1:0-73799 GCA_036304065.1 Collinsella sp. | reverse complement strand
TTCCTGCTGCTCGGCTTTATCATGGCCGCCTTCCTCAACGTCCCGACCGTGGGCATCGCCCTGGCTGCTTGCGCCGCCGCCGGCGTGTGGGACGTCATTACCGAGGACCAGAAGAATCAACCCGCCCCTGCCGCCGCCTCTGCCGCCGGCTCCGATGATGACGAGGAGTACGATCTCTAATGGGTAAGATCTCCAACTCCACCCTGAACAAGGTCCTGCTGCGCACCCAGGGTTGCCAATTCGCGCACAACTACGAGCGCATGCAGTCGCTGTCCCTGACCTACTGCTTTGCCCCTGTCCTCGAGGAGCTCTACAAGGACGCCCCCAAGGAGGAGCGCGTTAACGCCATGAAGCGCCACCTCGAGTACTTCAACACCCACCCGCTCGCGATCCCCTTCATCCTTGGCATCACCGCCGCCCTGGAGGAGACCACGGATGAGGATCAGAAGGACACCGTCGTCGGCATCAAGACCTCCCTCATGGGTCCCTTCGCCGGCCTTGGTGACTCCCTGCTGAACCTCACCTGGTTCCCGATCGCCGGCTCCATCGGCGCATCTATGTGCGTCGACAACGGCTCCATTGTGGGTCCGCTCGTGATGTTCTTGCTCATCAACCTGCTGTACTGGCCGCTGAAGTACTTCGGCCTGCACAAGGGTTACGAGATGGGCATGGAACTCGTCGAGAAGGCGGGCGTCCAGGTCTTCGACCGTCTGGGCAACCTCGCCAACGTGCTGGGCGTCATGGTCACCGGCGGCCTGATCGCCACGACCGTTAAGCTCAAGCTTGCCGTGCAGTTCGCCTTCGGTGAGGGTGACCCGCTGGTGCTCCAGGATCAGCTCGATAAGGTGTTGCCCTTCCTGCTGCCTGTCGTTCTGACTTTCATCTGCTATCGCCTGCTCAAGAAGGGCCAGGGCAAGAACTCCGCCCAGATCATCATCGGTCTGATTGTGTTCTCCCTTGTGTTCGCCGCTATCGGTTTCTACTTCCCGGCGTTCAAGATCTTCGCCTAATCGCGAGCTTATCAAAAGGCAAATCGTTTGATGCCCGCGCCCCACATGCCGGGCGCGGGCATCGTTGTCTCATGTGCTCTCCATCGTGCGCGATCGGGGTGCGCTCCATTATGCCCATGTGCCTTTGGCGTATCGCCATCTGGCAAATCCAACTATCGAAAGGATGCCAATGAGAACCGTCCTCGTGCTCATGGATACTCTGCGTCGCGACGTCCTGTCGTGCTACAACCCCGCAACCGACGTCCAGACCCCCAATCTCGATGCCTTTGCCGAGCGTTCCTGCGTGTTCGACAACCACTGGATCGGCTCGGCTCCCTGCATGCCTGCCCGCCGCGACATCCTCACCGGTCGCTACAACTTCCTCGAGCGCCCCTGGGGCCCCATCGAGCCCTTCGATGTGACGCTGCCGGCCTGCCTGCGCGCGAACGGCAACTTCTGCCACATCACCACCGACCACTGCCACTACCTACGCACCGGTGGCGAGGGCTACCTCCAGGAGTTCAACACCTGGGATTACTACCGCGGCCAGGAGGGCGACCCGTGGGTCAGCCGCATCGATGAGCCGAATAACATGCCCGAGACCTTCTACGGGCGCGTGCGCGAGCAGTACCAGAAGAACCGTCAGCTCTGGCCCAACGAAGAGGACATGCCGAGCCCCAAGACCTTCCAGTCCGCCTGCGACTGGATCGACGGCAATGCTGGGGCCGACGACTTCTTCCTTATGGTTGAGGCCTTCGACCCGCACGAGCCCTTCGATGTGCCCGACAAGTACATGGAGATGTACGGCGGCACTGGCGAGCTCGACCGCGACTACTTCGAGATTCCTGAGTACAAGCGCGTCTCCGCCACCGACGTCAACAAGGGCGCGGAGGACTACCTGCAGCGCCGCTACAAGGCCCTCGTCACCATGACCGACCGCTGGTTTGGTAGGCTCATCGACAAGCTCGAGGAGCGCGGGATGCTGGACGATACCATGGTCATGGTCACCACCGACCACGGCTATTTCCTGGGCGAGCGCGACTACATGGGCAAAAACTACATGCACCTGTATAACGAGCTCGCGCATCTGCCGTTCATTGTGCACTTCCCGGGTAACGCCCGCGCCGGCGAGCATGCCCGCCAGCTCACTCAGGCAATCGACATCATGCCCACGGTGCTTGAGGCCCACGGCTGCGAGATTCCCGCAGATGTGTGCGGCACCTCCCTCGTGCCGCTCATGACGGATGCTGACGCGCCCACGCGTGGCTACGCCCTGTACGGCGTGCACGCCATGACCGTCAACGTCACCGACGGCCGCTACACCTACTTCCGCGCGCCGGTCGCCGGCAACCAGCCGTGCTTCGAGTACACCGCACTGCCGCACACCATCCGCAAAAAGATGGGTTCGGACTGCCCGGAGGAGATTGAGTGTGGCCGCTACTTCAAACGCACCAAGTACCCGCTGTTCAAGATCCCCTGTAAGAAGCCGGCCCAGATCGAGGGAGCCACGCCGCTCGCCGAGGTCGAGCAGACGATGCTGTTCGACCTTGAGAGTGACTACGGCCAGGTTAATAATCTCGCCGGAAAGGACGACCACGCCGAACAGCGCATGATTGACCTGCTGCTGCGCGGCCTGGAGGAGCATGAGTCCCCGGCCGAGCAAAAGGAGCGCCTGGGCTTGGCCTAAGATTCATGCGGTGATTGTGCGGGCCGGATGCGCCGCCTCGGGTAAGGAGGTGGTTTCCGGCCCGATGAGTGAGGGCTAGCCTGTGCGAAGGGGGGTATGTGCCATGTGCGCGAAGCATATTGGCTTTTTGATAAAACCGGCATCGAGTGCTTGCAACATGCGGTGCAGGTACTGCTTTTACTGCGATGTCGCTGCTCATCGCGAGGAGCGGAGCGCCCGCGTCATGGGCGAAGACGTGGCAAGTGCCATCATCGACCGTGCACTCGCCGTGGCGAGTGATGCGCACATTTCTTTCGCCTTCCAGGGCGGCGAGCCCACCCTGGCCGGCCTTGACTTCTTCCATTCGTTCGTCGCGCGGGTGGAGGAGCGCCGTGAGAACCAGCGGGTGAGCTGGGCGTTGCAGACCAACGGCTACCTGATCGAAGAGGAATGGGCCGAGTTCTTCCGCGAGCACGGGTTCCTCATCGGAGTCTCGGTTGACGCTTATCGCGACCTGCACGATTCGATGCGTCCCGATGCGCACGGTGCCGCTACGTACGCGCGCGTCATGAGCGGCGTTCGCCTGCTGCGCGAGCGCGGCGTGGACGTCAACATACTCTCGGTCCTCACCTCGCAGATGGCGGCGCATCCACAGCGCGTCTTCTCCTTCATCAAGCAGGAGAAGATCACCCATATCCAGTTCATCCCGTGCCTGCCGGGCCTCGACGATGAGCGGGACACGTTCTCGCTCGACCCGCGTGCCTTCTCCTCGTTCTACCGCCGCTTGTTCGACTTGTGGTGGCGCGAGCTCGGTGCTGGGCGCTATGTGAGCATCTGGCTGTTCGAGAACGTCATGCAGATGGCGCTCGGGCAGTTTCCGTCGCAGTGCGGTATGCTCGGCCGCTGCGCTCCGCAGTTCGTGGTGGAAAGCGACGGTTCGGTGTATCCGTGCGACTTCTATGCGCTGGATGAGTACCGCGTGGGCGATATTCGCGTCGATTCCCTTGAGGCAATGGCGACCTGTGAGACCATGCGCATGTTTTTGAACGAGCCGCGTCGCGATTGCGCGCGGTGCGCCGATTGCCCCTTTGAGGGCATTTGCCATCGCAACTGCAAGCGCCTGAACATCGCCTATTACGATGCGGGCTACTGCGGGCTGCGTGAGTTTTTGGAGTACGCCTATCCCGGCCTGCAGCGCGTGGCTCGCATGTTCACGCGGCGCTGATCCTGCCCGGGTTTTGCCTCGTCGTAGTTGTGTCGGGCTCTGCGCCCCTCCCGCCTTGACCACTCAATCTTCATCCCGTTCCCGTGAGTTTGGAGTTCCCTATGCCCCAGCAACCCAACGTTCTCCTTATCATGTGCGACCAGATGCGCGGCGACTGCCTGGGTATCGACGGCCATCCGGACGTGCAGACGCCCTACTTGGACACGCTCGCCGCCGACGGCATGCTGTTCGAGAACGCCTACTCCGCCTGCCCGAGTTGCATCCCGGCGCGCGCCGCCCTCTTTTGCGGCAAGACGCCCGCGGGCACGGGCCGCGTGGGTTACCAGGACGGTATCGCGTGGGAGTACGACCATATGCTCGCGCAGGAGATGCGCGACGGCGGCTACCAGACCGCCGTGGTAGGCAAGATGCACGTGCATCCGCCGCGTTTGGGCTGCGGCTTCGAGCACATGCGCCTGCATGACGGCTACATCGGCCACTACCGCAAGGCGAACCTGCCGTACTGGATGCACCAGAACGTCTCCGACGACTACATGCGCTTCCTCAAAAATGAACTGGGCGAATTCGCCGACGTGAACGGTTCGGGCGTTGAGAACAACTCCTGGATCACCCATCCCTGGGCCTACGAGGAGCGCCTGCACCCCACCAACTGGGTGGTGGACGAGTCCATCCGCTTTTTGGAGACCCGCGATCGCACGCGCCCGTTCTTCCTCATGACGAGCTTCGTGCGGCCCCACCCGCCCTTCGACGCGCCGCAGACCTACTTCGATCTGTACCGCGACATGGAGCTGCGCGCGCCTGCCGCTGGCGATTGGGATGACGCCGATGCCACCGAGCGCGATGGCATGATCTTGGACAGCGTGCACGGCTGCCGCGACGCCGAGCTGCGCCGCGAGGCCATGGCGGGCTATTATGCCTGCATCACACATATGGACCACCAGATCGGCCGGCTCATCACGGCGCTCGAGAACGACGAGACCTACCACGACACCGTGATCGTGTTCTGCTCCGACCACGGCGAGATGCTCTTTGACCACAGTCTCTTTCGCAAGGTGTTGCCCTACGAGGGCTCCGCGCGCATCCCCTTCATCGTGCACGTGGGCAAAAACGTCGATGTGCCGGGCGGCGAGCGCGTTCGCGGCGTGAGCGAGAGCACGGTGGAACTCATGGACCTTATGCCCACCATCCTCGAGGCGTGCGACCTGCCCGTGCCCGAGGGCGTGGAGGGCGCCTCGCTCATGGGCGAGCTTACCGGCGCCGCGCCGCTGAACCGTGCATACCTGCACGGCGAGCACAGCGGCAGCCGCGAGCAGTCCAACCAGTGGATCGTGACCCCGCATGACAAGTACATCTGGTTCACACGGACCGGGGTGGAGCAGTATTTCGACCTGGACGCCGATCCGCGTGAGGAGCACGACCTCATCGACGCTCCGGAGCGCGCCGCGCGCATCGCCGTGCTCCGTGCCTGCCTGATTGAGGAGCTCGCTGGTCGCGAAGAGGGATATGTTCGTGACGGCGAGTTGGTGGCGGGACGTGCGCCCGCCGTTATGCTTGAGCGCCCCCGGCCCTCGCGCCTCCAACGTTAAGAGAAAGGCCTATCCATGGATATGAAGACGATCGGCATTGTGGTCGTAGTGGTTGCGGTCGGGTTCACCATTTACATGGAGGTCCAAAAGCGCACAACCTTCGCCAAGCTCGAGGCGTACCTGCGCGAGGGCGACCTCAACAACTACCTCAAGGTCCTGAACCGCCCGCTCACTAGCGTGCTGTACCCCAAGTACAACGTGCTTTTCATGCGCTTGAACGCAGCTCTTGCCATGGATGACGTCGAGGCATCCGAGCGCATCATCCGCGAGATGGGTTCGCTCAAGATGAGCGAGGAGCAGACACTCGCGCTGGCGGCAAAGGCGTTCTCCTTCTACGTGGAGATCGGGGATGAGCCCCACGCACGCGAGGTGCTCTCCTACCTCGAGGAGCACGGTGATCGCGAGGCTGCGCGTGCCGACCGTCGCACCTATGACGTCTTCCTCAAGGGCTCGTATGCCTATATCGACGAGATGGAGCGCGCGTTGTCGGAGGCGGCTGGCATGGAAGAGGCCCTGCTCTGCCAGATGCTCTCGGTTCAGTACGAGAACAAGGGTGACGAGGGGCGCGCCGCGTCCTATTGCGAGCGCGCTGAGCGGACGCTCGCAGCAGCCATGCCTGACAAGTAGGGAAGAGTCTAGGCGCTTCATATGCTAGCAATCGTATTCACCATTGCGTTTTTCGCCTCTACCATCAGTGCCATCTGCGGTGTCGGCGGGGCATCATCATTAAGCCCGTGATGGACGCCGTGGGTGTCGCCGACGTGGCGACCATCAACTTCCTGTCCGGATGCACCGCGAGGACAACATCGGGCACTTCGCCATGAGCGTTTCCACCGCGCTGCTGCTCGACGTCGTCTATGCGTGCATCTTCAACCAGGATTACTTCGCTAACTACTAGCGGCGTGTCGAGACGGTGCGCGGGCCATTGATGGACTCGGCAGGCAGATTGGCGGGGACGCCTAGCCCTTGGCGCAACGGTGCTCCGCATGAGCGGCGTAAATAGGGACATATCGCGCAGCAGCGTTCGAGATATGTAAAAGTCCACAACCATACGCTGCGGTTTTGAATGATACGAACGCTTGCAATTCGTTGCATAGGGTGTTGCTCGATCGATAGGAGCTTGTTCGGATGGGTCCTCAATACATCTTGGTCTTCGCGGTATGCTTCCTGGCGTCGCTTCTGGGGCCGCTCTGTGGCATCGGCGGCGGCGTGATCATCAAGCCCGTGGTCGACGCGATGAACGTCATGAGCGTGAGCACGGTGAGCTTCCTCTCGAGCATGTCGGTGCTCATCATGTCGCTCTCCACGCTCGCGCAGAACGCGGCGAGCGGGCAGTCTGATATCGACGCGCGGGCGATGTCGCCCATCGCCGTCAGCTCCGCGGTGGGCGGCGTGATCGGCAAGATGTTGTTCAACCGGCTGGGGTCCGTGTTCCCCGACGCCGAGCTCGTCGGCGCGGTCCAGGCCGCCGTGCTCATCGTGCTCGCCGTCCTCGTGCTGGCCTACACGCTCAACAAGGCGCGCATCAAGGGCCTCAAGCTCGAGAATGCGTGGGCGCAGGCGCTCATAGGGTTCTGCGCCGGGGCGTGCTGGTCCTTCCTCGGCATCGGCGGCGGCCCCTTCAACCTGGCCATCCTCGTCTTCTTCTTCGCCATGGAGAGCAAGCCCGCCGCGCAGGCGTCGCTGTTCATCATCGCGTTCTCGCAGACGGCGAGCCTCATCTACACGCTGGCCACGGGCAGCGTGCCCGCGTTCCTCCCCGTGGTCCTGCTGGGCATGGCGGCGATGGCGGTGCTTGGGTCGGTCGTGGGGCGCCGCCTGCTGCGCCGGATGGACTCGGCGGCGGTCGATAAGCTCTACGTGTTCGCCCTCGTGCTCATCATCGTGATCTGCACGTACAATTTCATCCGGTTCTCGGTGCTCTAGTTCTTCGCCCCGAAACGGGATGCCGCGATAATGGAGCTGGAGCGCGGGCCTTCCTCTTCTGCCTTGAGGAGGTCGCCGTGTCCCGCTCGTCTCATGAGCGCCGATGGTGTTGAAGTCCTCTTGGCAATAAGTCGCGGCAGCGTCAGCCGCCAATTCAAAAAAGCCACAGGCGGAAGGCAAACCGCTTCAAAGCAAATTCACCCTCCAACAAATAGTGGATCCCCAACAAAGTCTTTAGCCTGAGCGAGCAGAGTTAAGCAGGCGTCAACGTGTCGTCTCCCAAGCCCGGCAGAGCAGCAACCTTAATATATTTCGCCGCCGCTCTGCCGGCCCCAGGCGACTCCGCGCACTTTACCTGCGTAAACAATGTGAGTGAAATATGAATCTCGATGGATACGCCCGCAGCCGTGTATACTAAACAGCTGTGCGAAACCAGGGGAGTATTCTGGCTGGACAAAATGCCTGCTTAATAGGGTTGTCAGGTAGTCCGGACGCAATACAAGGCTGGGGAGCACGTCGTGTAAGTAGTGGTCCTCTAGGGGCGTACGCTCGGTGGCGTACGCATTGTCCCAAGACCACGCGAGAGTTGGGATCATATCTTGATCAGCATGATTCTCGGCCGCAAGATTGGCATGACCCAGGTTTGGGACGAGAACGACAACGTCGTTCCCGTCACGGTCATCCAGGCTGGCCCCTGCGCTGTCTCGCAGGTTAAAACTCAGGCAACCGACGGCTATGACGCCGTCCAGATCGGTTTCGGCGACATCAAGGCCAAGAACGTGAACAAGCCCATGGCTGGTCACTTCGCCAAGGCTGGCGTCGAGCCTGTCCGTTTCCTTCGTGAGGTCCGCGTCGAGAACGGCGAGGAGCACAAGGTCGGCGAGGTCGTCACCGTCGCTGATTTCGCTGATGTCGAGAAGGTCGACGTCATCGGTACCTCCAAGGGTAAGGGCTTCCAGGGTCGCATCAAGCGCTGGGGTCAGCGCCGCGGTCCTATGACGCATGGTTCTCACTTCCAGCGTCACCCCGGTTCTATCGGTCAGTGCGCCTATCCTGCGCGCGTCCTGAAGGGCGTCAAGATGGCCGGTCACATGGGTAACGAGCGCGTTACCGTCAAGAACCTTTCCGTTGTCCGCATCGATGCCGAGCAGAACCTCATCTTGGTCAAGGGCGCTGTCCCGGGTGCCAAGAATGGTCTCGTCGCCATCCGTATGGCCTAAGGGCCCAGCCCATTTAGCCCAGCGTCATACCAAGGAGAACACTTAAATGGCAAAGTTTGAAGTAAAGAACAGCGAGGGCAAGAAGGTCGCCGAGGCCGAGCTCGCCGCTGAGGTGTACGGCATCGAGCCGAACATCCACGTTATGCACCACATCGTCAAGTGCCAGATGGCCTCTTGGCGTCAGGGCACCCAGTCTGCTAAGGGTCGCTCTGAGGTTTCCGGTGGCGGCAAGAAGCCTTGGCGTCAGAAGGGCACCGGCCGTGCCCGCCAGGGTTCCATCCGTGCTGCCCAGTGGCGTCACGGTGGCGTTGTCTTCGCCCCCAAGCCCCGTTCCTACGCTAAGCGTATGAACAACAAGGAGGTCAAGCTGGCTATGCGCTCCGCGCTGTCCGCCAAGCTGGCCGATGGCGAGCTCGTGCTCGTCGACGACTACGGCTTCGAGAAGCCTTCCACCAAGGCTGCCGTCGCCATGCTCAAGGCTCTCGGCCTTGAGGGCAAGCGTCTGACCATCATCGTTCGCGATGAGGACGTCAACGCCTACCTGTCGTTCCGCAACATTCCCAAGACGTTTATCATCACTGCCGACGAGGCCAACACCTACGATCTCGTCAACAACAACGCCGTGCTGATGCCCGCCGACATCGCCGCTCACTTCGGGGAGGTGCTTGCATAAATGACCGCCCATGAGATCATCATCCGTCCGATCGTGTCCGAGCGTTCCTTCTCCGGCATGGAGCTGAACAAGTACACGTTCGAGGTCGCCAAGGATGCTAACAAGTATCAGATCAAGGACGCTGTCGAGGAGATCTTCGGCGTCAAGGTCGTTCGCGTGAACACCCTGACGGTCAAGCCCAAGACCAAGCGCGTGCGCTATGTCGCCGGCAAGACCCGTTCTTGGAAGAAGGCCATCGTCACGCTGGCCGAGGGCGACACCATCGAGGTCTTTGGCAACCAGGCCTAAGACTCGCTGCTGTTGAGTGAGCTCATGCCTCCCAAATAGGGGAGGCGAGAGCTCAAGGTTTTTGGGCGTATAGAATGGACACGCCCGGAACCGTGTATACGTCCGGTGTCATCGCACCCGAGGCAGAACCTCGAATCCCTGTCTGCGATGGCTAACGGATTCCTATTGAAAGGGATTGTAATGGCTGTAAAGCACCTTAAGCCGACCTCCGCTGGTAGGCGTTGGCAGACGATCTCCGATTTCTCCGAGATCACCTGCACCAAGCCCGAGAAGTCTCTTCTCGAGCCCCTGCCCAAGAAGGCTGGTCGTAACAACAACGGCCGCATCACCACCCGCCACCAGGGCGGCGGCGTGAAGCGTCGTTACCGCGTGATCGACTTCAAGCGCAACAAAGACGGCGTGCCCGCCAAGGTTGCCACGATCGAGTACGATCCGAACCGTTCCGCTCGCATCGCTCTGCTGCACTACGCTGACGGTGAGAAGCGCTACATCCTGGCCCCCAAGGGCCTCGAGGTCGGTCAGACCATCATGTCCGGTTCTGACGCCGACATCAAGCCGGGTAACGCTCTGCCCCTTGCCGACATCCCCGTCGGTACGCTCATCCACGCCGTCGAGTTCCAGCCGGGCAAGGGCGCCGCTATCGCCCGTTCCGCCGGTAACTCCTGCCAGCTGATGGGTAAGGAGGGCAAGTACGCTATCGTCCGTATGCCTTCTTCCGAGATGCGCCGCATCCTCGTTACCTGCCGCGCCACCGTCGGTGAGGTCGGCAACGCCGATCACGCCAACATCGTCATCGGCAAGGCCGGCCGTAAGCGTCACATGAACGTGCGCCCGACCGTCCGCGGTACCGTCATGAACCCTGTCGACCACCCGCACGGCGGTGGCGAGGGCAAGAACCACACCTCTGGTCGTCCCTCCGTTACCCCCTGGGGTAAGCCGACGAAGGGCCTTCGTACGCGCAAGAAGAAGAAGGTCTCGAACCAGCACATCATTCGTCGCCGTAAGAAGTAGTTTCGGATACCGAGTTTTAGGAGAAAGCACTTATGAGCAGAAGTCTCAAAAAGGGCCCGTTCGTCGAGACTCGCCTCCTCTCGCGTATCACCGCGATGAACGAGGCTGGCAAGAAGGACGTCGTGAAGACCTGGTCCCGCGCGTCCACCATCTTCCCCGAGATGGTTGGTCACACCATCGCCGTCCACGACGGCCGCAAGCATGTGCCCGTGTATGTTACCGAGTCCATGGTTGGTCACAAGCTCGGCGAGTTCGCGCCGACTCGTACGTTCCGTGGCCACAAGGCCAAATAGGGGGTTAACCGTAAATGGCAACTAAGTCTATTGAAACTGAGGCCACCGAGGTTCGCGCCGTCGCTAAGTACGTGCGTGTTTCCCCCAGCAAGGCCCGCCTGGTGGTCGATCTGATCCGCCGCAAGCCTGTCGCTCAGGCCTTCGACATCCTCCACTTCTGCGACCGCGCCGTCGCCGTGGATGTCGAGAAGGTTCTCCGTTCCGCCGTTGCGAACGCCGAGAACAACAACGGTCTGCGTGCCGACAACCTGGTTGTCGCCGCTGCCTATGTTGACGAGGGTCCGACGCTTAAGCGCATCCGTCCCCGCGCCAAGGGTTCCGCTTCTCGCATTCTGAAGCGTACTTCCCACATCACCGTCGTCGTTGCTCCTCGAAAGGAGGCGTAAAGCTGTATGGGTCAGAAAGTCTACCCCACCGGCTTCCGTCTTGGCATCACCGAGAACTGGCGCTCCCGCTGGTTCGCAGAGAAGGATTACGCTAAGACCCTCGGTAACGATCTCGAGATCCGTAAGTACCTCGAGAAGCGTCTTGCCCGCGCAGCTGTCTCCCGCGTCGAGATCGAGCGCGCTGGCGACAAGGTGAAGGTCATCATCCTCACCGCTCGCCCCGGCGTTGTCATCGGTAAGAAGGGTGCCGAGATCGATACCCTCCGCACCGAGCTCGAGAAGGTCGCTGGCGTCTCCAAGGGCCAGCTCTCTGTCGACGTTGTCGAGATCAAGCGCCCCGAGCTCGACGCCAACCTCGTTGCACAGTCCATCGCCGAGCAGCTCGAGGGCCGCGTTGCCTTCCGTCGCGCTATGCGCAAGGCTGTCCAGTCCGCCCGCAAGGCCGGCGCTAAGGGCATCCGTATCCAGTGCTCCGGTCGTCTCGGCGGTGCCGAGATGGGCCGTCGTGAGTGGTACCGTGAGGGTCGCGTGCCTCTGCACACCCTCCGTGCCAAGATCGACTACGGCACGGCTGTCGCCAGCACCACTATGGGCGCTTGCGGCGTGAAGGTCTGGATTTACCTGGGCGAGAAGCTCCCGGGCCAGCCTGTTCCCAACCCTGCACTCGAGGGCTCTTCCCGTCCTCGTCGTCGTAACTCCGAGAGGAGGGGTCAGTAGTGCTTGCCCCTAAGCGTATTCTTCACCGCAAGGTGCAGCGTGGCTCCATGAAGGGCCAGGCCAAGGGTAATACCGAGCTGCATTTCGGCGAGTTTGGTATCCAGGCTCTCGAGGCCCATTGGATCACCAACCGTCAGATCGAGGCCGCTCGTATTGCCATGACTCGCTACATGAAGCGTGGCGGTCGTGTCTACATTACGATCTTCCCCGATAAGCCCATCACCAAGAAGCCTGCCGAGACTCGCATGGGTTCTGGTAAGGGTAACCCCGAGGAGTGGGTGGCCGTCGTCAAGCCCGGCCGCATCATGTTCGAGGTCAAGGGCGTGCCCGAGGAGGTCGCTCGCGAGGCTCTGCGTCTTGCACAGCACAAGCTTCCCATCAAGACCAAGATTGTTGCTGCCAAGAACGCTGTGCAGCGCATCGAGAAGGAGATGGCTGAGGAGGCCGCTCTCGAGGCCAAGTGGGCTGCTGAGGACGCCGCCGCCGCCAAGGAGGAGAACTAATGAAGCCCGCAGAGATTCGTGAGCTCTCGGACGCTCAGCTCGTTGAGAAGCTGAAGGAAATGCGCGCCGAGCTCTTTAACCTTCGTTTCCAGATGGCCACCAGCCAGCTGGACAACACCGCTCGCGTCAACACCGTGAAGAAGGACATCGCTCGCGTCCTCACGGAGCAGCGCGCCCGCGAGATCGCAGCGGAGAAGTCCGCTGTCGCCGAGTAGGACCTAAGGAGAGAACATGACTGATTCGCGTAACTCGCGTAAGGTCCGTACGGGTGTCGTTACCTCCGTCTCCGGTGCCAAGACCATCGTTGTCACCATCACCGAGCGCAAGCGTCACCCCAAGTACGGCAAGATGATGACCAGCTCCAAGAAGCTGCACGCTCACGACGAGGAGTGCACGGCTGGCGTGGGCGATACCGTCCGCGTTATGGAGACCCGTCCTATGTCCAAGATGAAGCGTTGGCGCCTCATCGAGGTCGTCGAGCGCGCTAAATAAGCAGTCGCTCTTACGACTTGTACGTTTCCGAAGATGTGCGTATGCCTGGCTTGCATACCACAGGCCGCCTAAAGGCTGCGCACCTCTCTTCGGTTCTTAGTTCGGAGGAACATCTACCATGATTCAGATGCAAACCATGCTGAACGTCGCCGACAACTCCGGCGCTCGCAAGATTCGCTGCATCAAGGTGCTTGGCGGTTCCAAGCGTCGTTATGCAGGCATCGGCGATGTGTTCATCGGTGCTGTCCAGGAGGCTACCCCTGGCGCCAACGTCAAGAAGAAGGACGTTGTCCGTTGCGTCGTCGTTCGCACCGTTAAGGAGATCCGCCGCAAGGATGGCTCCTACATTCGCTTTGATGAGAACGCCTGCGTTGTCATCAACAACGATGGTTCGCCCGTCGGCACCCGTATCTTCGGGCCCGTCGCTCGCGAGCTTCGTGACAAGAAGTACATGAAGATCGTCTCGCTCGCTCCCGAGACCCTGTAGTTAGGGGAGATATATGTATATCAAGAAGGGCGATAAGGTCCAGGTTCTCTCTGGTAAGGATCGCGGCAAGCAGGGCGTTGTCCTGCGTGCTCTCCCCGCCGAGAACAAGGTCGTTGTCGAGGGCGTTTCGGTCGTCAAGAAGGCCGTCAAGCCCAACGCTGCCAACCAACAGGGCGGCATCGTTTCGCAGGAGGCTCCCATCGACGCCTCCAACGTCAATCTCGTTTGCCCCGAGTGCGGTAAGGTTACCCGCGTCGGTCACGAGAAGGACGGCAAGAACAAGCTGCGCGTCTGCAAGAAGTGCGGCCACAAGTTCTAAGCTGCCCGCAACATCAAGTTGCTAGCAAAGGCCCGGATGCCACGGCACCCGGGCCTTTTTCTATTCCTACTCATTGGGGACAGACTTAAATGAGTTACTCATTGGGGACAGACTTAAATGAGCACCCTAACTGGGTAAGCATAAATGAGCGGGTCGTGCTGTATAAATTGCTTGTGTGCGCGTTTATGCGCGTTAGATTGCGTTAAATTACGCACTTATGCGTATATATGCGCCGTTTACGGGGCAATAATGACCGTTTAGCGGTGAGATACGCAAAAACGCGCACAGACGCGCGTGTTTGTGCGAATATAGAGCTGTCAGAAATGCAAGACGTTCTATGACACAGGAGACACATAATGGCAGATTCCAAGCAGGCTCCACTCGACGCCGCGGCAGCCGCCAAAGCAGCATTTGCTTCGGTCCAGGACAAGCCGTTCCCTAACGACATCTTTACGGCTCCCGAGCTCCGTTGGGCTGTGATCGGTTGCGGCGTTATTGCCAACCAGATGGCTCAGTCCCTTGCCCTGGCCGGCCGCAAGCTTACGGGCGTTGCCAACCGCACGCTCACCAAGGCTCAGACTTTTGCCGACCAGTACGACGTCGAGAAGGTCTATGACACGGTTGAGGATCTCTACGCCGATCCTGACATCGACGCCGTCTACATCACCACCCCGCACAACACCCATATCACCTATCTGCGCGCCGCCCTGGCGGCCGGCAAGCACGTTCTCTGCGAGAAGGCCATCACGCTCAACTCCGCCGAGCTCGATGAGGCCCGCGCCATTGCCGCCGAACGCAACGTGGTCCTTATGGACGCTACCACGGTGCTCCACATGCCCTTGTATCAAGAGCTGCGCCGCCGCATGGATGCCGGCGAGTTTGGCCGCATGAACCTCGCTCAGCTCAACTTTGGTAGCTACAAGGAGTACGGCGACCTGACCAACCGTTTCTACAATCGCAACCTCGCCGGCGGTGCCATGCTCGATATTGGCGTATACGCCCTGTCCGTCATGCGCCTGTTTATGGCGAGCCAGCCCGTCGAGGTCGTGTCTCTGGGTAACACCTGCAAGACCGGCGTGGACGTTGCAGGCGGCATCGTCTGCCGCAATGCCGAGCAGCAGCTGGGCGTCGTGAGCCTTACGCTCCACTCCAAGCAGCCAAAGCGCTCGGTTATCAGCTTTGACAATTGCTATGTCGAGGTCAACGAGTATCCGCGCGCCGATCACGCGACGATCGTGTGGACCGCGGACGGTCATCGCGAGGAGGTCGCCGCGGGCACCGAGGCTTATGCCCTGTGCTACGAGATGGCTGACCTCGAGCAGGCCGTCGCCGGCGACGATTCCAAGCGTGAGCTTCTGGATTATGCTTCTGATGTGATGGAGCTCATGACCAAGCTCCGCGCCGATTGGGGAGTCGTCTACCCCGAGGAGGAGTAAGCGATGCTTGCGGAAGATAGGCTCAATACGATTGTGTCGATGGTGCAGCAGGCTGGCTCGGTAACGGTGCCCGAGCTTGCCGATGCCCTGGGCGTGACGGCCTCTACCATTCGACGCGACCTACAGACGCTCGACCGAGCGCACCGCATCGCCAAGGTGCACGGTGGCGCGACAAGTCTTGAGCGCGCGCACGTGACGCGCGACCTAACGATCAGTGAGCGCAGTGATCTCCATAACGACGACAAGGAGCGTATCTGCGCCCGCGCCGCGGCGCTCGTGGAGCCCGAGAGCTTTGTGTACATCGATTCGGGTTCGACAACGCTCAGACTCATCGAGCATCTTCCGCATCTCGAATCGGTCACCTATGTGACTGATTCCGTGCTCCATGCTCAGCATCTCGCTGTGCGCGGCATGCGCACCGTGGTGCTGGGCGGCGAGCTTAAACCCGAGACCGAGGCGCTCGTTGGCCCCGATGCTCTGGCAACCCTAGACCGCTACAACTTT
Source organism: Collinsella sp. (assembly GCA_036304065.1). Taxonomy (GTDB): domain Bacteria; phylum Actinomycetota; class Coriobacteriia; order Coriobacteriales; family Coriobacteriaceae; genus Collinsella. The sequence goes on along the minus strand of JAXIZI010000020.1, from coordinate 58,078 downwards.
AACTGCGGCTTTTGGGGTTCTAACGGCATTGCCGCCGAGCAGGGCTTTACGACGCCCGATATCGAGGAAGCGCAGGTCAAGCGTATCTCGATGCGCCATACAGCCAAACGCTTCGTAATCTCGGACGCCAGTAAGTTTGGCATGGTGGCTCCCGTAAAATTCGCGGACTTCCGCGACGCAACGATTATTACCGCGGGCGAGGTGCCAGCCAAGTACCAGTCGATGGACAACGTCATCACGGTCTAGCGACAGGGCAAGGCCAAAACCACCACAAAGGTGCCTGTCCCCATTGTGGTGGTTCCGATGGCCCCGTCGGGCATGATTTCCCAGTACCCCTGTTTCCATACGACGTGATCATGCCCGCCGGGGCCATCGTATAGATATCGCTTAAAAGCGCCGTCACTTCGGCGCTATCAATCACTCAAACACAAGGTAATACGCAGGTTGTGACCCTCAGAAGGGGAGGGCTGGGCCTGCTTGTGCAAAAGGAGGAAACATGTCAGCTGCAAACGAGAAGGTTGGGGGCGGCACTTACGATGTCGTTGCCATCACGGCATGTCCAACGGGCATTGCTCACACATTTATGGCGGCCAAAGGGTTGGAAGACCAGGCAGCCAAGATGGGCGTGAGCATTAAGGTCGAGACTCAGGGTTCGGGCGGCGCTAAAAATGTACTGACCGCGGCAGACATCGCTGGTGCCAAGGGCGTCATCATTGCGGCGGATAAAAATGTCGAGCTCGATCGCTTCGATGGCAAGTCGGTTTACTCCTGTGCGGTGACGCGTGGCATTAATGACGCCGAGGAACTTATCAATATTGCGCTTGCGGGCAATGCGCCTATTCATCATGTGTCCGGCGGCGCCGCGGTACAGGCGGCTGCCGAGGGCGAATCCGAGGGTTTGGGCCGCAGGGTCTATAAGGACCTGATGAACGGCGTTTCGCACATGCTCCCCTTTGTTGTTGGCGGCGGCATCTTCATGGCGCTTTCGTTCTTGCTGGACCAGGCGGGACTGGGCACGAGCGCATACGGCCACAGCACTCCGGTCGCGGCCTTCTTTAACCTTGCGGGCAACCAGGCGTTCAACTTTATGCTCCCCATCCTTGCGGGCTATATTGCCATGTCCATTGCTGACCGTCCGGGCTTGGCCGCGGGCTTTGTGGGTGGCTGGATTGCAAAGCAGGGCTTTACGTTGGGCTATCTCACCACGGCAATGGATGCCGATGCCCAGGCTCAGCTTGTCTCTGCTGGCTTTTTGGGCGCGCTGCTGGTCGGTTTTGCCGCCGGCATTATCGTCAATGCGCTCAAGAAGGCTGCAAGCGTGCTACCCGAGTCGCTCGACGGTATCAAGCCCATGCTCATCTACCCCGTGCTGGGCATTCTCTTTACGAGTCTCTTTATGATGGCCGTTAACCCGATTATGGGCGTTATCAACACCGCCATTAGCAGCGCGCTCAACGGTCTTTCGGGCACGAGTATCGTTCTTTTGGGCATTATCTGCGCCGGCATGCAGGCGACCGACATGGGTGGTCCCATCAACAAGGCCGCATATGTCTTTGGCACCGCGGCCCTTGCCGAGCAAACGCTGCAGGGCAATATGATCATGGCTGCCGTCATGGCGGGCGGTATGGTACCGCCGCTGGTCATCGCGCTCTCCACGACGTTCTTTAAGAACCGCTGGACCGAGGCCGATCGCAAGGCAGGCCTGGTGAACTACATCATGGGTCTGTCGTTTATCACCGAGGGTGCCATTCCCTTTGCCGCGGCCGATCCGCTTCGCGTGTTGCCCGCCTGCATCCTGGGATCTGCGACCGCCGGCGGTCTGTCGATGCTCTTTGGTTGCGCGAGCCCCGCTCCGCACGGTGGCGCCTGGGTTATCGCGGTCATCACGAACCCGGTGCAGTACCTGTTGGCCCTTGCTATCGGCGCTGTGGTCGGCTGCTTGGTTCTGAGCTTCCTTAAGAAGCCTCTCGACAAGGCTACCGAGTAGCGGGAGCGGAAGGGTCTTGCCAATGGAAAGGCGGCAACGTCCACCAGGGACGTTGCCGCCTTTTGCTGTTTGGGGATTTGTCTCGATCTGTAACAGGAAGAGAGGGATATGGGTTCCAGATGTTACAAGCTGAGATATTTTTCCTGGTGGCCCCATAACGTCTCAATCTGTAACAGGAAGGTCAAAATGCGGGCTCCAGATGTTACAGATCGAGATGATTTCTCCGGTGGGATCCGAATATCTCAATCTGTAACATCTTGGGCCGATTTTGCCGAGTTATTGTTACAGATTGAGATTTTTCCTTGAGAGGGATTCGAATGTCTCGATCTGTAACAGATAGACCGGAAAACGGGTTCTAACTGTTACAGATCGAGACGTTTTGGGACCGCGGCTGAGCCATCGCGGCAAAACCACCATAAAGGTGCCTGTCCCTTTGTGGTGGTTTAGGGCTCCCAGGGGCAGGGGGCTTCGATGTGGATGTGCTCGCCGGTTACGGGATGCGTAAAGGACACGCTGTGGGCGTGGAGCATCAGGCCACAGGGGCGCGGCGTTCCGTACAGGTCGTCGCCAACCAGGGGATGACGCTCGCTCGCCAGATGCACGCGGATTTGGTGCTTGCGGCCGGTGAGCAACTCGACATCGATATACGAGCGCGTGGGCAGGCCACGGCGACTCTTAAGACGCTTGAGTACCTTGACGCGCGTCTGAGAGGGCTTTCCGCTGGCGCCGACACGCATCTTGCGGCTATCGTGGCGATCGCGGGCGATGGGCATGTCGATGAGCTTCTCGTTCCAGTCGATCTTGCCCTCGGCCAGCGCCAGATAGTGCTTTTCGAAGGCGTGGTCGATCACCATCTGGTCAAAAGCGGGCTGCGTCTGTTTGTCGAGCGAAAACAGCACCACGCCGGTGGTGTTGCGGTCCAGACGGTTGAGCGGCTGCATGTCAGTCGCGGCAAAGCCGTCGCCCATGGCCAGCAGCAGGTCGCTGGCGTAGTCGGTAAGCGTGCGCTCGCCGGTGCCGTCGCCGTGGACGATCATGCCGGCGGGCTTGTCGATGGCCATGAGCCAAGCGTCGCAGTAGAGGACTTGAGGTTCTTCGTTCACGTGTAAGCCTTTCGGTTAGCTGATTCCCACAAACATGCAGCCCGAGGTCGCCCCGCGTAGGCGGGCGGCGGGCTTGCGGCCGGCTTGAGCCGCCTCGACGGCGCGACGGACGCGAGCGACGGCACGGCCAATCTCATCGGCCTCGAGCAGGGTTCCGTCAACCATGAGACGACGCACGCCGGCATTGAGCAGCTGAGGAACCTGCGGTGTGAGGTCGATGGGGTAGGCGTCGTACAAGCGAGAGCGGCCGTGGATGTCGGTGCGGACGGGCATGACCTTTCCGTCGATATTCTTGAGCGAGAGCTTGCGGGCACGCAGGCGGCAGTTGGCACAATCGTGGATGCAGCCGTTGGCAACCTGCAGAATGCAATGCTCGCTTGTCATGACGCGCGGGCGGCCAAAGACGGTGATGCCCAGAGCCGCGGGCGCGGCGGCTCCGAGCGAGACAATCTCGTCGAGTGTGATCTCGGGCGAGAGCCAAAACGCACCGGCTCCGCGCCCGGCAAGCGCCTCCATGCAGGGCGTGTTGTGCACCGGCAGGCAAGAGCGAATCTCGGCCGTGGCGCCGGCATGCGCGGCTACGGCGAGCTCGGAGATATTGCCGACGGCGACGGTGGCTCCGGCATTGATCCAGGGATCGACGCGTACGTGGTCAACGGCGCGGCAGACCTCGTCGAGTACGGGTACGATGCCCTGCTCAAATGCATCGGCGGGGGAGACACCGGCGGCCTCGAGCGCATCGGTGGTCATATAGATGCGCGTGGCGCCCTCGGCACGAGCTGCCTCGGCGGCTTCGAGCGTGTTGACGGTGGCGCAGATCTGCGGCTCGTCGCGGTAGTGCTCGGGCATGGGTCGCGTACATTTGTCGAGCACCGGCAACTCGAGCGTTTTCTCGCGCTCCTCGTACGGTGCCAGAATGGCCTCTTCCAGCGCCTTACAAGCGGCGGCGCGCACCTTGTGCACGGCGGAAAAGCCCATACCGCAGCCGGCGTCGAGCGAAACGTCAAAGCTTGCGGCCTCAAAGGGAGAGGAGCCCATGCGCCCGACGTGCTCAACCAGATCGGATGCCTCGACGGCGCGGGTCTTGGCGGCCTCGACGGTGAAGCCCGTGGCGGTGGCGGTGAGCGCGGGGTTGTCACAGCAGGTGAGTGTGACAGTAAACGGCTCGCCCAGGCGCGCCACGACGGACACGTCAACAGCTCGGCGGCGCAGCACATCGCGCTTGAGCGCGGCGCCAGCGGCGTCGATGGCGCGCTGACTGCGAATCACGCGGACGCGGCAGCCCTCGGGCATGCTGCGGGGCACGCGGCACTCAATGATGTCACCGGCGGCGGCATCATCGGCGGCAATGGTGGTCAGGAACTGGTCAAACTCGTTATCGTGGCGAAGCTCCAGCAGGTCGCCCTTGCCCACGGGCTCAAACAACTCAATGCGGGCGATGGAGGCGCGCCGACGGCGGTCGTCGGGCTTGAGGCCGCGCACATCGCGGTTGGCCAGACGGCTGCCCAGTACCGTGCCTACGATCTGGCCGCGGTTGTTGGAACGCTCATAGCTCATCATCTCGTCGCCCGAGGTGCCGTCCTGATAGGCGTGCGTAAAGTCGCGGTTGAAGCAGCGCTTGAGCTGGCGCTGGCGGGCGGCTACCTCGTCCTTATCTACGGCGACCCCGGCCAGCATGTCATCAATCTGGTGACGATACACATCGACGATGGAATACACGTAATCGGGGGCCTTCATGCGGCCCTCGAGCTTGAGCGATGCGGCGCCGGCGTCATACAGACGGCGAACAAGCTGCGACGTGTTGGTGTCGCGCGGGCACAGCGCGCGCTCGCGACCGGCAGGGGAGAGCGAGCGGCCGTTCTCGTCGATCAGCTCGTAGGGCAGGCGGCAGGGCTGGGCGCACATGCCGCGGTTGGCCGAGCGGCCCGCCATGGCAAAGCTCGAAAGCAGGCACAGGCCCGAGTAGCAAAAGCAGATGGCACCGTGGCTAAAGACCTCCAGGTCCACATCGGGCGCGGCGTTGTGAATGGCGGCGATCTCGTCGATGGAGAGCTCGCGCGAGAGAGTCACGCGGTCGGCGCCCTGCTCACGGCACCAAAGGGTTCCGCGGTCGTCGTGGATGTTCGCCTGGGTCGAGATATGTGTCTCGATGCCGGGCATGGTGCGCTTGACCTCAAAGAACAGGCCCCAGTCCTGGATAATGAAGGCGTCGGCGCCCAGCGTGGAGCAGCGATGGATGAGTTGCAGCGCATCGCCCATCTCGGACTGTTTGATGACGATGTTTACCGTGACGTAGACGCGCGACCCGGCTAGATGCGCGGCGCGGCAGGCTTGCTCAAAGGCCTCGTCGGTAAAGTTGGTGGCCTTGCGGCGGGCGTTGAAGCTGCCCATGCCGCAGTAGATGGCGTCTGCCCCGGCGGCGAGTGCGGCGGCAAAGGGCTCGGGCCCTCCGGCGGGCGCCAAAAGCTCGGGTCTGCGGTTGGTGGTTCGGCTGGCGGTTGCGGTCATATCCTGCCTTTCAAAATGCTCAGATATTCAAAAGTATAGTGGCGTCGCTGCGATGGACGATGCCCGCAGCCTAAGCAGGACAAAGTCTTCAGCAGCTTGGACTGGCTGCTCCACATGAGAACCGTTCAGCGGTTCGGGGAGACCGTTGGGCGATAAAATATTCTCGCAAGCTGATAATATTCTTGCATCAAACAGAAACCTTGAGTACCATCCCAATCAAGCGCGGTGTTCAGACCGAACTGTGCCTCCCGGTGTGAACGCCGCGCTCACGCTTTCTCAACTGATCGTAAGGAGATAAACATGAGCAAGACCGTCGTGTCTTCCGATAACGCACCCGCAGCCATCGGCCCGTATTCCCCTGGTATCCAGACCGGCAACATGGTGTTCCTGTCCGGCCAGCTGGGCATCGACCCCGCAACCGGCAAGATGCCCGAGGGCGTCGAGGCCCAGGCTAAGCAGTCCCTCGCCAACGTCGAGGCCCTGCTGACCGCTGCCGGCGCTACCTTTGCCGATGTCGTCAAGACCACGGTCTACCTGGCCGACATCGCCGACTTCGCCGCCGTGAACGAGATCTACGCCTCCAAGTTCGAGGCCCCGTTCCCCGCGCGCAGCGCCTTCCAGGTTGCCGCCCTTCCGGCTGGCGGTCTGGTCGAGATCGAGGTCGTTGCCGCTCTCTAAGGCGTTGGCCACAACTAAACATGACATGCAAAAAGACCCTGCAGTGCGAGCTGCAGGGTCTTTTGTCAAGCGATGCGACAAAAATGATCCGTTTTCCTCCGCTCCCAAGGAATCAGCGGGTTAGCCTTCCTTGCGGACTTTTTGCAGGTAGCGGTAGACGCTGGGTTCCGAGATGCCCAGCGCGGTGGCGGCGCAGGCCACGGCGCCCTTGAGCATGAACACCCCGTTGCCGTTGAGGTGGCGAATGACGTCCACGCGGTCGCTCTGACCAAGCGACGCTACATCCAGCCCGCGCGCGCTCAGCAGCTCGGCAATGCTGCGGTCGATAAGCTCCTGTGTGGACTCCGAAAGGCTTTCGACCTCGATAGGGGCGGGCTCCGTGCGCGTCGGCGCCGCGTCGAAGCACGCCATGAGCTGCTGCGCCATGGCGTTGATGGAGCGCACGGTCGAGAGGTCGGTGTTAACGCAGAGCATACCGACGATCTCGTTATTCTCGCGGATAAAGTACGTCGCTGACTCCAACGTCTTGCCGCCGGCACCACGCCCCTCGTAGCCCGTAATAAACGGCAGGTCGCGATACTTGGGGTCGTGCATGATCTTGAGCGCCAGATCGGTGGCGGGACCGCCGACCTTGCGGCCGCTCACGATGCCGTTGCGAATATCGACGATGGCGTGGTCGGGATCCGAGAAATCGTGCAGCACGATTTCGCTGTTTTTGCCGAGTATCTGCTCCAGAAAATCGACCATCGGCAAAAAGCGGCGTACGGTCTCGTTCACGGGCAACTCCTTTGGGTGAAAACGGAAATGTTCATAACAATTTTTTCTCATGGTAACACGCTGCCCACCATCTCGTATATCCGCAGGTACATTGCGTAATGCAGACGAACGGTAGGAATTTAGCGGTAAACGGTTGACCAAAAGAAAAGTTAGATGTTATTTTGAACAGACACATTCCTGACCTGCGGAAATGCGTTATCTCAGCTGAAGAATAGTCTGATAACAAAAAATTATTATTGAGAATGAGAATCATCTTTAATACGATATGCAACGAAGGCACAACCTCAACCCCGCACTGCGTCACAATAGAGCGTTAGATGCGAAAACAACTATTTCGAGGATTGGTGGTCAAATGACCCAGGAGACGGTTACGAACGGCACTGAAGCCCTGTTCACTCGCGAAGGCATGCCGCCCGTTAAGGAAATGATCCCGTGTGCCCTTCAGCACGTACTGGCATCGTTTGCCGGCATTATTACCCCGGCGGTCATCATGGCCGGCGTCTACGGCTTTAATAGCCAGCAGAGCACCGACATCATTCAGGTTGCGCTCATTCTTTCGGCAATCGACACGGCCCTTCAGGCCTTCGCTCCCTTCCGTCGCATCGGCGGCGGCCTGCCCATCGTCATGGGCGTTTCGTTCGCGTTCCTGCCGGCCCTGCAGGCCATGGGCGCCTCGGGCTTTAGCTTTGGCGCGCTGTTGGGCGGCGAGATCGTCGGCGGCGCCGTTGCGGTCCTCTTTGGTCTGGCCTACAGCAAGATCAAGTGGCTGTTCCCGCCCGTCGTGACCGGTACGGTCATCTTCTCCATTGGCGTCTCTCTCTATCCCACGGCCGTCAAGTACATGGCCGGTGGCATGGGCACGCCGCTGTGGGGCACCCCGCAGGCCTGGTGCGTCGCTCTTATCACCTTCGCCGTGGTCTTTGCGCTCGCCAACTTTGGCAAGGGCACGCTCAAGCTGGGCTCCGTGTTCTTTGGCATGATCGTTGGCATGATCGTCTCCATCCCCTTTGGCATGATCGACTTCTCCAGCGTCGCCACCGCTCAGGTCTTCGCGCTTCCCAAGCTCATGCCCTACGCGCTCGAGTTTGATCCCGAGGTCTGCATTACCCTTGCCGTCGTGTTCCCCATGGTTGCCATCCAGGTTATCGGCGACGTCTCTGCCGCCTGCCTGGGCTCCATCGACCGTATGCCCACCGAGCGCGAGCTCTCCGGCGCTATCGTGTCCCAGGGCCTCACCTCTATGGTCGGCGGCCTGCTGGGCGGTCTTCCCACCAGCGCCCTTGGCCAGAACGTGGGCATCATCTGCTCCAACAAGGTCGTCAACAAGTGGGTCTTTGTGATCATCGCGGCCGTCTTTGCCATCGCCGGCCTGTTCCCGCAGCTCTCTGCCGTCCTTTCCGCTATCCCGCAGCCCGTCATCGGCGGCGCGACCGTCGGCGTCTTTGGCACCATCACCATGAACGGCGTGCGCATGTTCACCCGCGAGGGCCTCACGCAGCGCACCACTACCATCGTCGGTACCTCCGTCGTCTTTGGCCTGGGTATCTGGATGGCCAGCGGTTGCCTTGTCGGTGAGGGTATGCCCACCTGGGTGCCCACCGTCATCGGCTCCAATGCCGTAACCCCCACCGCCATCATGGCCATTGTCCTTAACCTGATCCTTCCGCAGACGCCGGTCGTGGCTCAGCACATCGATGCTGCCAAGGACGCTGCCGTGGATCTGGTCTTGCCCGAGAGCAAGAAGTAACCAATTCGGTGCTATTCGTCGGCGGGCGCATCGCCTCGTCCGCCGACGTCATGCGGTGCCAAGCCGCACTTCAAAGGGTTTGTCCCTTTGGTGAAGCGTTGACGGGAGAGGGCCCGTTTCCGGTGTAGGCCGGCGCTTCGCACTCCGCCATGTCAGAGGTGTCAAACCCCGCCCCTGATGTTGAAGGGAGCATTTATGCTTCTGGTCGCTAACGGTTCCGTCTTTACCCGCAATGCTCAGGCCCCGTTCATTCCAAACGGTGCGGTCGCCATTGACGGAGATACGATCGTCGAAGTAGGTCCCGAGTGCGAGCTCAAGGCCAAGTACCCGGATGCCGAGTACGTCGATGCCCAGGGCAACCTCATCATGCCCGGACTCATCAACTGCCACACCCACATCTACTCGGGTCTGGCCCGCGGCCTTGCCATTAAGGGCTGCAACCCCACCAACTTCCTGGAGAATCTTGAGCAGCAGTGGTGGAAGATCGACGACAACCTGACGCTCGACGGCACCAAGGCCAGCGCCTATGCCACGATTCTGGACTCCATCCGCGATGGCGTCACTACGATCTTCGATCATCACGCGAGCTTCTGTGAGATCCCGGGAAGCCTCTTTACCATTAAGGATGCAGCTCAGGAGCTGGGCATGCGTTCGTGCCTGTGCTACGAGGTTTCCGATCGCCGTGGCCAGGAAAAATGCGACCAGGCCATTGCCGAGAACGCCGAATTTGCCCAGTGGGCCGCCAAGGAGCGTCGCGACAACGACAACCACATGATCGCTGCCATGTTTGGCGGACATGCCACCTTTACACTTTCGGACGAGACCATGGATAAGATGGCCGAGGCCAACAACGGCCTGACCGGCTTCCACATCCATGTGTGCGAGGGCATGAACGACGTGTGGGATTCCCGCCTCAACCGCGGTGGTATCAGCCCCGTCGAGCGCCTGCTGCAGCACAACCTGCTGGGTCCCGACACCATGCTCGGCCACTGCATCCACGTGACGCCTGCCGAGATGGATATCGTCAAGGAGTCCGGCACCTGGCTCGTCAACAACCCAGAATCCAATATGGGCAACGCCGTAGGCTGCGCCCCCGTGCTCGAGTTCTTCCGCCGCGGCATCCCCGTGTGCATGGGCACCGATGCCTACACCCACGATATGCTCGAGAGCCTCAAGGTCTTCCTGATCATTCAGCGTCACAACGCCGCTATGCCCAACGTGGGCTGGTGCGAGGCAATGACGATGCTGTTCGAGAACAACGCCAAGATGGCCAGCAAGTACTTCGATCGCAAGCTCGGTGTGCTCGAGGCCGGCGCTGCCGCCGACGTCATCGTCATGGACTACAAGCCCTTTACGCCGCTGAGCGAGGAGAACATCGACGGCCACATGCTCTTTGGCATGATGGGCAAAAACTGCCGCACCACCATCATCAACGGCCGCGTCCTGTACAAGGATCGCGAGTTCGTTGGCATTGATGAGGACAAGATCAACGCGTGGACCATGGCTGAGTCCAAGAAGCTCTGGAGCACGCTCAACGAACGCACCTACTAATTACAAGTAGATTCACGCGCGTCGGATGTTTCGCCGCGTTCGACGCGCGTATAGGCGGCCTCCGCGGGGTCGCCGGCGCTGTGCTAGCGCTACACCGTATTTGCGCCCGTCGCGCGGTCTCGCCGGGCGTTACAGAGAGGAGCTCATTATGAGCGACATCATGAGGCCGATCCCGTTTTCGCAGCTGATGAACTGGATCATCGAGGAGCACAAGACTCAGGGCGCCGTCTTTGGCGTGCGCAAGATGGTCACGACCAACCAGGAGGGCGCGCTTCCCATTTTTGACGAGCGCATCGAGACTCCGTTTGGCCCGGCCGCCGGTCCCAATACGCAGCTGGCCCAGAACATCGTGGCATCCTACGTGGCCGGTTCCCGCTTCTTTGAGCTCAAGACCGTTCAGGTTATGGACGGCGAGGAGCTCTCCAAGTGTGTGAACAAGCCCTGCATCGTGGCGCAGGACGAGTGCTACAACTGCGAGTGGTCGACCGAGCTCGAGGTTCCGCAGGCCTTTGCCGAGTACGTGAAGGCATGGTTTGCCTGCCACCTGATCGCTCGCGAGTACGGCCTGGGCAGCCCGGATGGTTTTGTCTTCAACATGTCCGTGGGTTATGACCTCGAGGGCATCAAGAGCCCCAAGGTCGATGCGTACATTGAGGGCATGAAGGACGCCAGCGGCTCCGAGGTTTGGAACGAGTGCCGCACGTGGGCGCTCGCTAACCTGGACAAGTTTGAGAATGTCGATGCCGCGTTTGTCGAGTCCATCCCGGCGCGCGTCTCCAACTCCATTACCGAGTCCACGCTGCATGGCTGCCCGCCGGCGGAGATCGAGCGCATCGCGACCTATCTGATTACCGAGAAGGGTCTCAACACCTACATCAAGTGCAACCCCACGCTGCTGGGCTATGAGTTTGCTCGCCAGCGCCTCAACGAGCTGGGCTTCGACTACATCGTCTTCGATGACACGCACTTCCGCGAGGATCTGCAGTGGGTCGACGCTGTGCCCATGTTTGAGCGTCTGATTGCCCTGTGTGCCGAGCGCGGCCTGGAGTTTGGCGTCAAGCTGACCAACACGTTCCCCGTCGACGTGACGAGGAACGAGCTGCCCTCCACCGAGATGTACATGTCCGGCCGTTCGCTGTTCTCGCTGACCATCGAGGCCGCCCGTCGCATTACCGAGCAGTTCGATGGCAAGCTGCGCATTAGCTACTCTGGCGGTGCTACGGTCTACAACATCCGCGCCCTGTACGATGCCGGCATTTGGCCCGTCACCCTGGCGACCGACGTACTCAAGCCTGGTGGCTACGAGCGCTTTAGCCAGATGGCTGGCGAGTTTACCGACCTGGATGGCAAGCCGTTCGCGGGCGTCTCGCTCGAGGCCGTGACCGCAATCCAGACCGACTCGCTCACCAACCCGCTCTACAAGAAGCCGCTGCGCCCGCTGCCCGACCGCAAGGTCGCCGGCAAGAGCCCGCTTTCCGACTGCTTTACCACGCCGTGCCGCACGAGCTGCCCCATCCAGCAGGATATTCCCGCCTATCTGGCGGCTGTTGACGAGGGCCGCTACGAGGACGCGCTCAACATCATCATCGAGCGCAACGCCCTGCCGTTCATTACCGGCACCATCTGCCCGCATCCCTGCGGCCGTGCCTGCGAGCGTGCGTTCTACGAGCCCGAGGGCGCCCAGATCCGCGCCAGCAAGCTCAAGGCCGCCCGCGAGGCCATGACCGCCGTGCTGCCCAAGCTACGCGCCCAGGCCATCGCAAACGACGGCGAGCGCAACGTTGCCGTTATCGGCGGCGGTCCGGCCGGCCTGGCGACGGCGTTCTTCCTGACGCGCGCCGGCGTGCCCGTCACCATCTTTGAGGCTCGCGATTCGCTCGGCGGCGTGGTCCGTCACGTGATTCCTGAGTTCCGCATTGCGAGCGACGATATCTCCCACGACGCAGAGCTCTGCCTGGCCTTTGGCGCCAAGGTGCAGCTCAACGCCCGCGTGGAGTCCATCGACGAGCTCAAGGCCCAGGGCTTCACCGACGTGGTCGTGGCCACTGGTGCCTGGATGCCCGGTTCCGCCGGCCTGGGCGAGGGCGCCGAGCTCGACGTGCTGGAGTTCCTCGAGGCCGCCAAGAGGGGCGAGAAGCTCGAGCTGGGCGAGGACGTCGTAGTCATTGGCGCCGGCAACACCGCCATGGACGCGGCCCGCGTGGCTAAGCGCCTGGCTGGTGTGAAGAACGTGCGCCTGGTGTATCGCCGCACCAAGAAGCAGATGCCCGCCGACGAGGAAGAGCTCGATCTTGCTCTTGCCGACGGCGTTGAGTTCTGCGAGCTGCTGGCGCCCAAGGCACTCAACGGCGCCGTGCTGACCTGCGATGTTATGGAGCTCGGCGAGCCGGATGCAAGCGGCCGTCGCAGCCCCGTCGCCACGGGCGAGACCGTGGAACTTCCCGCCACCACGGTGATCTGCGCCGTGGGCGAGGGCATCGACGCCAGCCTGTACGATGCCGCGGGCGTCGAGCACGACCGTCGCGGTCGCCTTGCCGCCACTTCCACCGGTGTCGAGGGCGTCTGGGCTGCGGGCGACTGCCGTCGCGGTCCTGCCACCGTGGTTGAGGCTATTGCCGACGCCGCCGAGGTCGCCCGTGCCATCGCCGGCGTGGACTTTAACAAGTACGCCGATTGCAACGAGCAGGCTGGCCGCGAGGGCACCTGCTACGAGCGCAAGGGGTCGCTGTGCCGCGACAAGCGCAACTGCACCAAGACCCGCTGCCTGGGCTGCGGCTCGGTGTGCGAGGTCTGCTGCGACGTGTGTCCCAACCGCGCCAACGTGGCCGTTAAGGTGCCGGGCCTGGCCAAGCATCAGGTCGTCCATGTCGACGGTATGTGCAACGAGTGCGGCAACTGCGCCGTGTTCTGCCCCTACCAGGAGGGCCGTCCCTACAAGGACAAGCTCACCCTGTTCTGGAGCGATCAGGACATGGAGAACTCCGAGAACGAGGGCTTCCTGGCCGTGGACGAGGACCACTTTAAGGTCCGCGTCGCCGGCACGGTCCGCACCGTCTCGGTCGATGCCGTCAACACCGGTCTGCCCGAGGCCGTCCGCCTGACCATCAGGGCCGTGCGCGACAACTATTCGTACCTTCTTAAGAAATAGGCGAGTCTCTTATGGCCAAATCCATTCAACATCACGTGGCCTACGTTGCCTGCGGAAGCGGCTGTGCTTCCGCAGGCGGCGACGCCCGCTGCAGCGAAGGCTGCATTGGCTGTGGCGCTTGCGTTACGGCCTGCCCCCACGGTGCCATCGCGCTGGTCGACGGCGTCGCCCGTGTGGACCGCTCCAAGTGCACGGGCTGTGGCCTGTGCGGCATGGCGTGCCCGCAGCGCGTGATTGCCTTCGTTCCCGGCTACCAGAACATCCTGGTGCGCTGCAACAACACCGATAAGGGCGCCATTGCCCGCAAGATCTGCGACACGAGCTGCATCGGTTGCGGCATGTGCGCCAAAAAGTGCCCCGCCGGCGCTATCCGCATCGAGGACAACTGCGCCCATATCGACGGCGCGGACTGCCTGTCGTGTGGCATGTGCGCCGTCGTCTGCCCGCATGGCGCTATCCACGACCGCACCGGCATCGCCGCCGGCGTGTAGAAGGGAATCACCATGGCACAGGAATTCACTTTTACCGTTAACGGCGTCGAGCGCACGACGACCCAAAACAAACCGCTGCTGCGCTACCTGCGCGACGACCTGCACATTCACTCCGCCAAGGACGGCTGCTCCGAGGGCGCGTGCGGTACCTGCACCATCCACGTGGACGGTGCGGCCGTCAAGGCGTGCGTACTGACCACTGCTCTTGCCGCCGGTCGCAACATCGTGACCGTCGAGGGCCTGCCCGAGGACGTGCGCGAGGCCTTCGTGTACGCCTTTGGCGCCGTGGGCGCCGTGCAGTGCGGCTTTTGCATCCCCGGCATGGTCATGGCGGGTGCAGCGCTCATCGCCGAGGACCCCGAGCCCACCGAGGAGCAGATCAAGTACGCCATCCGCGGCAATGTCTGCCGTTGCACCGGCTACAAGAAGATTATCGAGGGCATCTCGCTGGCAGCTGCGGTGCTCCGTGGCGAAAAGCAGATCGACGAGGATCTGGAGCGCGGCGATGACTACGGCGTGGGCAAGCGCGCCTTCCGTATCGACGTGCGCAAGAAGGTGCTCGGCGAGGGCAAGTATCCCGACGACATCGACGAGCTCGATCAGCCGGGCCTGACCTATGCCAGCGCCGTTCGCTCCAAGTATCCGCGCGCCCGCGTGCTCTCCATCGACACCTCCAAGGCCGAGGCCCTGCCCGGTGTGGTGGGCATCCTGCGAGCCGAGGACGTGCCGGTCAACCAGGTCGGCCACCTTATCCAGGACTGGGACGTCATGATCGCCCAGGGCGATATCACCCGCTGCGTGGGCGACGCCATCGCGCTGGTGGTTGCCGAGGACGAGGCGACGCTCGAGAAGGCCAAGAAGCTCGTAAAGATCGATTACGAGCCGCTGGAGCCCGTGCGCAACATCGCCGAGGCCAAGGCCGCCGACGCCCCGCGCCTGCATGACAGTTTCTTTGCCTTTGGCAACACGGTGGAGCTCAAGGACAACGTGTGCCAGAGCCGTCACGTGACGCGCGGCGACGCCGCCAAGGCGCTAGCGGAGAGCGCGTTCACCGTGACGCAGCGCTTTACCACGCCCTTTACCGAGCATGCCTTCTTGGAGCCCGAGTGCGCCGTCGCCTTCCCGTACAAGAACGGCGTCAAGGTGCAGTCGACCGACCAGGGTGCCTACGATACGCGCAAAGAGTGCGCCCACATGTTTGGCTGGGACAACGAGCCCGAGCGTGTGGTTGTCGAGACCATGCTTGTGGGCGGCGGTTTTGGCGGCAAGGAGGACGTTTCGATCCAGCACCTGGCCGCGCTTGCTGCCTATAAGCTCCAGCGTCCTGTGAAGTGCAAGCTCACGCGTGCCGAGTCGCTCGCGTTCCATCCCAAGCGCCACGCCATGGACGGCACCTTTACGCTGGGCTGCGACGCCGAGGGCAACTTTACCGGTCTGGACTGCGAGATCAACTTTGACACCGGCGCCTACGCGTCGCTGTGCGGCCCGGTGCTCGAGCGCGCCTGCACGCATGCCGTCGGCCCCTACAAGTACCAGAACACCGACATTCGCGGTTTTGGTTACTACACCAACAACCCGCCCGCCGGCGCGTACCGAGGCTTTGGCGTTTGCCAGTCCGAGTTTGCGCTCGAGAGCCTGATTGACCTGCTGGCAGAGAAGGTCGGCCTGGATCCGTGGGAGATTCGTTACCGAAACGCCATCGAGCCGGGCGAGGTTTTGCCCAACGGCCAGATTGCCGACTGCTCCACGGCGCTGAAGGAGACGCTGCTCGAGGTCAAGGATGCCTACTATGCGCATCCCGGACACGCCGGTATCGCCTGCGCCATGAAGAACGCCGGCGTGGGCGTTGGCCTGCCCGATGCCGGCCGCTGCAAGATTCGCATCGAGGACGGCGTGGCCGTGGTCTATGCCGCCACGTCCGACATCGGCCAGGGTTGCAACACGGTCTTTTTGCAGGACGTTGCCGAGGCATGCGGCCTGCCGCTTCGCTGCATCGCCAATGGCGAGTGCTCTACCGAGAACGCTCCCGACTCCGGCACCACGTCTGGCTCGCGTCAGACGGTCGTGACCGGCGAGGCCGTGCGCGGTGCCGCCTTCCTGCTGCGCGATGCCATGCTTGACATCGAGGCCGGCAAGCATGCACCCGATGCTCCTGTGAGCGCCCATGGTGATGGCGTCAAGATCGAGTACGACGACGGTCGCGCCTATCAGCTGCACACACAGGAACTCGTCGCCGGCCAGGGTATGCATCCTCAAGATCCCGCTGCCGCCATCAAGGCGCTCGAGGGCTGCGAGTTTGGGTACGTGTACCTGGAGCCGACCGACAAGCTGGGCGCCGACGTTCCCAACCCCAAGAGCCACATCTGCTACGGTTTTGCCACGCATGTGGTCATTCTGGATGATGACGGCCGCGTGAGCGAGGTCTATGCCGCGCACGATTCCGGCAAGGTGGTCAACCCCATCTCCATCCAGGGTCAGATCGAAGGCGGCGTGCTCATGGGCATGGGCTACGCGCTTACCGAGGATTGGCCGCTCAAGGACTGCGTGCCCCAGGCAAGGTACGGTACGCTCGGGCTGTTCCGTGCGCCCGAGATTCCGGATATCCACGCCATCTACGTGGAGAAGGACGAGCTGCTGCCCGTGGCATATGGCGGCAAGGGCATTGGCGAGATCGCAACGATCCCCACGGCGCCCGCCGTGCAGAACGCCTATCGCGCATTCGACGGCAAGCTGCGTCCGGATCTGCCCATGGTGGATACGCCGTACAGCCGCGCCCGTCACCGTGGGTAGGGCGCAGACGGCATTGCTGATGGGCCGTTCGCGCTCAGCATCAACTACATACGCTGCGCCTTTGGCCCCGGCTCCATCGCGAGCTGGGGCCTTTTGTTTGGAGCGGAGACAGCATCCCGGAATTCGGGCAATCCGGTGGTCAGGGGTTGAGCGAGCGTCGCGCTAAGGATGCCAAGCGTAAAACCTTCAATGAAAATGGCGTAAAAACTACATCTGTCATGGCGTAAAAACTACATTGAAAGTAGCGTAAAATCAGCATTGAGAATGGCGTAATTTCGCATATCGCGTGATAGAGAGGGACGGCCGTCTGTGGATGCACCAAAGAGATTGACCCAAAAGGGATATAGGCCCCGGCTCATAGAGGAGCGCCTCGACACCCTTATGCGGGCGTTTGGCTGTGTGGAGATCAACGGCCCCAAATGGTGCGGCAAGACCTGGACGGCGCTCTCTCGCTCGGCGAGCGTCTCCAGGCTCGATGAGCCTGCGCAGCGTGCGGCGGCAGAGGTCGACCCAAGCCTGGCGCTCATCGGCGATGCGCCACACCTGGTCGATGAATGGCAGGAGGTGCCCGAGGTTTGGGATGCCGCCCGGCGTTTCGTGGACGCGAGCGGCAACGAACGGGGGACACTTTTGCTCACGGGCTCGACCGCGCTCAAAAGCGAGGAGCGCAGCCATGTTCGTCATTCCGGCACGGGTAGGATCGCCCGTCTGTCAATGCGCCCCATGGCCCTGTGTGAGTCGGGCGACGGCGAGCCGCTCGTGTCACTGGCAAGCCTCTTTAAGGGCGAGGATTTTGCCCCTCAGCGTCGCGAGAGCACGGTGGATGACGTCGCCCGCTGGTGCTGCAGGGGCGGTTGGCCTGCAAATCTTGGGCTTTCGGAAGATCTTGCGCGAGAGACGGCAAGCCAGTACGTGCACTCGGTGCTCGACGTCAACGTGCTGGACGAGGGCATGTCGCCCGAGCTTGCACACGGCCTTTTGCGAGCTCTTGCCATGAACGAGAGCCAGGCTGTCACGTACAAGACGCTCGTAAAGGACGCCTCGTACGGTGAGGCGGGCCCCGACGAGAGGACCATCGCTGCGTACTTGGACCTCTTCAACAGGCTCAAGCTGACCGAGGACCTGTGCGGATGGGAGCCGCCCATGCGCTCGAAGGCCCGCGTTCGCGTGCGCCCCAAGCGCTACTTCTGTGACCCGTCACTTGCGGCGGCGTTGCTGGGGGCTACCCCTGAGCGGCTGCTTGGCGATATGCAAACGCTGGGGATGCTCTTTGAGAATCTCGTCCTGCGCGACGTGCGCGTGTTCCTTTCCACCTACGGCGGTGTCGACAACAGTGTCCATTATTTCCGAGATGAGAAGGGCCTTGAGGTCGATCTGATCGTTGAGCACGACGGGCGCTGGGGAGCCATCGAGGTCAAGCTGAGTGATGCGAAAGCAGACGATGGAGCGAGAAATCTCAAGGCGCTGGAGAGGAAAGTGCTCTCCAATCCTGCCGCCCAGAATGCCGCGCCGGCGTTTTTGGCGGTCGTGGTTGGAAAGGGGAGCATTGCCTACACACGCGACGACGGCGTGGCGGTGATTCCCATGGCGGCACTTGGGGCGTAGTGGTTTTGCGGGCGTGCCGTGCTTCCTTTACCGAAAATCCATTTGGTAAACCAGATGCTCGCGGATAGAATAAAGTTGACGGCAGCCCAAGGGTGATAGCTGGGCAGCGCCGTTGCTTGGTCAAGAGGTCAGTGCCTTAATGGCAGCGACTTGTTATGCTTCGAATGCTGCTTGAGTGCCTCGGAAAGTTCGATAAGCGCCGTGAAGAGCGAGACCAAAGCAACCAAGAGCTCTACGAGCTCTGATGGGCCCGGGATGACCGCTGATTCAAGTCACCGGGCCTAAATCTTTTTCATGCATTTGAATAGAGCGGGCGACTCTCTTGGGGCCGTCTGCATGGCGTGTGCCTGGCGCGCGTGGCATTGCGCTCCGATTTCATGTCCGCACGAGCGCCTAACCTTACGGCAATGTAGCCGCTTATGTAACAAGCGGCAAGCAACGGAGAAAGGCCCTAACCGTGTCAGCTGAAAAGACGCCGTGTATCTCGGCTATCGATACGACGAACTTTGCGCGCCAGATTGTGCTGGACTTTGAGTTTGCGCCGGTGCCAAAGCAGCGCCAGCGACGTGGGCTGCGTAATGAGATTATCGAGGTCGGCGCCGTCAAGCTCGATTACCACGGCAACGTTATGGGCGAGTTCTCGCAGTTTGTGCAGACGGAATTTACCGAAGGCGTTGCGTTTTCCGTCCGCGAGCTTACGGGGATATCGGCCGTGGACACTGCGATGGCCGATCCGCTCTACATGGTAATCAAAAGGCTCAGCGATTGGATCGGTCGCTACTCCGCACAGGTAGTTTGCTGGAGCGGGGCGGACCGTCGACAGCTTTTGACCGAGTGCCAGGCAAAGCACATCGATCTTTCCGCATTTCCTACGGATTGGGCCGACCTGCAGGCGTTTTACACCTCGATCATGGACGTGGGCAGCCACGGGTGCGTCTCTTTGAGTGACGCGGCGACGTGGTTTGGCATCGAGTTCGACGAGTCGACGGGTCACGCCCACAGCGCCCTTGCCGATGCGCGCGTGACCGCCAAGCTGCTCAAGCAGGTGATGGACGGGGACTACCGCGTGAGCCCGCGCGCCCAGGAAGTCCGCCAGCGGTGGGGGATGGGCGAGCGAGCTCAGACGCGCCTTTCTAGCAAGTGCCCCGAGCTGGGCGACCTGCTGCTGAAGCTGAAGGCGGCGGGAAGGTGGGCGGGTGCCCATTGGGCGTAAGCAGAAGGAATGGTTGCGGGAAGGATTCCAGAATCAGCATCAGAGGGCTGTGCTTGAGATGCTATTCAAGGACACGCTGACGCCCGCCGAGACCAGGCAGGTCAAGAGTATGGACACCGAGATGGCATCCATTGTCGAAGAACGGCTTGCTAACATGATTCGCTGGATGGGCAGGCATAGACCCGTGACGCTGCGCGCGTTATCGTTCACAATGAGGCGTACAGGCTGCCAGAGGTGAACAGTTCCGACGAGGTTCTGAGCAACTGCATCATCGAGATTATCGAGTAGTTCTACGAGAGGGATTTGGCGGCGTGGAGCAATCTAGTTTTACGCGTTTGCAGGAGGAAGCCGGTATGGCAGACGAACTTGTTTTTAGTGGCGGCGAGATAGTTTACACCATGCCTCAACTGCCCAAAGTTGCATCTGTGCCGCTGAACGGTAGCGCCGTGCTGGTTGGTTTTAAGGACGCTCCCGATGGGGAGGAGGTCCTCTTTGATTTTGACCCTCGGGCTGAAAAGGCTACGAAGCTCGACTATGAACTTGCAGCCGTTAGCGGGCTCCTCACGGGCGCGTTGAATATCCTGTGGCAGAAAGACTTCAACCTAGAGGGTGCCAAAGAGTGGGGCGACGAGAAGGTTGGCAAATTCGTTCTTACGATTGCCAAGTCTGCGGGTATGACAAAGGCGGATGCAACTCTAGAAGACGCTATTCGCTTTCTAGAGAAAGGGTTTCCTCTTGCCGCGGACAAGCTGACTGCCGAGTTTGGCGGCGGGCTCCAACATCATCTGCGGGATTTCTCGCACCACCCGAGCTTGGTTGGCCTTGCGTGTTCGATCCTCTCGCAATTCACGTGCAAAGGCTATGGCACCGATACGGCCGGCCGGTTTGTCGCCTTTGACCTGCCTGCCGCCGCCTTCGATCCTGACCGCCCTCTTATAGGCAGGAACGTTCCAGAGAAGATCGCGTTTGGCACTCTGTTCTGGGCAATGCATCTCGTGAGCGACATGGCGGGGTCTAGTTCAAACCCCGGTAAGGGGACGGGTATTCCCGGCGTTGTGCTGTCCCTGCTAAAGGAGCTCTCCTCCCTGCCTGTTTTTCAAGACATGCGGATTGCCTATAAGGGCAAGGATATTCGCATTCAGCAATGGATCTCAAAGCTGTTTAACGGAACGGCGTTCAAAACCGAGGACGGCAAGCCCATTCGCTTCGACCTTCGGACGGAAGTCGGTCTTTTCGATCAAGCTTTAAGCCAGGTGCCAGCAGTCGTGGCCAACGAGGTTATCGTTCGTTGTCTCTACATGCTTTCAAGGCTCAAGGCCGAGCTAGAACGTTGCGAAGTGAGTGATGTCTCCGGCTTGCGCAAGCTCAAGGCTTCGCATTTCATGCCCTACAACAGCAGGGCCCTCACTCGCATGGTCACGGTTTCGAGTACTTCGTTCGTTCTGGCGAATCTGGCGACGGCGGCGGTCAGGGCGGGTATCGAATGCGAGGGGAACAAGGTCGTGTTCGCCCAGAAGTTCTTCTTGCGAATAAACTACGTTGGAGTTGGACGCCTTGCGTTTGCACTCCATGCCGACTGGGGCTATATGGCGGAGGAAATGTCCGAGGCTTGGACTGAGCGCGCCAGGCGCCGCCAGGATATCTTCGATGGATTCCACTTTTATAGCCTAGATAGAGAGACGACGAGGATTGCCTTCTCGCTGAAGCTTGCCGCCATCAACTACGACTGCGGGAACGAGAAGAACGAAGTGCGCAAAGGGCAAAAGAGGAGCTGGGCCCGCGCGTGGCAGGATTCGGTCACGGATGGCCTAGGCATTGATGCAGACGGCTATTTTTTGAGCGAGGAAGATGCGTACGGAGCCCTTGAGGCTATTTCGCGGCAGCGAGGCGGCAAGGTGCGCGCCTTGCTGATCGCTCAGGAGCTGGTTGAGTTTCGCCCCTATTTCCAGATAGGAGATGAAGAGAAGAAGGAATACAAAGGTTTGAAGGGGAGCGGGGCTTGGGTTAAAGATGAATTTCCCAGGAGACAAGACGCGGTTGATTTGGACGCCGTGCGTTCCCTAGAGAAGCAATGCGGGGCGCATATCCGTGAGCTCTCAGGTACATTGCCAAAGGTCTTGGTAGGCGGCGCCATTGCCGTGGCGGCGGCCCTGGGCACAGGAGGAGTGGCCGCGGCATTGGCTCCGGATATTGCTGTCGGTATCTTTGGAGGCTCGTTTGTCGGCCTTCACGGGGCTGCGCTCGTCAATGCGAGTCTTGCTGCTGCTGGCGGCGGCGCCTTGGCCGCCGGCGGCATGGGCATGGCCGGTGGCACCGCTTTAATTGCTGGCGGCGGCGCTGCGTTTGGCCTTTTGGGTTCTAGCGGCGTTGCCCTGGCGGCGTCGATGGGGGAGGACTATGCGCAGTTCGTGCTCGTTGAATGCTCAAGGCTTCTCGCATTTCTTGATGTGGCAACTGACCGCTGCCCGCATGAGGGAGCCATTTTGGTGCAGAAGGCGGCCGAGGCCGTGCAGCGCAGCATCGCTGGTGTTGAGGAGGATGTCGAGAAGGAGAATGGAAAGGGGGACCGCAGGAATGGCAGGTTGCTTAAGCAGTTGAAGAAGGGTCTTGGGTATTTGACTTCGACCCTTAAGCAGATCGAGAAGATGCAGAAGCGCCTTGGTGCCGCCGGTGAGAGCGAGCCGCTCAACAGCTTGCCAGCATCGGGTGGCGAATAGGTCGGGGCGATTCGGCTGCAATTCCGTGTCATCATCGCCACCGCTTAAGATGGTCCCGTGTTTGCCCATCTTTTTGCGAGGCGCGATGAGCATGTCGGCGACTTGCTCGATGTCTGATTTGCCCTTCGATCAGTTCTTGTCGAGCTCCTTTGGGCGGGAGGGGCAGCGATCTAGATATCCGCTCTTGGCATATGAGACAAGAAACCCGTAAGTCCGTGGCAATGTCAAAAGGCATACACAAGTGTCAGTCTTTTGACATCGTATGATTTTGGGGAGTGGCGCGCAGCGATCGCGCGCCACCCTGACGGCGTAAGCGTTTGCTTGCGTTGTAAAATCTAACGATATGAGCATCCCGGTTGCTTCTGTGCTTCGATGCTCTCGTCTTTGGCACCCTCCGCTCAGTGGGGGACTGACTGCAAACGGCGTAAACAAGAAAGAGGAGACAACCGCAAATGAAAGCAACCGAGGCAAATCTACTCGACCTTATGGGCGTGGCGAAGATGCAGTTCGTCATTCCCGTGTACCAGCGAATTTACTCGTGGAGTGTAAAAGAGTGCGAGGTGCTTTGGGATGACGTCATGCGAGCGGGTCGTGATGGCGTATCGCACTTCGTGGGGTCAATGCTTTATATCCCCGAGTCCGAGAGCTCTGCCACGAGCATTTCGCGCGTGCTTCTGATTGACGGACAGCAGCGCATGACGACGTTTTCGTTGATGATTGCAGCTTTGGCTGACTATTTGGAGAGCAACCCCGACAAGGCTGGCTTCCTTGGCGACCTCAAAATCTCGGCGCTGAGGAAAAATTACCTCTTTAACGATGACGACTACAACGGTCTGGCACGCTACAAGCTGGTGCTCTCGCAGGACGATAAAGAGACGCTGTTCTCCATCGTGTCTGGGGCTCCCGTGCCAGATGAAAAATCGGATCGCATTGTCGAAAACCATGCGTTCTTCCGTGAAAAGATGCACGGGAAATCATTCGACCCTGCAAGGCTTTGGGCGGGGCTAAACCGCGTGCAGGTCATCGACACTAAGCTCACCGCTGGCGTTGATAATGCCCAGCTCATATTTGAGTCCATGAACTCCAAGGGCAAGCCGCTCACGCCCATTGACCTCATCCGTAACTACGTTCTAATGTCGCTTCCCAACGACGAACAGACCAATCTTTATGAGGGTTATTGGCATCCACTCGAGTGCTTGTTCGGAAAAGGCGGCGAGGACGAGTTCAATGCATTTATCTGGTACTGGCTGTGGCTTAAAGTTCCCAATAGGATGCCGAAGGAGAACGAGGCCTACTACGAGTTTAAGCGCTATTTCGCCGACGACTACGATGGTGACACCGAGGGCCTGCTTAAGGAGCTGCGAGGGTATGCACATAGATACGCCAGTCTGTTCCTTGGTAAGGAGAAGGACGACGGACTGCGCCGAGTGTTCGGCAGAATCGTAAGCCTCGATGTGAAGCAGATAAGGCCCCTCTTAATGTTGCTTTATTCGGTTTACGAGGGGAATGGACTAGACCGCAATGCGTTTTTACGTATCTGCGAGACTATCGAGTCGTTTCTGTTCAGGCGAGCGGTTTGCGGCAGACTTACCACGGGCCTAAATAATTTCTTTGCCGGCATGTATCGCAATCTCGAGCAGCAGGACGATATCGAGGAGTACGTTACGGCGATGCTCCTTATCCACAGCAGCGGTATGACCGCATACTTTCCGACAGACGAGCATTTTGTCGAGGAGTTTAAGACGCGTGACTGCTACAACCGCTTCTCTAAAAAGCGCTATTACCTGGAACGCATGGAGAACTGGCACCACCCGAAGGAGTCCATCTCAGCCGACGATTACCAGATCGAGCACATCATGCCCCAGACGATCGATGATGAGCACGGCTGGAAGGAATCGCTTGGTGAGAACTGGGAAGACGTCCACGACAGGCTGTGCAACAACTTGGGAAATCTTACGCTGACGGGCTACAACCAGGAGTACTCAAACCGGTCGTTCTCGGACAAGCTCAATCTGCCTGACGTCGGATTTAAGTGCAGTCCGCTCTACCTGAACAAGTCGATCGCCTCGCGTGAAAAATGGGGTGAGGAAGAGATTGGACAGCGCGCGGACGAGCTGGCGAAAGAGGCGTGTGAGATATGGAAATATCCCGACCTTCCGGCAGACGTCGTCGACAAGTACCGTCCTTCTCGCGGGGAGTCTGATGAGGCTCCTATCTGGACTCTGCAGGAGAATCACCCCACCTTTGCCGAAGGTGGGCTCAACCAGAAGCTTTTCGATGAGGTGCGCGAGTCCGTTCTGAGTGGTAACCCTTCGTGGGAGTCCTACATAGCTAAGTACTATGTAGGCTTCAGGTCGGGCAAGCGAAAACTGCATGCCGTGTTAGAAGGCAGGACCAGCAACGGTGGTTGGATCGCCGTTGGCCTGGCAAAGAGCGTGGACGACCTAATTGATCCAGAGGACATGTGTCAGGACAAACGCGCACAGGGCGGATTTGGCCCGGGCTTACCCACTTACGTTGCGCTTCGGAACGCCGATGACATTCCTGCGGTGCTCGATCTCATAAAGCAGTGCTAGGTTGAAGGCCGGGAATCTAATTCCCGGCCCTTGCCAGCTCAAAATCGTCGATGGCCCATTCGCCCGTCTACGCCCCCACAATCCCGCGAGTCGCTTGATTTGGTTTACGGCCCTCAGTTTTCGGCATCTGTTACTCGTCGTCTCCGTCGTTGGGGTCGCCCTTGAGGGTGTTGATGTCCAGGTACTGGTTGTCGTCCTCTTTTTGCTGCGTTGCCGATTCGGACGCGGTGGGGCCGCGGAACAGCTGGAATCCCTCAAACGCAATGGCGCCGAGCAGGGCAATGACAATGGCGATAAAGGCAACCTTGACTGCCTGCGGAAATTCCGAGAAACGCAGCGCCTTTTCCTCGGCGTAATAATCGGCGAAGCGCTCTTCGCCCGTGCTTTTGGTGTACGCCGGTGCGGACGCGGCCTCCGGGTCATATTCCGGTGCACGCGTGGCAGCGTACGGATCGTTGAGATAATCGCTCGGTGCGGTGCCATAATCCTCGGTCTCGATGCGACTGGTGCCAGCATAGCCATCGGAATAATCGGAATATGCCGCACCGCCCTCATAGTCCGCGGCGCTCGTGTTGGCGGCAAAAAGCGGATTAACTGGAACGTCGAGCGCCGGCATGCCGGTAGAGGTCTCATCCAGATCGGCTGCAGCCCAGGAATCGTAGGCAACCTGATGGGCAACGGGCTCATCGAGCCTTGCGACCGGAGGCTTGCGTGCCGCAGGAACAGGCAACTGCTGGGCGCTGTACATAACGGTGCTGTCGGCCGATTTGCCCTGCGTCGCTGCAGCGAGAAATGCCGCCGTCTCGGACGGGTCGCTTGCGGGGCGGGGAGCGGGCGTGGACGCCGAAGTGGGTGCGGGCGTAGGCGCGGGCGTCGAAACAGGCGACTGCGCAGGAGTCGGCGCAGATGCGGGCTTAGGCGCAAGTGTGGGATCGGGGCTTGACGGGCGATCCCCGCCGCCCATGAGTTCGTCGGCGGTCCACGGGCGATCATCCATCACGTCGTCAAGGCTTAGCGAAAACAGGTCGTCTTCACCCTCATCGAACATGCGGTGCACATGTCCACCAATTGCCGGAATCAATCCGCGACCGGTGCATGATGCCTTGCTCAACGCCATTCTGTTCCATCCTTTCGAAATACTAATGACATCGATTATATGGAACTTCCCAAGCGGCCCGGTCTTGGATTCGTGCTTTCCAGAACTCGCACCCAAAAGGGGAGGGGCAATCCAGGCGAGTGCCTACTTGTCGCCGGCCGCCGCCTTGGCCTCATTGAGGTAGCTATAGAAGCTGTACTTGGAGATGCCAAAGAACTCGCAGGCGCGCTCGCTCGACTTGGAAATGAGGAAGGCGCCGCGACGGTCGAGGTAGCCAATGGCACGAATGCGCTCGTCTTTGGTCATGAGTGCCGCGGGCTTGCCCACAAACTGCTCGCACTCGTGCAGCAGGTCCTCGAGCAGGTCGCCGATGTTCTTGGTAATGGGCTCGGGCTCGGTATAGCCCGTGCCGCCGGTGCCGGTAAAGGCGTCGAGCGAACGCTCAAAAGCCTTCATAAGCGTAATGTCAAAGTTGATGCCCAAAATGCCGACGGGCTTGCCTTCGTCGTTGCGGATAAAGATGGTCGAGGACTTGAGCAGCTTGCCATCGGTGGTTTTAGTGAGGTACGGCTCGCGGTCGTGTACGTCGGTGCTGCCCTCGTGCATGGACTCAAACACAATATGGCTGGGGCCGTCACCCAGTTTGCGCCCGCTGACGTGGCCGTTTTCGATCACTACGATGGAGTGGTCCACGTCCTCGGTCTCCAGATCGTGGACGACGACTTCGCAGTTGGGGCCAAATTGGAGCGCCAGGCCGTGTGCGAGGCGCTTGTAAAACTCAATCTGTGCGGGGGTCATGGGTGCCTTCCTAAAAATTAGTTTGGGCACACTTTGCCATAAACCACATCTGTTCGCAAACAAATCCATCAACAAGGCAATTCATGACCGTTCGGCGGCGAAAAAGTACCGATTACGGCAACAAACAATTCGTTAGGTATGCCAATCAAAAAGTGTGATAGAACATTACTAACAAACTTTTTGTTTGGCATCCACATAAAAGTTCAGCCGTGTGAATGGGATCGGGCTGAAACGCGTATGCGGGGGCCGGCAAGAGAGAACTTAAGGAGTTCACCGTATGGCCGATAAGATCCAGTGGGCGAGCAACGCGATGCCCAAGAGCGATGACAAGCACTTGGGAATCATGAGTCTCGACCACGTGAAGAAGGCCCGCGCCTTCCACCAGTCGTTCCCCCAGTACACCGTCACTCCGCTTGCCCGCCTGGACGGCCAGGCCGCGCGTCTGGGCTTGTCCAACCTGTGCGTTAAGGACGAGAGCTATCGCTTTGGCCTCAACGCCTTTAAGGTCCTGGGCGGCTCGTTTGCCATGGCCAACTACATTGCCGACGAGACCGGCAAGGACGTTGCCGACTGCACCTTCGATTACCTGACCTCCGATCAGCTTGCCAAGGACTTTGGCCAGGCTACCTTCTTTACCGCCACCGACGGCAACCATGGCCGCGGCGTAGCATGGGCTGCCAACAAGCTGGGGCAGAAGGCCGTCGTGCACATGCCCAAGGGTTCCACCAAGCCCCGCTTCGATAACATCGCCGCCGAGGGCGCCACGGTGACCATCGAAGAGGTCAACTACGACGAGTGCGTGCGCATGGCCGCCGCCGAGGCCGACGCCTGCGAGCGCGGCGTCATCGTTCAGGACACCGCCTGGGAGGGCTACGAGAAGATCCCGTCCTGGATCATGGAGGGTTACGGCACCATGGCCTCCGAGGCTGCCGAGCAGCTGCGCGAGATGGCCATCAACCGCCCGACGCACGTGTTTGTCCAGGCTGGCGTGGGTTCGCTCGCCGGCGCCGTGGTGGGCTACTTCACCAACCTGTATCCCGATAACCCGCCCACCTTCGTCGTGGTTGAGTGCGCGCCTGCTGCCTGCCTGTACAAGGGCGCTGCCGCCGGCGATGGCGATCCGCGTATCGTGGACGGCGACATGCCTTCCATCATGGCCGGTCTGTGCTGCGGCGAGCCCAACATTCTGGGCTGGGATATCCTGCGCAACCACACCACCGCCTTCGTGTCCTGCCCCGACTGGGTCACCGCTCGCGGCATGCGCACCCTGGGCGCTCCCGAGAAGGGCGACCCGCGCGTCATTTCCGGCGAGTCCGGCGCTGTGACCACCGGCCTGGTCGAGACCCTCATGCTCGATCCCGAGTACGCCGAGCTCAAGGAGCTCATCGGCCTGGACAAGACGAGCTCCGTGCTCTGCTTCTCCACCGAGGGCGACACGGACCCCGACCAGTATCGCCGCATCGTCTGGGAAGGCGAATATCCCACTTGCTAATCGTTGGGGCGGAGTAAATAGGTATCGCTCCGCCACCTCACAGGTAGATTCCTTCGTTTGAAAGGTTATGAACAATGGCTAAAGAACTCGATTTCGACGCTATCAAGGTTGCTGCTGAGTCCCATCGTGCTGATATGACTCGCTTCCTTCGCGCCATGATCTCTCACCCCTCTGAGTCCTGCGAGGAGGGTGAGGTTGTCGCCTGCATCAAGGCCGAGATGGAGAGCCTTGGCTATGACGAGGTCAAGGTCGACGGTCTGGGCAACGTCATGGGCTTTATGGGCGAGGGCGACAAGATCATCGCCATCGACTCCCACATCGACACCGTCGGCATCGGCAACATCGAGAACTGGGATGCCGATCCCTACGAGGGCTACGAGACCGACGAGATCATCTACGGCCGCGGCGGCTCTGACCAGGAGGGCGGCATGGCTTCTGCTACCTACGCTGCCAAGATGATGAAGGACATGGGCCTCATCCCCGAGGGCTACAAGATCATGGTCGTCGGCACCGTCCAGGAAGAGGACTGCGATGGCATGTGCTGGCAGTACATCTACAACAAGGACGGCATTAAGCCCGAGTTCGTCATTTCCACCGAGCCCACCGACGGCGGCATCTATCGCGGTCACCGCGGCCGTATGGAGATCCGCGTCGACGTTCACGGCACCTCCTGCCACGGCTCCGCTCCCGACCGCGGCGACAACGCCATCTACAAGATGGCCGACATCATCGCCGACGTCCGCGCCCTCAACAACAACGGCTGCGACGAGTCGACCGACATCAAGGGTCTCGTCAAGATGCTCGACCCCAAGTACAACCCCGAGCACTACGAGGATGCCCGCTTCCTGGGCCGCGGCACCTGCACCGTCAGCCAGATCTTCTACACCAGCCCCAGCCGTTGCGCCGTCGCTGACTCCTGCGCCATCTCCATCGACCGTCGCATGACCGCCGGCGAGACCTGGGAGTCCTGCCTGGACGAGATCCGCAACCTGCCGGCCGCCAAGAAGTACGGCGACGACGTGAAGGTTTCCATGTACATGTACGACCGTCCGTCCTGGACCGGCGAGGTCTACGAGACCGAGGCTTACTTCCCCACGTGGATCAACAAGGAGACCGCTCCACACGTCAAGGCCCTCGTCGACGCCCACAAGGCCATGTTTGGTGACGAGCGCATCGGCTGCGGGCCCAGCATGGACAAGCGCACCGGCCGTCCGCTGTGCGACAAGTGGACCTTCTCCACGAACTGCGTTTCCATCCAGGGCCGCTATGGCATCCCCTGCGTCGGCTTTGGCCCGGGTGCCGAGTCTCAGGCTCACGCTCCCAACGAGGTCACCTACAAGGACGACCTGGTCACCGCTGCCGCCATGTACGTGGCTGCCCTGAACCTCTACGATCCGAGCCAGGCCGATGGCGACGCCACCGTGTTCCGTGCCGGTCTGACTAACAACAAGATCGATTAGTCCCATTCCTCGATTTTGTTGAGCCGGGGGCCGCTCGTGTCCCCGGCACCCCCTGTTGACTTGGGGCCCGCGGTCGTTATCTCCCATGCTTCCTCAACGGTGGCGGGTCCTCGTCATGGTGCTCTGCATGTTCTAGCCACACGCGCATGCCGGAGCACATCTACTCATTGTGATCGTTTCACCTTTAGAAAGGACATTTACATGGACGCCAAGTTTACCGAGCTCGTCGAGCAGCTGAACGGCCTCGATTTTAAGGGTATGTACGGCAGCGACTTCCTGCACACCTGGGACAAGACCACCGATGAGCTCAAGGCTCTCTACATCGTCGCCGACGCCCTGCGCGAGCTGCGCGAGAACAACGTCTCGTCCAAGATCTTCGACTCGGGCCTGGCCGTCTCCCTGTTCCGCGACAACTCCACCCGTACGCGCTTCTCTTTCTCTAAGGCCGCCAACCTGCTCGGCCTTGAGCTGCAGGACCTGGACGAGAAGAAGTCCCAGATCGCTCACGGCGAGACCGTCCGCGAGACCGCTACCATGATCTCCTTCATGGCCGACGTCATCGGCATCCGCGACGACATGTACATCGGCAAGGGCGACGCCTACATGGCCGAGGTCTCCGAGTCTGTCCAGCAGGCCTACGAGGACGGCGTTCTGGATCACCGTCCCACGCTCATCTCCCTGCAGTCCGATTCCGACCACCCCACGCAGTCCTCTGCCGACATGCTCTACCTCATCAACGAGTTTGGCGGCCTCGAGAACCTCAAGGGCAAGAAGGTTGCCGTCACCTGGGCCTATTCGCCCTCTTACGGCAAGCCGCTGTCCTGCCCGCAGTCGCTGATCAGCCTGCTGCCCCGCTTTGGCATGGACGTCACCCTGGCCCACCCCGAGGGCTACGACCTCATGCCCGAGGTCGTCGAGCGCGCCAAGGGCTATGCCGCCGAGTCCGGCACCACCTTTAAGCAGGTCAACACCATGGCCGAGGCCTTCGAGGGCGCCGACATCGTGATCCCCAAGAGCTGGGCTCCGTTTGCCGCCATGGAGAAGCGTACCAACCTGTACGCCGAGGGCGACGACGCCGGCATCGCAGCGCTCGAGAAGGAGCTGCTTGCCCAGAACGCCACCCATCAGGACTGGTGCTCCACGACCGAGCTCATGGAGAAGACTGCCAACGGCCAGGACACCATCTTTATGCACCCGCTGCCCGCCGACATCTCCGGTGTCTCCTGCGAGCACGGCGAGGTCAACGCCGACGTCTTCGACATGCACCGCGTGGGCATGTACAAGGAGGCCAGCTACAAGCCGTACGCCATCGCAGCCATGATGTTCCTGCAGAAGGTTGCCGATCCCGCCGCTACCCTCAAGGCCCTCGACGAGCGCAACACCGCCCGTTGGTTCCAGGCCTAAAGCCGGGTTGAGGTAAGCCATGTAAAGGGGGCGCTCTGCCAACCGGCGGGGTGCCCCTTTTTGCATCGCGGGCGTGCGGGATAAGCGCTTTCGATGTAGATGCCCGCGGCGCGAGTTATGGGTACGATGGTTTCAGGGGAGGTATCACCATGAAACTTGGATGCGTCATTATGGCTTCGGGCGAGGGCAAGCGGTTTGGCTCTAACAAGATGCTTGCCGATATCTATGGCGAGCCGCTGATTGCCCGGACCATCGATTCGGTTCCCCGGGGCTTTGACGTCGTGGTTTCGACGCGTTGGCCCGAGGTCGCTCAGATTTGCGAGGACAAGCATTGCCCGTGCGTGCTGCACGATGGCGAGCTGCGCAGCGAAAGCGTCCGTGCGGGCCTTTCGTGGGGAGTCGAACGCAACTGGAAAGGTTGCCTCTTTTTGCCGGGCGACCAGCCGCTCGTGAGTTCGGATTCTTTTGAGGCTATGGTTCGTGCATTTGACGAACGTGGCCGCAAGCATCCGGTGCGTCTTGCGTGCAACGGTGAGCCTTCGAGCCCGGTGCTCTTTCCGGCGGAACTGTTCGATGCGCTCATGCGTCTTGAGGGCAAGGACGGCGGCGGTTCGATCCTCAAGGACCGTATTGACGTGGTGCTGGTCGAGGCGCGTGCCTACGAGCTGTGGGACGTCGATACCGCCAAGGGACAGCGACGCATAACGGAGCATATCGCCGCCTGCTCGTATTTTGATCGCGTGGCCAACAGCATCAATCAATAAGGAGCAATTATGATCATCATCAAAAACGGCGCGCTCGTGACGCCCCAGGGGCTTCGCCGCGCCGATCTTGCCATGGATGGCGATAAGATCGTGCGGATCGCCGCGGCGATTGAGCCGGCCGAGGGCGATACCGTCGAGGACGCCGCGGGCTGCTGGGTGTTTCCCGGCTTTATCGACGGCCACACGCACATGCAGTGCTGGACCGGCATGGATTGGACAGCCGATAGCTTTGAGACCGGCACGCGCGCAGCTGCCTGCGGCGGCACGACGACCATCGTGGACTACGCGACGGCCGATCGCGGCGTGACCATGCCCGATGCCTTGGCCGAGTGGCATCGCCGCGCCGGCGGAACCTGCACGGCCAACTACGCCTTTCATATGGCACTCGCCGAGTGGAACGAGCGCAACCGCGCCGATCTTTCGGCCATGCGCGAGGCGGGCGTGTCGTCGTTTAAGACCTACTTTGCCTATGACCACCTGCGCTTGGACGATGCCGAGACACTCGAGGTGCTCGAGGAGCTCAAACATATTGGCGGCATACTGTGCGTGCATTGCGAGAACGGCACGCTGGTGAATGAACTGCAGAAGCGCGTGTACGAGCGAGGGATTCATGGACCCGAGGGCCATGCGCTCAGCCGTCCGGACGTGTGCGAGGCCGAGGCGGTGAGCCGTCTGCTGTATCTGGCGCACCTGGCCGGCGACGCACCGGTCAACGTGGTGCACCTTTCGACCAAGCTGGGGCTCGAGGCCATCCGCGCCGCCAAAGCGCGCGGGCAGAAGAACATCTATGTCGAGACCTGCCCTCAGTATCTGATGCTCGACGATACTTGCTACTTGGAGCAGGGCGAGGACGGCTTTGCGGGTGCCAAGTATGTGATGAGCCCGCCGCTGCGCCATGCCGGTGACCGTGCCGCGCTACGCGAGGCGCTTGTGGCCGGCGAGATCGATACGATTGCGACCGATCATTGCAGCTTTAACCTGCACGGGCAAAAGGACCGCGGGCGCGACGATTTCCGCGCGATTCCCAACGGCGGGCCCGGCGTGGAACATCGTCCCGTCGCGATTGCCACGAGCTTTGAGGGCCAGCTGGGCCCCGAGGATCTGTGCCGCTTGATGAGCGAGAACCCGGCGCGCGTGTTTGGCATGTACCCGCGCAAGGGCTGTCTTGCCGAGGGCGCCGATGCCGATGTGTGCGTGTGGGATCCCAAAGCGCGCTGGACAATCAGTGCCGCGACACAGCATCAAGCTGTGGACTACACGCCGCTCGAGGGTTTTGGGGCACATGGCCGCGCCAAGGTCGTGTTTGTGAACGGCGTGCTGGTGGCACGCGACGGCGAGCCCACCGGAGCCCAACCCGGCCGCTACGTCCCCCGCTAGCAGGAAGGCCGCCAGGGTAGCTAATTTGGGACGGGGCTCTTTTAGCTACCCTTGCCTGCCTGATGATTTTTCTCTCAACATGGGGTAGCTAAAAGAGCCCCGTCCCAAATTAGCTACCCCTTGAGGCTGGTGGCGACGATGGGGCTGCCGAGGGCTGCCTCGAAGCAATCTGCCATCGTTGGGTCGGCAAGCGTGTCGACTTGGTTGAGCATGATGCGGGCATTGTTGAGGTTCAGCATTCGCAGCTCGGCATTGAGCACCATGGCGACGCGCTCTGGGGTGGCAGCGTCGGTGGGCTCGCAGCCGCAGCGCTCGCAGAAGAGCTCGGGGCGGTGGGCAGCCTCGGCGACGGGCTTGCCCAGCCCCGAAGCGCCGACGACCCAGACAACGTTTGCCGTGGCGTCGGGAATTACCGGCTCCCAGGCGGCATGCGCCTTGAGCGGGAGTCGCTTGCTGCCATCTGCCTCGGCCAACACGTAGTCAAAGCGCTGCGCCAGCTCGTTGAGCGGCTCGGCGGGGGCGGAGAGCTTGCCTGTCTCCGGGTCCAAAACACCCGCCTGGCAGATACTTCCGCGGCTCATGCCAGCGCATGCCTCGCAAGTGCAGCCAGGAACATGCAGAGCTCCCGGCTTCCAAGGCGCGGCGCCCAGGCGACGGCTCGACCCGTCCCATGGCACGCCGGCGACGGGAAACATGTGCGTGGTGGTACAGAGGAGCACGCGGCCGCCGGCGCGCATAAGCTCAAGGCCGAGCGTCTTTAGTAGGGTCGACTTGCCGCCACTGCCGATAATTGCGGTAATGCCCGGCTCGATCTTGAGCGTGGAGGCAAGGTTTCCGCTCGTCGTTTCCATCTGTTCACCGCCGTATAATACTGTGATAATAAATAATCATCAGAGTAGAGGTCGAACCGCTTTTGCTCTGCTCAAACCGTAGCACAGGGAGGTGCCCCGGGAATGCTCGTTTATATTCGCGGTGCCGGCGATATCGCCACGGGCGTCGCCGCTCGCTTGGTGCGCGCTGGCGTGTCGGTCGTTATGGCCGATATCGCGGTTCCCACGTGCATCCGCCGCACAATCAGTTTTTGCGAGGCCATTCGCCTGGGCGAGGTCCAGGTCGAGGGCATTCGCGCCCGCTTGGCGCAGACGCCGGCAGAGGCGCTCGAGATTACCCAAGCGGGAGACGTCGCCGTTGTGGTGGACCCCCAGGCCAAGATGCTCGGCGAGCTGAAACCCGCTGCCGTGGTCGACGCGATTCTGGCTAAGCGCAACTTGGGCACCACGCGCGATATGGCTCCTGTCGTCATCGCCGTGGGGCCGGGCTTTACCGCGCCGGTCGATTGCGACGCCGTGGTCGAGACCATGCGCGGGCATTTTCTGGGCCGCGTCATCACCCAGGGTTCGCCCCAGCCCAACACGGGCGTGCCAGGCATTATCGCCGGCTATGGCAAAGAGCGCGTTATTCACAGCCCCGCCGCCGGCGTGTTTCGGTCCGACCGCGCAATCGGCGACATCGTGAGTGCCGGAAACGTGATTGGCTACGCGGGCGATACGCCCATGTGCACGCAGATCGATGGCTGTCTGCGCGGACTTTTGGCGAACGGCGTGCAGGTGACTGAGGGCTTTAAATGCGCCGATGTCGATCCGCGCGGCGATGCCAGCTATATCAACTACATTTCGGACAAGGCGACGTCGGTCGGCGGCGGCGTGCTCGAGGCACTCGCCATGCTCACCGATGTCTTTAGAGGATAGAAGGCGGCAATGGAAAAGCTCGATGTTGTGAATGCGGCGCTTGCCGCCCTGCGTGCTGGCGAGACGTGCGAGCTCGTGGTCGTGGCCGGTACGGCGGGGTCATCGCCGCGCGGTGTGGGCGCCTGGATGACTGTCTTTGCCGATGGCAGCCAGGCGGGCACCATCGGCGGCGGCAAGATTGAGCTCTTTGCGCTGGATGAGGCGCGCGAGCTCCTGAGCGCGGGACAGTCGCGTCTGGTCCGCTACACCATGGGCGGCGAGAACTCCGATACCGGCATGATCTGCGGCGGAGCCATCTGCCTGTGCTACCTGCATCTGGATGCGACTCAGGCGTCGTTGTTCCAGGAAATAGCCGACGTCTTGGCCTATCGGCGCATCGGCGACTTCGTCATCGACTTTGAGCCGTTTATCGCGAGCGCGCTCGAGGGCGATGTGGCCGAGTGCCATGGCAAGGAATCGCGCCACACCATTGCGGGCTGCCCCGGGCTTTCGCTGGTGGAGGAGGGGAGTAAGGTCACCTACACCAACGCCGCCTCCGAGATTCCCGTGGCTCACATCGAGACGCTCTGCCCCGAGGGCCTGACCTACATCTTTGGCTGTGGCCACGTGGGCGCTGCGACGGCGCGGGTGCTCACGGCGGCGGGCTTTGCCGTCGTGGCTTGCGACGACCGCCCCGGCACGCTGACCCCCGAATGGGTGCCCAACGTCTACGATCGTCGTCTGGTCGATTACAAGAACCTGAGCGAGCGGTGCCCCATCGGCCCGCGCGACCTGGTGGTCGTCGCCACGGCGGGTCACAAGTCCGATATCGACGTGGTGATTCAGGCCATGCGCGCCAAACCCGCCTATCTGGGCTGCCTGGGCTCGCGCCGCAAGACGGCCTTTGTGCGCGCCCGCCTGGAGCAGGAGGGCTTTACGCAGGAGCAAATCGACGAGTTGCACCTGCCGATTGGCGTTGCCATCGAGGCGGAGGACCCCGAGGAGATCGCCATCTCCATCGCCGCCGAGATGATCCACCTGCGCCGCACCAAACTCATCCCCCGCAAGCGCTAATCGCATCCTCACCAATAAGTTGCGGTGAAATACGGATTGTTTAAGCCTGTTAGGCCGCCCAACAGTCCCTATTTCACCGCAACTGCTTTTTGGGACCCATTTGTGCGGGGGAGTTGTGGAGTTGTGCAGGCAGACGAGGTTTTTCTGGAAATACGCTCCCGATGCGCGTATAGTACCGATTGTTTTGTCGGCTCCTGCTGCGTCGAGTCCAAACCGCAAAATGCCATGAGCGGCGCGGATGCAGCCAGGAGGCACGAGGACAACCCATCGTGGCCACGCCCCGTGCTTAAAACCCCAAGAAGGAGTGAACAATGGCAGAAGAGAAGTATGTGCCGCGTCTGAAGACCAAGTACAACAACGAGGTCAAGCAGCAGCTTCAGGACAAGTTCCAGTACGAGAACGTCATGATGATCCCCAAGTTTGAGAAGATCGTCGTGAACATGGGTGTCGGCGAGGCCGCTACCGATTCCAAGGCCATCGACGGTGCCGTGCGCGACCTGCGCGCCATCACCGGCCAGCAGCCGATGATCACCCGTGCCCGCAAGTCCATCGCTACCTTCCGCCTGCGCGCCGGTATGCCGATCGGCTGCAAGGTTACCCTGCGTGGCGACCGTATGTGGGAGTTCTTCGATCGTCTGACCTCCGTCGCGATCCCCCGTATCCGCGACTTCCGCGGCATCTCCGCCAAGAGCTTCGACGGCCGTGGTAACTTCTCCATGGGCGTCACCGAGCAGCTCATCTTCCCCGAGATCGACTTCGACTCCGTCGATCACCAGCGTGGTATGGACATCACTTTCGTGACCACCGCCAACACCGATGAGGAGGCCAAGGCCCTTCTGGACGCCTTCGGTTTCCCGTTCAAGAAATAGGTTCACCTGCCCTATAAGCGCCGTTCCCACAAGGGGGCGGCGCTTGGGGCGAACAATACTCTATGTGAGGAGGATATAAGTGGCTAAGACATCGATGATCGTCAAGTGCAATCGCAAGCAGAAGTTCTCTACTCGTGAGTACACGCGCTGCCAGCGCTGCGGCCGTCCGCACTCTGTGTACCGCAAGTTCGGCCTGTGCCGTGTCTGCTTCCGCGAGCTTGCACTCAAGGGCGAGCTTCCCGGCGTTAAGAAGGCCAGCTGGTAAGTCACTACCAGCGTTTCAAGCATCAGTTTGGAACAGGGAAAACGCGCTAGTTAGGCTTTGCCGTTAAGGGCGGCGAAGAACCAAGAGCACGTGTTCATCAAGAACGAAGGAGAATCTGTATGAACCTTACAGACCCGATCGCAGATATGCTTACGCGCATCCGTAACGCTAACTCTGTGAACAAGGCCACGGTCTCCATGCCGAGCAGCAAGAAGCTCGTCGAGATCGCTCGTGTTCTGCACGAGGAGGGCTACATCGAGGGCTACGATGTCGAGGACACCGTTCCCCAGAAGACTCTGCACATCACGCTTAAGTATGGTCCCAAGAAGGCTAAGGTCATCAACGGCATCCGCCGCATTTCCAAGCCGGGCCTGCGTAAGTACACCGGCGTTGCCGACATGCCCCGCGTCCGCGGTGGCCTTGGTACCGCCATTATTTCCACCAGCCATGGCGTCATGACCGACCGCGATGCTCGCAAGCACAACGTCGGCGGCGAGATCATCGCTTACGTCTGGTAATTCGCTCGGTAGGTAGAAGGAAAGGAGATCACCGTGTCTCGTATCGGTAATAAGCCTGTCCAGATTCCCGCCGGAGTCGAAGTGGCAGTCAACGGCAACAACGTTGTCGTCAAGGGCCCCAAGGGCCAGCTCG
This sequence comes from Collinsella sp., assembly GCA_036304065.1. GTDB lineage: Bacteria > Actinomycetota > Coriobacteriia > Coriobacteriales > Coriobacteriaceae > Collinsella. The sequence continues at coordinate 20,210 of JAXIZI010000020.1, read as the reverse complement.
AGCTCGATGTCTTTGAGAAGCTCACTATCAACGTCGAGGACAACGTCCTCACCGTTTCCCGTCCCGACGACGAGCGTGAGACCCGTGCCCGCCACGGCCTCACCCGCGCCCTCATCCACAACATGGTTGTTGGCGTTTCCGAGGGCTTCGAGAAGAAGCTCGAGCTCGCCGGCGTCGGTTACCGCGTGCAGCAGAAGGGCAAGAACCTCGAGTTCTCCCTGGGCTTCTCGCACCCCGTGATCGTCGAGGCTCCCGAGGGCATCACCTTCGAGGTTCCCGACAACACCCACGTGAACGTCAAGGGTATCAACAAGCAGCAGGTCGGTCAGATCGCCGCTGAGATCCGCGGCCATCGTCCTCCCGAGCCTTACAAGGGCAAGGGTATCCACTACGTTGGCGAGCACATCCGCCGCAAGCTGGGTAAGGCCGCCAAGTAGTCGTAACCGACTCACTCGCATAAGACCAGCACCCCGTCAGGTGCTGGCAAGATCAACCTTTTTAGGAGTTTACGTATGAACAAGCATAAGGCGAAGCTGGAAGGCCTCAAGCGTCGTCAGCGTCGTGTTCGCGGCAAGGTCTCGGGTACCGCCGAGCGTCCGCGTCTTCGCGTGACCCGTACTAACGCCAACATCTATGCCCAGATCATCGACGACAGCAAGGGCTCCAGCCTGACGCTCGTCTCTGCCTCGACCCTCGAGGCCGAGTTCAAGGGCACCCACACCTCGAACAAGGAGGCTGCGGAGAAGGTCGGTCAGCTCGTTGGCAAGCGCGCCATCGAGGCCGGCATCACCAAGGTCGCCTTCGATCGTGGTGGCCGTATCTACCATGGCCGCGTCAAGGCCCTCGCCGACGGTGCTCGTGCCGCCGGTCTCGAGTTCTAGGAGGTATGTAGCACATGGCTCGTAATCAGAAGCAGCAGCGCGAGGCCTCCGAGTTCGAGGAGCGCGTCGTTTACATCAACCGCGTGTCGAAGACCGTCAAGGGTGGTCGTCGCATGAGCCTCGTCGCTCTCGTCGTCGTTGGCGACGGCAAGGGCAACGTCGGCGTTGGCATGGGCAAGTCCGCTGAGGTGCCCATGGCCATCTCCAAGGCATCTCTCGATGCCAAGAAGAACATGTTCCACGTGCCGGTGACCGAGCAGGGCACCATCCCGCACGAGGTTCTCGGCCACTTTGGTGCCGGCCGCATCATCATCAAGCCCGCTGTCGAGGGTACCGGCGTTATCGCCGGCGGCGCTGTGCGTCCCCTCTTTGAGCTTGCTGGCATCAAGAACGTCCTGTCCAAGTCCCTCGGTACCGACAACGGCCTCAACATCATCAAGGCTGCCGTCGAGGGCCTCAAGGAGCTCTCCAGCCCTGAGGACGTCGCGGCTCGCCGTGGCCTGACGGTCTCCGAGATGTTCGTCGGTAAGGAGAACTAAGCATGGCTGACACCATCAAGATCAAGCAGGTCCGCAGTACCAACGGTTGCAAGCAGGACCAGGTCCGTACTGTCCGTGCCCTCGGTCTCCACAGGATCCGCGAGGTTCGCGAGATTGCTGACAACGAGTCCGTCCGCGGCATGATCTTCAAGGTCAAGCACCTTGTCGAGATTGTAGAGGAGTAGCAAATGCAGCTTCACGATCTTACTCCCGCGCCCGGTTCCACCAAGAACCGCAAGCGCGTCGGCCGTGGCAATTCTTCGGGTCACGGCACCACTTCTGGCCGCGGTCAGAAGGGCCAGGGTTCCCGCTCTGGCGGCACCAAGGGTGCCGGTTTCGAGGGTGGCCAGACTCCGCTGGCTATGCGCCTGCCCAAGCTTCCGGGCTTCCGCAACCCCCGTCGTATCGAGTACACCGCTGTTAACGTTGAGCGTCTCGAGCGCAAGTTCGAGGACGGCGCTGTGATCGACGGTGCCGCTCTTAAGGCCGCTCGCATCACCAAGAGCGAGTTCGAGCCCGTCAAGGTGCTCGGCAATGGTGAGCTCACCAAGAAGTTCACGGTCAAGGTCGACAAGGTCAGCGCTTCTGCGCAGGCCAAGATCGAGGCCGCCGGCGGAAAGGTCGAGCTGCCGTGCTAAATGGTCTTAAGAATGCTTTCCGCATCAAAGAATTGCGCGAAAAGATTCTTTTTACCATAGCTATGCTCGTCGTGTACCGCATTGGTGCGCACGTTCCTGTGCCCGGCATTCCCTTCCAGGGGATGCTGGGCCTTTTCTCGACCGATAACAATTCGGTCGCCGCAGGTGCTATGGCCCTCCTGAATCTTTTCTCTGGCGGCGCTTTGAGCTATGTGTCGGTGTTTTCGCTGGGCATCATGCCTTACATCACCAGCTCGATCATCCTCCAGATGCTCCAGGCCGTTGTGCCTTCCCTGCATGAGCTTGCCCGCGAGGGCGAGGTCGGTCAGACCAAGATTACGCAGTATTCGCGTTACCTCACCCTGGCTCTGGCAATCCTCAACTCCGTGGGTTACCTCTTCCTCTTTAAGAGCTTCGGCATCAGCTTTAATGGCGCCGGCGCTCCCGAGATCATCTTCGACCTCATGATCGTCGGCACGCTCACTGCGGGCGCCATGCTGATCATGTGGATTGGTGAGCTCATCACCCAGCGCGGTATCGGCAATGGCATGTCGCTGATCATCTTTGCGAACATCATGGCCGGTCTGCCGCAGGCTATCTTCTCCAGCACCGAGGGCAATGCCGGTGGCATCATCACCATGGTGATTATCTGCGCCATCATCCTGCTGGTTATCCCGCTGATTGTTTTCCTTGAGCGCGGCCAGCGCCGCATTCCGGTCTCCTACGCTAAGCGCGTCGTGGGCCGTCGCATGATGGGTGGCCAGACCACCTACCTGCCCATCAAGGTCAACACCGCGGGTGTCGTGCCGATCATCTTCGCTTCGGCGCTGCTGTATTTCCCGGCTCAGATTGCCGTGTTCTTCCCCGGCATCGGCTGGATCCAGGCAGTTGCCTCTGCGCTTTCGACCGGTTGGCTCAACTGGGTGCTTAATGTTGTCCTCATCGTGTTCTTCGCGTACTTCTACACCTCCATGGTGTTTAACCCCGATGACACGGCCGACAACCTTAAGAAGCAGGGCGGCTTTATTCCGGGCGTGCGTCCGGGTAGGGCTACCGCGGCCTACATCAAGAACGCGCTCAACAAGATTACGCTTCCCAGCGCTGTCTTTTTGGCGCTCATCGCCATCGTGCCTTCGATCATCTTCTCCTTCACGGGTAACCATCTGATCCAGGCATTTGGCGGCACGTCCATCCTCATCATGGTCGGCGTCGTGCTCGACACGGTCGATAAGCTCGAAGGCCAGATCAAGATGTATGATTACGATGGATTCTTTAAATAGGCTAGAGGAGGATTGCTCATGAACCTCGTATTGCTCGGAGCTCCGGGTGCCGGTAAGGGCACCGTCGCACAGGAGCTCGTCGCCGAGTTTGGCGTCGCCCATATTTCCACGGGCGACCTGCTGCGTGCTGCCGTCAAGGGTGGCACCGAGCTTGGTATTCAGGCTAAGAAGTACATGGACGCTGGCGAGCTCGTTCCCGACCAGCTCGTGATCGACCTTGTCAAGGAGCGCCTTGCCGCCGATGACGCCCAACAGGGCTTCATCCTCGACGGCTTCCCGCGCAACACCGCCCAGGCTGTGACGCTCGATTCCGAGCTTTCCGCCATGGGTCGCGAGATCGACTGTGCCCTTCTGGTCGATGTGGCCCCCGAGGTCATTATCGATCGTCTGTCTTCGCGTCGCACCTGCCGCGCCTGCGGTTACACCGGCACCGCTGCTGATGCTACCTGCCCCAAGTGCGCAGGCGAGATGTATCAGCGCGACGACGACAAGCCCGAGACCATCAAGAACCGTCTCGACGTCTACGAGAAGTCCACGAGTCCGCTCGTCGACTACTATCGTGGCCAGGGTCTGCTCAAGTCGGTCAACGGTGACCAGGCTCGCGAGACCGTGTACGGGGATGTCAAAGAGGCTCTCGGTCTATGATCAAGATTAAGTCTGCAACGCAAATCGAGCAGATGAAGAAGGCAGGAGCGCTATCTAAGATGGCGCTCCGCCACGTTGGAGCCATGGTGCGTCCCGGCGTTTCGACTTTTGAGCTCGATCAGCTCGCGGAGCAGATTATCCGCATGCATGGCGGCACCCCGGCCTTTAAGGGTTACGGCGGGTTCCCGGGGACCATTTGCGCATCGATCAACGATGCCGTGGTCCACGGTATTCCCAACCCCGACATGATCCTGCGCGATGGCGATATCATCTCCATCGATACGGGAGCCGTTGTCGACGGTTGGGTCGGCGATAACGCTTGGACGTTTTTCGTCGGCACCCCCACGCCCGAAGCCAAGGCTTTGTGCGAGGTCACGCGCGATTGTCTTAAGGCTGCCATCGAGCAGGCTGTTCCCGGTAACCATATCGGGGACGTTGGTTATGCCGTTCAGTCCCTCGCCGAGTCTCACGGTTACGGCGTGCTTCGTGATTATGTGGGACATGGCATCGGCCGCGTGATGCACGAGGACCCCAACGTTCCTAACTATGGAAAGAAGGGGAGGGGCGTTCGCCTCCAGGCCGGCATGGTCATTGCCATCGAGCCGATGGTTACGATGGGTTCCAACCATGTGAGCACAGGCTCCGACGGTTGGATCGTCACGACTAACGACCACCTGCCCGCCGCGCACTACGAGAACACCGTCGCCATTACCAATGACGGTCCGGTGATTCTCACCACGGATGCGCAAGGTGCTTGGTGTTCGCTCCAAGGCGGAGAAATGTAACAAGTCCCACGTAGTTGTGGAGCCATTACGAAGATATTACGATGCGTGGATACGTATTGTAGAATACTCAATCGCTGTCGTTTTCTAGAGAAAGATGATTGCTTGTGAAGAAGGAAGACGCAATTGAGCTCGAGGGTACGGTAAAGGAACCGCTGCCCAACGCCATGTTTAAGGTCGAGCTCGAGAACGGTCATTCGGTTCTGTGCAACATTTCTGGCAAGATTCGAATGAATTACATCCGCATTCTCCCCGGTGACAGGGTTGTCGTGGAGCTTTCCCCGTACGACCTGACCCGCGGTCGCATCACCTATCGCTATAAATAGCGACACGCATACACGCTCTTTTCCGACTGCAGGCTTAGCTCAACCTACGGTCGGTTTGCGTGTGAAGACCAGCCATAGTTTTAAACGCCTGCGGCTGGGCGAGTAGATAGTAGGGAAGTAGTTTGAGCGCTACCGAAAGGAAGAACGATGAAGGTACGTCCTTCGGTCAAGAAGATGTGCGATAAGTGCAAAATCATTAGGCGCCACGGCAAGGTCCTCGTCATTTGCGAGAACCCCCGTCATAAGCAGCGTCAGGGTTAAGAGAGGAGACTACGTTGGCCCGTATTAATGGTGTCGACCTCCCGCGTGAGAAGCGCGTTGAGATCGGTCTGACCTACATTTACGGCATCGGCCGCACCACTGCGACGAAGATTTGCGTCGAGTGCAACGTTAACGTGGACACGCGCGTTAAGGACCTCACCGAGGATGAGGTTAACGCCATCCGCGATTATATCGATAAGAATCAGATCATGGTTGAGGGCGACCTCCGCCGTGAGCGCAACCAGAACGTCAAGCGCCTTATGGACATCGGCTGCAACCGCGGCCTTCGTCACCGCAAGGGCCTCCCGGTCCGCGGCCAGCGCACCCACACTAACGCTCGTACCCGCAAGGGCCCGAAGCGTCAGATCGGTGCTAAGAAGAAGAAATAAGGAGCGCTAGATAGATGGCTACTGCTAAGAAGAACGTTCGCGCTGCCCGTCTGAAGCGCGCGGACCGTAAGAACATTTCCGTGGGCCAGGCTCACATTCGTTCTACGTTCAACAACACGATCGTTTCGATCACCGATCCCCAGGGCAACGTCATTTCCTGGAAGTCGGCTGGCCAGGTGGGCTTCAAGGGCTCCCGTAAGTCCACGCCGTTCGCTGCCCAGATGGCTGCCGAGGCTGCTGCCAAGCAGGCCATGGAGCACGGTATGAAGAAGGTTTCCGTCTTCGTCAAGGGCCCCGGCTCCGGTCGTGAGACCGCCATCCGCTCCCTCCAGGCTGCTGGCCTCGAGGTCTCGAGCATCCAGGACAAGACCCCCATTCCGCACAACGGCTGCCGCCCCAAGAAGCGTCGCCGCGTGTAACTGAAAGGATCGTATCAATATGGCAATCGACAGGACTCCTGTTCTTAAGCGCTGCCGTCAGCTCGGGATCGATCCCGCTGAGCTCGGTTACAGCAGCAAGAAGGAATCTATCCGTCAGCCCAAGCGCCGTCGCAAGGAATCTGAGTACGGCATGCAGCTGCGTGAGAAGCAGAAGGTCAAGTTCATCTATGGCGTTCTGGAGAAGCAGTTCCACGGCTACTTCAACAAGGCCCGTAAGATGAACGGCGTCACCGGTGAGAACCTCATGATCATCCTTGAGTCTCGCCTCGACAACGTCGTCTTCCGTCTTGGCTTCGCCCGCACCCGCAAAGAGGCTCGTCAGTCCGTCCGTCACGGTCACTTCACCGTGAACGGCAAGCGCGTGGACATCCCGTCCTACCGCGTCAAGGCCGGCGACGTCGTCGCTGTCGGCGAGAAGTTCCGTGACCTCCTCCCCATCAAGGAGGCCCTGATTTCCTCCGAGCGCTTTGAGGTCCCTGGCTGGCTCGAGGTCGATATCGAGAAGCTGTCTGGTAACGTGCTCGCTCTGCCGACGCGTGAGCAGATCAGCGGTGATATCAACGAGCAGCTCATCGTCGAGCTCTACTCTAAGTAGTCCATCCGGGCTGCTGAGGCTGGAGGTAATACATGTCAGAATTCATTAGGCCTCAGGTTCAGGTCGAAGAGATTAACGAGACCTCTGCTCGTGTCTCCGTCGAGCCGCTCGAGCGTGGCTACGGCGATACGCTGGGTAACTCGCTTCGTCGTGTTCTTCTGTCCTCGCTCGAGGGTGCCGCCGTCGAGGCCATTCAGATCGATGGTGCGCAGCACGAGTTCATGACCATCCCTAACATGGTCGAGGATGTCACCGACATCGTCCTGAATGTCAAGGGTCTTGTCTTCAGGGCTCTCGGCACGACCGACGAGGCGACCGCCACCATCTCGGTTGACGGCCCCTGCGAGGTCACCGGTGCGGACTTCTTTATTCCGTCCGAGTTTGAGCTAGTCAACCCCGAGCAGCACATTGCTACGCTCACCGAGGGTGGCCATCTCACCATGAGCATGCGCATCGGCTATGGCCGCGGCTATGTCTCTGGCGAGGCTAACAAGCGTGACAACGATCCCATCGGTGTGATCAACGTCGACTCGCTGTACTCGCCGGTGTCCCGTTGCGCCAAGCTCGTTGAGGCTTGCCGTGTCGGCCAGCATACCGACTACGACCGCCTTGTCCTCGAGATCGAGACCAACGGTTCCATCGCCCCGCGCGACGCCGTGGTCCAGGCTGCCAATATCATCAACCAGCATATGGCCGCCTTTATGAACCTTGCCGAGACCCCCGAGGTCGAGGAGGAGGCTTCGATCTTCGCTCCCGAGGTCACCAACGACAACGCCGAGCTGGACAAGCAGATCGAGGATCTGGACCTTTCCGTCCGTTCCTACAACTGCCTTAAGCGCGCCAGCATTCACTCGGTCCGTCAGCTCGTTGAGTTCTCGGAGAACGATCTGCTCAACATCCGTAACTTCGGTGTTAAGTCGATCGAGGAAGTGAAGGACAAGCTTGAGTCCATGGGCCTGAGCCTGAAGGCTTAATGCTTCGCATATTTGAGGAGAAACTAGACCATGCGTCACAACGTTAAGAAGGGCCTGAAGCTCGGCACCGATGCGAGCCACACCAAGGCCATGAAGAAGAGCCTTGCTAAGGCCCTCTTCGAGAACGACCGCATCAAGACCACCGAGACCCGCGCTAAGGCGCTGCGTTCGGTCGTCGACCCGATCATCACCTGGGCTAAGAAGGGCGACCTGCACTCTCGTCGTCTGGCTATCGCCAAGCTCGGCGATAAGCAGCTCGTTGCCGAGATCTTCGACAAGGCTGCTCAGGGCATGTGGCAGGACCGCAACGGCGGTTACACCCGCATCATGAAGCTCGGTAACCGTAAGGGCGATAACGCTCCTATCGTTATCATGGAGCTCGTCACCGAGCCTTGCACGCCTAAGGCCAAGAAGGCTGCTCCGGCCCCCAAGAAGGCCGCTGCTCCCAAGAAGGTCGAGGCTGTCGAGGAGGCTCCTGCTGAGGAGACCGCTGAGTAGACATTCTGTCTGCATAGGCTATATTCGAGGGGTACGTTCGCGTACCCCTCTTTTTTTGTCGCAATACCGTTGCTAGTTTGTTGGGAGCGCCCATGACTGCGCCGTCTGATTTCAATTTGACCCCCGAGCTTGACGCCACCCTTGTATTTCGCGTGGCCTACGATGGCTCCTCCTATAGCGGATTTGCCGAGCAGCCGGGCCAGACGACGGTCGCGGGCGAGCTACGCCGTGCCATTGAGACGTTGCTGCGCCGCCCAATCGATCTGACGTGCGCGGGGCGTACCGATGCCGGCGTTCATGCGGTGGCCCAATATATCAGCGTGCCCGTAACGGACGCTGAGCTTGCGTATACGCGCCGTAGGTGGCTGAGGGCTATGGATGCCCTCCTGGGCAAAGATATCGCCATAAACGAGGTCTACAAGGCTCGTAAGGACTTTTCTGCACGTTTTGACGCGCGCTCTCGCACTTACACCTATCGCATTGCCGACCGTGATGCGCGGCCCGTGCTGTCACGCGGTGCAGTGTGGTGGCATCGCTATCCCCTCGACGTCGATGCGATGGCGGCCGCCTGCCCTGCGCTTTTGGGCGAGCAGGACTTTAAGAGCTTTTGCAAGGTCGCCTCTGCCGTGGGCAAACCTACGCACCGCTGCGTAATGCGTGCTGAGTTTGGCCATGAGGTCGCCTTTGGCGAGGACATCCTCACGTTTACCATCGAGGGCAATGCGTTTTTGCATTCGATGGTGCGAACCATTGTGGGCACCCTTGTCGAGATCGGCATGCATCGCCGCGATCCCGAGTGGATGCGTGAGGTAATTGATGCCTGCGATCGCTCCGCTGCCGGTCCTACGGCGCCCGCATGCGGTCTTACCTTTATGGGCGTGGATTACGACCCCACCGAGCTTGTGGTGCTCGATTAGGGAAGTGACTGCCTGACGGCGATCTTTGTGTGCAGCGCCTGTGAGCGGGGCGTGTGCAACATCTGTTCTTGACGTGCATCGCGACGGGCGACCATCCGCATTAATTGACGGGGTGTACCATGAACGGCAGTTTGTTACTGGCTGTCGAGAGGACGGAAAACTTGGTTCGACGTGGTTCGCATCCGCGACTTTCGGTGATCCTGATTGTTGAGGGTTCGCCCAGTTATACGATGCGCGCTCTCGAGAGCATCCAGAACCAAGACCTCTACGATTTGCAGATTGTCGTCGTTCGCCGCGGCGTGGTAGCTGGTGTGCGTCATTCGCTCGAAGTTGCTGCCGACAGAGACATTCATATTGATTTGATTGATGTTGAGGACCCAGTGCCTGGCGCCTGCCTGCGTGCCGGCTTTGCGGCTTCGCGCGGCTCCCAGATCATTGCGATGAATGCCAATGAGTGGTTTGCGCCGCAGTCCCTTTCGCAGATGGTCGAAAGCTCCTGCGACGCTTCTGCTGACATCGTGTTTCCCTCTGTTTCGCTCGATCGCTACGATGTTCACCGCGAACGTCATTCCCGAGTTTTGGACGCGACATCCGTTTCTGAAGATGAGGACCGGGCGGCTTGCCTGACCCAATTGGTTTCCTGTGGTTTAATCCGACAGACCTCCGGCGTGCTGTATGATCGCGCCCTTTTTGAGGCGTGCCTTGCGCATGGCGATGCGTTTCGCACGGTGTCTTTTTTGACGTTCGCGCTTTCGCAGGCAAAGCGCGTTTCGGGATGTGGCCGTGCCCGTTTTCATGCAGTGGCGCCGTCGATTACGGAGACGTTTGACCCCACGATGTTTGCCAGGCTTTCTGATGATATCGGGGCGCTCGACAGGCTTGCCGACTCGCTTGCCGTCGCGGGCGGTGGCGATCAGTTGAAGCTGGTCTGCCAGCGGTATTACTACGCCAGCCTGGTTGCCTGCATCGAAAATTTGTGTCTGAGCCCCCATGGGGTGTCTTCAATAGAGCGTTCGGCCCGTTTGCATGATATGCTCGAAGCACAGCGTACCCGTCAGATGGTTGCGGCCCTTAAGGGCAATCATCGTGGCCTAGGTCTGCTCTATGGTTCGATAGCTGGTGCCAAGCCTATGCGGTGTGCGTTGTATACGCATCTGGCGGCCTTTTTCAATCGTTCGGGCGTCAGGACTGTCTAGTAGCGTGATTTTCGAAATTAATTGCATGGAATTGTTTCGAAATGCGTTCTTATTCACTAAAACCCTCAAATAGCGCTAAACTATTCAAACACTAAGTGATTGTCTCCGCCATCTTTTGGAGTGAGGTTTTGTATGGCCAAAAAACGCAATGGGCGCCAGGATGCCATCAGAGATATTGTTCGCAATAAGGACGTACGTACGCAGCGCGTTTTGGTAGACGAGCTCCGCGCCATGGGTTTCGATTGCACGCAGGCGACCGTTTCGCGCGACATCGCGGACATGGGACTGCGTAAGCTCCCCGAGGGCATCTATATCCTTGTCGAGGACCTGCATCTGCAGCGCATGGTTTCCGAGTTGGTTACCGGCGTACTGCGCACCGATAATCTGGTTATGATCAAGGCACAGCCCGGTACGGCTTCTGGTATTGCCGCAGCGGTCGATGCCGCGGAGCTGCCCGACGTGCTTGGCTCGCTTGCCGGCAACGACACGATCTTAGTCATTGCGCAGACGGCCGAGGACGGCGAACGCCTTGAAGCGCTCATCAACAAGCTGAGTAACTCTCACAAGTAGGGGATGCGTGGCGCTGCTGCTGTGCCGATTGTTGCTATAGGTAATTGCCGAGGGCGTTGACGAAGGTCAGCGCCCTTTTGCATGCCGGCACCCGTTGCTCTATCGGTCCTGCAGCCGGGGCCGTCGTGGCATCTTGTGGCATCTGCCGAAATAAAGAAGCGCCCGAGCAGCGTACGTGCTGCTCGGGCGCCTTGGTGTCAGATGCCGCCTTGCGTCTACTGGCCCGTAGAGGGGTTGGGCGTGGGCGTAGGATCGGGGGTAGGCGTCGGCGTGCCACCGTCGCCACCCGTGTCGCCATCGCCACCCGTGCCACCGTCGCCACCTGTCGTACCGCTATCGCCGGTGGTGTTGCCGCCCGGGGTTTCAGTGGTTGTCGTTGTCGTTGTCGTTGTGGTGGTCGTGGTCTCTTCCTCTTCTTTTCCCTCGTCTTTATCCTCTTCGTCTTTCTTTTTGTTGTTTGTGCCGTAGAACTTCCAGACGTTATTGTTCTTGTACGTGGGAGCCGTTCCGGTCGAGAATTCCTCGCGCTCGGTGCCCGCAAGAACGGTGTTCATGAACTTCTTAAAGACGGGCAGGTTGGTGCTGTCGCCCAGCAGGTCCGAACCGTACTTTTGGATGGGAATCTCGCCTGCGGAATAACCGGTCCACAGGGCGCATGTCAGTTGCGGCGTGAAGCCGCAGAACCACAGGTTGGTGGTGTTGTCAGTGGTGCCCGTCTTGCCGGCATAGGGCTGGTTGACGTTCAGCGCGCCGGCGGCACCCGTGCCGCTGCCCTGCATGACGCCGGATAGAACATCGGTAACCGCGGCAGCCTCGCCTTCGGTGAGCACCTGCGTGGGATTGTCGGTGTGCTGGTACAGAACCGAGCCGGTACGCGAGTCGATCTCGGTAATGGCGATGGGCTGACGGTAGTAGCCACCGTTGGCAAACGTTGCGTAGGCCGATGCCATCTCGAGCGGTGAGATGGACCCGGTGCCGAGCGTCATGACGGGAACGTCCTCGATATTGTCCTTGGCGGGATCGATGCCGAGCTTTTTGACGAGCGACATGATCTTGTCATTGCCGATGGCTTCGGCCACCTGAATGTAGCCGGTGTTGGATGAGTATGCCGTTGCCTGCTTAAGCGTGATGTTGCCATAGCTCTGGTTGCCGTAGTTTTGCACCTCGGTCGTGGTGCCCTTGGCCTTGAGCGGCGAGTTGCAGTTGAGGGTGACGTTGGGGTTCATACCGTTTTGGATGGCAGTCGCCAGCGTAAAGGCCTTAAACGTGGAGCCCACGGGGCGCTTTGCCGTAGCGTGGTTCACGTGATTCTCGTCGGCGTTGTAGTCGTAGCCGCCTACCATGCACTTGATGTAGCCGGTCTTGGGGTCAACGACGACCATGCCCATGTCCAGGCCGTCGAGCGAAAGCGTGTCGAGCTGCGAGCGCACAGCCTCCTCGGCCACCTGCTGCATGGTGGGGTCGATGGTGGTCTTGACGGTCAGACCGCCCTTAAAGAGCACGTCGGTGGAGAACTCCTGCTCAAGCAACTGTTTAACGTAGGAGACAAAGTAGGGCTGAGAGTACACATCGACGCCACTGCCCGAAATCTCGGTCACGTTAAGCGTGATGGGCTCAGCCTGCGCGGCATCGTGCTCTTCCTGCGTGATGTGGCCCAGACGCAGCATGTTGTCCAGAACCTTGTTGCGGCGGGACAGCGCCAAGTCGGGATTAACCGTGGGGTCGTACTGCGAGGGCGAGTTGGGAAGGCCGATCAGCAGCGCGGCCTCGCTCAGGGTGAGGTCGGCGGCGGTTTTGGACAGATAGGTCTCGACGGCGGCCTCGATGCCATATGCTCCATGGCCGTAGTAGATGGTGTTGAGGTACATCATGAGGATCTCGTCTTTGGAGTACATATCCTCCATCTTGATGGCGATATAGGCCTCGCGCACCTTACGCTCGATGGTCGAGTCGAATTGTTCCTCCTGCAAGATGGTGTTGCGAACCAGCTGCTGGGTGATGGTCGATGCGCCCTCGTGGCCGCCGGTGAGGGTTGCCACCGATGCGCGTGCAATGCCCCAGAGGTCGATGCCGCCGTGCTCGTAGAAGCGCTCGTCCTCAACGTCAACGGTGCCCTGCAGCACGTACGGGGACACTTGGTCCTTGGTGATGGACTTGCGGTTTTGCGTGTAGAAACTCGCAATGGTGTTGCCGTTGCAGTCGACGATGTCGGTGGGCTCGCTCACCAGATACGCGTTGGCATCGGTGTAGTCGGGCAGATCGGACAGCCAGCGGTTGACGTTGCCGATCATGCCGATGCCAAACGCTACGCCCGCGATAAGCAGAAAGCCCAAAAACGAGAGCAAGATCATGGGAAGGGCATGCGTCTTAGAGCGACTGCGCCCCTGTCGTTGGCGAGGACCCATATATTGACCTCCAGGTATGTCGTGCCAGGCGGCAGGTGTTATGCCTGGCAGGATGGACATAAGTTATTACACGATAAACCAAACGAGGCACGCGGGGCCTCGTGTATGCTGGATGACGGCATTTTTCAGAGTGAATGCATACCTTGGTGAGGAGTTTACCGATGGCGATTCGGCCGATGGAACCGAGCGGACAATGCGAAAGCGAGTTGGCGGCGGCTGGAGTGGCGCTGCCCGAACTGCTGGCGCCTGCTGGCGGGCTCGACCAGATGCTCGCGGCGATTGCGGCGGGTGCCGATGCCATCTATGCGGGGCTGGACGGATTCAACGCTCGAGTGAGCGCGCATGGCTTTAACGATGATGAGTTCGCGCGCGGTTGTGCCGTGGCCCATGCCCATGGCGTGCGTGTGTACGTGACGCTCAACGTATTCGTGTTCGATGATGAGCTTGCCGACGCCGTGGCGTTGGGGGCGCATGCGCACGCGTTGGGTGCCGATGCGTTGATTGTGGCCGATGCCGGGCTGGCTTGCGCGCTACGTGCGGCGATTTCGGGGGTCGAGATTCACCTGTCCACTCAGGCGGGCGCTCATAGCGAGGGTGCCGTGCAGTTGGCTGCCAAGGAGTTGGGCGTTGAGCGCGTGACGACTGCGCGCGAGCTGAGCGTTGCAGAGATTGAGACGCTTTGCGCTACTGGCGTGCCCATCGAGGTGTTCTGTCACGGCGCTATTTGCATTGGATACTCGGGTGCGTGCGGGTTCTCTGCCCTTCGACGTGGCCGCTCTGCGATGCGCGGCGACTGCACGCAACCGTGCCGTCTATCCTATGACTTGGTGGACGAGGCGGGGCAGAGTGTTGTCGCTGTCGAAGGGGATCGCCTGCTTTGTCCGCGTGACTATCTGGGCATCGCGCATCTGCCCGAGCTTGTTGCCGCCGGCGTGGCATCGCTCAAGATCGAGGGCCGCATGAAGAATCCCGACTACGTCTTTAACGTGGTGAGGGTGTGGCGTCGGGCGCTCAATATGCTGCGCGACGGCACATGGGATGCCGATGCGGTGCCGGCGCTTGAGCGCGAGCTGGGAAGGTCGTTCAACCGCGGCTTTACCGATGCGTATCTGCGGGGTCGTTCGGGCGCCGAGCTCATGAGCTTTGAGCGCGCGATCAACCAGGGTGTGCGCGTGGGCCACTTGGTGGCGGTGGGTCACGAAGAGGTGACGGTTGAGCTTGATGCCGCCGCGGCGGCGGGCGATACGCTCGAGATCCGTTTTTACCCGGGTGCCGACGCGCGTCCCGATGTGCCCAAGCGCTGGCCACAGGTGCCTTGCCCCGTGGATGCCGCTGCGGGAGAGCGCATCGTCGTGCATTGCAAACGCAAGGTGGACGCGGGCTGCGAGGTCTATCTGATTCGCAGTGCCGGCGTGCTGGGGCAGACGGCAACGGTGTTGGAGCGCATGCGGGTCGAGGCAGATGCAGTCGCGCCTGCTGAGCAGTCCGTTGAGGTGCTGCCGTTTGAGGGCGTTCTGGCAGATGGCGATGTACCGACGGAGTTGGCGGGACCGGCGGAGCCGGCAAAGCATGAGGCTTTTGCTCGTAAGGTCTTTGCCTGGGAGCTGATGGATTTGGATCCGCGCGATGAGTGGGATCTGTCCGATGCGACGGTGGTGCTCGACGAAGTGTGCCGTGCAGGCGACGCCGAGCGGACTCGAGCGCTTATGCAACGTGCCGGGCGCGTCGTCTGCCGCAATCTGGGACAGGTGGCGATGGCCCGCGAGCTGGGCACGACGTTTGACGTGGCGGCGCCGGTGTTCTGCGCCAATCGGGCCACGCTTGCCTGGCTGCGCGGGCTTGGCGCGAGGTGGGTATACTTGCCTGCCGAGTTGCTCAGCAATGACAGGGAGCGTATCGCCGAGCTGGCTGCTGAACCCGGCGTCTTGGGTCCGGTCGACGCCGACCGTCCCGAGCTCATGGTGTGCGAGCACTGCCTGCTGACCGCCGAGGGCGTTTGCGCCACCGATGCGACGGGGCGGGTCCGTTGCCGCGACTGCTTGCGTCGTCGGCAGATACGCTATCTGGTCGAGCGTGACGGTACGCGTCTGCCAGTTGCCATCGACGCATGCGGCAGGACGAGGATTTTCCTGTCGTAGATGCTGCGTCGCGTCAGTTTGTTATCATAAGAGAGTTTATGGACTTCCAGCACCGCCGTTTTCGGCGAGGGTGCTATAGCAAAAGGAGGATACCCAATGCTGTCTGTTGACGAGCAAATGCGTATCATCACCTCGGGCGCCGCGCAGATCGTTCCCGAGGCCGACCTTCGCAAGAAGCTTGAGAAGGGCGAGCCCCTCAACATCAAGCTCGGCGTCGATCCCACCAGCCCCGACCTGCACCTGGGCCACGCCGTGCCGCTGCGCAAGATGCGTCAGTTCCAGGACCTGGGCCACAACGTCACCCTCATCATCGGCAACGGTACCGCGTTGATTGGCGACCCTTCGGGCAAGAATTCCACCCGTCCGCAGCTTTCGCAGGAGCAGATCGAGGCCAATGCCGAGACCTACGTGAGCCAGGCCATGAAGATCCTGGATCCCGAGAAGACCACCATCGTGCACAACGGTGACTGGATCTTGTCGATGGATCTGGCTGGTCTGCTGCAGGTGTGCTCCAAGTTCACCGTCGCCCGTATTCTTGAGCGCGACGACTTTACCAAGCGCTACCAGTCTCAGACGCCGATCGCCCTGCATGAGTTCCTGTATCCCGTGATGCAGGCTTTCGACTCCGTGCAGATCAAGGCCGACGTGGAGATGGGCGGCACCGACCAGCTCTTCAACCTGCTCGCCGGCCGTGAGCTCATGGAGAAGATGGGCATGGAGCCCCAGATTGCGCTCACCATGCCGCTGCTCGAGGGTACCGATGGCGTCCGTAAGATGTCCAAGTCCTACGGTAACTACATCGGCCTGACCGACGCGCCCAAGGATATGTTCGGCAAGACCATGTCCATCCCCGACGAGATGATCGGCAAGTACTACCGCCTTGCGAGCTCGCTCACCCCGGCCGAGGTCGACAAGATCGATGCTGCTCTGGCCGACGGCTCTGCCGATCCCTATGAGCTTAAGCGCGCTCTGGGCCGCGACCTGTGCGACACCTACCACGGCGCCGGTGCCGGCGACGAGGCTCAGGCCGAGTTCGACCGCGTGTTCAAGGAGGGCCAGCTCGCCGACTTCCCCGAGAAGCATGTTGAGCTGACTGTTAACGACGAGGGCCAGATCTACCTCGCCGGTCTGCTTAAGGACCTGGGCCTTTCGGCCAGCGCCGGCCAGGCCCGTCGCGACATCGACGGCGGCGGCGTCAAGATCAACGGCAAGGCCGTGGCTCCCAAGAGCTACAACATCGACCCCAGCGCCCTCAAGCTGGGCGACACCCTCTCCGTGGGCAAGCGCAAGGGCTTCAAGTTGATTTAGTTCCGCCGTTCTACCGAACGGCGGACCGGCCGACGCTGCGCGGGCCGCATTTGGACAATCTGACGTTCAACTTCAAGGGCGCGACCAGAAGGTCAGCGCCCTTTCGTTTCACGTCACCTTGTCTCAAATGCGGCCCGCTCGCTGTGGTTGCCAAAACATCGGCGCTCCCGTTGTTGGCACTTTGGGACACTCCTTGTATTGGTGCTCAGCGGCAGCCCCCCCATTGCGCCAAGCGGCGTGTGCCGTTAAGCGGAAGGGGTGTTATCGGCGGCCTCCTTTTGGGCATACAATGGCTATTGGTTTGCTGCGGTGAAGGCCTGTCCGCTCCGCAGCTTTTTTCTACGGTTAAAGGAGTATGTATGTCCGTTGAGGTCATGAGATCTGTGATCGAGGCCGCCGAGGGTCGTGTGCCCGTTGACACGCTGTTTGCCAACGCACAGATTGTCGATGTGTACGGCCAGCGCGTGGCGCCCGGTAGCGTTGCCGTCAAGGATGGCGTGATCGTCGGTGTGCTCTACGATGGTCGCGACGATGCCGCCGGTACGTATGAGGCTGCCGAGGTCATCGATTGCCAGGGCCGCTATCTTGCCCCCGGTTTTATTGACGGACACTTGCATATCGAGTCTTCGAACATCCGCCCTGCCGAGTATGCGCGCATGGCGGCGACGCGCGGTACCACCACTGCCATTGCCGACAGCCACGAGATCGCCAACGTTTCCGGCCTGGACGGCCTGCGCTTTATGATCGAGGACGGCCGTCGCGCGCCCATTTCCATCAAGTACATGATGCCCTCGTGCGTGCCCGCGCTGCCCGATGAGCAAGCAGGCGCTGTGATTACCGCCGCTGACATGCAGGCGTTTTTTGCCGAGCATCCGGGCGATGTCTTTGGCCTGGGCGAGATGATGAACCTGCCGGGCGTCTTTATGGCCGATCCCGAGACCTGCGCTCGAATCGACGCTGCCAACCAGACGCCGTCCAAGCAGGTTGACGGTCACGCGCCGCTCGTTGCCGGCAAGGACCTCAACGCCTATGCCGCAGCAGGTATTATCGCTGACCATGAGTCGACGATTCCCGAGGAGGCACTCGACAAGCTGTCTCGCGGCATGTATGTGATGCTGCGCGAGGGTACGTGCAGCCATGACCTGGCCAACCTGTCGCCGATGCTGCTGGAGAATCCTGCCCGTGCCCGCCGTTGCTGCTTTGCGACCGACGACCGCGCTCCTTCCGATGCGCTTGCGTCCGGCATGATCGACAACGCCTGCCGCGTGGCGATTGAGGCCGGTATCGACCCGGTGGTCGCTATCTCCATGGCGTCCCTTTCCACGGCTGAGGCGTTTGGCCTGGATCACGGCTGCCGCGACCCGCACGAACTGCGTGGCGCCATCGCCCCGGGCAAGCGTGCCGACCTGCTGGTGCTCAATGACCTGACGTTCACCACGGCTCCGCATCGCGTATACGCCGCCGGTGCTCTGGTGGCGCAGGACGGCACCTTTGTGGGCGAGATCGCACCCGAGATGGCCGAGGTCGCAGCCCTTGCCGACGAGCTGCGCGCGTCCGTTAAGCTGCCGAAGCTTTCGCTCGACGTATTCGACTATGCCTTTAAGCCGGGCGAGGCCGTGATTGACGTGGTGCCGGGTAAGGCCATCACGGGTATGGCTCGCCCCGAGAGCGCCGAGGGCCTGCGTCGCATTATGCTGATCGAGCGCCACGGCCGCGGTGTGTCGCTGCAGGCCGAGGGCGCCGACGGTGATGGTCCTGCGGGCCTGGGCCTTGTCGGCAAGCATATCGGTCGCGGCTGGGTGCGTGGCTTCACCATCACCGGTGGCGCCATTGCCTCCACGATCGGCCACGACTCGCACAACGTGTGCGTCGTGGGTGATAACGCTGCCGATATGATGGCTGCTGTTGAGGCTGTGGGCCAGGGTGGTCACGTGCTGGTGCGCAACGGCGAGGTCGTGGCGCGCATTCCGCTGGCGCTCGGCGGTCTGATGAGCGAAGGCACGGCCGAGGATGTCGCCGCGCAGCACGACGACTTTATGGTCAAGGCGCGCGCCATGGGCATCGAGCCGCCGCTCGAC
The DNA here is from genome assembly GCA_036304065.1 of Collinsella sp. GTDB lineage: Bacteria > Actinomycetota > Coriobacteriia > Coriobacteriales > Coriobacteriaceae > Collinsella. Next base: position 1,350 of record JAXIZI010000020.1, on the reverse strand, counting down.
CCCATCATGGGCATCATCTTCCTGCCCCTGCCGGTTATCCCGACGCTCCGCATCCGCCCCGAGGGCATGTTCGACGTCACAACCTTCACCTACGCCGACTAGTCATCGGGGACGTTCTTAAACGTCTAGTCGCCTGCGACACTCTTTGACGTGTTGCCTGGCGCTGCGAATGTGGGACCCCTGGTGCGCGTGAGCTATTTGCCAGGTCCTTGTAACGTTTGCGCCCGCGGAGTCTTACCTGAGCTCCCTTTGGGTACGTTGGAATTGGATACACGTTCGATTCCAACAAGCCCGAAGGGAGCTTTTCTATGTTTAAACTGATTGCATCCGATATGGACGGCACGTTGCTTGACGAAAACAGCCAGGTGCCTCCCGAGACCTACGAACTGATTCTGGCGCTACACGAGCATGGCGTGCATTTCGCCGCATCGTCAGGTCGTCGCTACGATCGCCTGTGCGAGTTCTTTGCGCCCGTTCGCGACAAGATGGACTTTGTCGCCGCTAACGGTGCCCAGGTCTACGCCGACGGCAAAATGGTAGACCGTGAGGTGTATTCGCACCTGGCGATTCGAAGGCTCGCCCAGGCTGTCGCGACGTTTCCCAATCTGCATCTTGCGCTCTTTGACCGAACCAAATCCTTCTTGCTCGATGACGAGTGCAAGTTCGTACGCGAGGTCGATAAGGACCTTCCCAATGCCGAGCGCATTTGGGAACTGCCCGATCCCAGCGTAAATATCATCAAGGCGAGTATCTTTTGCGATGACTGTGCCGTTATGGACAGTGCGTACGTGCTACAGCGAGAACTCGGTCAGCTCTTTACCTTTGCGCCCTCGGGCAACGCATGGATCGATGCCATGCAGCCCGGTGTGTCGAAGGCCTCGGGCATCGCACAGCTTGCGGAGCATTACGGCATTGGACGCGACGAGATCATGGCGTTTGGCGACTCGATGAACGACTACGAGATCATTCGCTTTGTCGGCACGGGCTGTGCGATGGAAAACGCGCGCCCCGCGCTCAAAGCGGTTGCCGATCGCGTCGTGGGCTGCAACCGCGACCACGCCGTCCAGCAGGAACTTCGCCGTGTTCTGGAGAGCCTCGCCTAATCCGGCAGTTAGGGACGTTCCTTTTCTGCCGGCAGCCGGGGACAGTCCTTGCAGCTTTTTCGCGAAGAGTGTCCCCAACGACTAGTCATTTAAGAACACCCAATGACTAAGAACGTCCATTACAGTCGAAATTGTCAGCCCGGGACCGTCTCGGGCTACGATTGAGGCGCGCCCAGAACGGGCCGCCGACCGGGCGCCCGCGCACGGCCGAACGTCCCTGCCCCGAGAGGGCCCGTTGGGTGCTGCC
>JAXIZI010000019.1:0-13125 GCA_036304065.1 Collinsella sp. | reverse complement strand
CCTCGTGAGCCTTCCGTAGGCCCTCGGGGCCGCTTTCGCGGAACCCTTCTTCCTCTTTCCGGACATGCCGTCCTCCGATCTTCCGGGGCCGGCCGGTCCGGCCCTCAGGGTATCGGGTTCCCACATTCATCCGTACATGTGCGGATGAATGTGGGAGGTGTTCGGATAAAGTCGATAATCAAGGGGCGGCATAGACCCAGATAAACTCAAGGCCTAGTGTGTACCAGTAGTGCGTATTGAGGGTAACATCGGGAATGGGGGAGACGACCGTGGACCACGTCAGCGCCACGAGGCAATAAAACGCGGTGGGCATAACAACCTTGCCCAGACGCTGCGCCATCCGCTGCATTTGTGACTTCCACGCTGCTCCACCGTCCCAAGCACGCGCGGCCGAAGCGATGAGAAAATAGCCCGAGGTCATAAAGAAGACCTCGTTGGCCCAGCAGCCCAGCAAGTTGATAAAGCCGAGTGCGCCGGAGTAGGGGAAGGCGGCGAACGGCGTGTATTCCTGCAAGCCGACGCAGGTCCCCTGGAAGGTCCACTGAAACGTGTGGAATACCGCGATGCCGGCGACCGCGATCAAGCGCAAGGCTTCGATGGGTATGTTGCGTGCGGCTTTGGGCTGCATGACGTCCTTTCTTATCGGTTTGCCTCTGCGAGCTCCATAGATTATATAAACGCCCGCTGGCGCGCTGACCCTTTGATACCATGAAACGACAGGTATTTCCTAAGGAGCACATTTGTCTACTAACGCCTCTGGCAGCCCTGTTCTGTCGCTGCTTATTCCCATTTACAATGTTCAGCGCTACCTGCGCGAGTGCCTCGATTCCGCCCTGGCGCAGACGCTCAAGGACATCGAGATCATCTGCATTAACGACGGGTCGACCGACAACTCGCCCGCGATTATCCGCGAGTATATGGATCGCGATGGGCGCGTCAAGATGATCGACAAGGCCAACAGCGGCTACGGCGACTCGATGAACCATGGCCTGGAGATGGCGCGTGGCAAGTACGTCGGCATCTTAGAGTCCGATGACTTTATAGCGCCCGACGCACTCGAAAATCTTGTCTCGGCCGCCGATAGCAATAATGCCGACTTTGCGAAGGCGAACTTTGATTTCTACTGGTCTAAGCCCGAGGAGCGCCGTTCGCTGCACGAGATGTTTAGACCTCGGGATTGCGGTAAGCCGGTGCACCCGAGCGATACGACGCAGTTCTTTAAGCAAAAGCCGTCGATTTGGTCGGCCGTGTACCGTCGCGATTTTCTTGAGCGCAACGGCATTAAGTTCCTGCCGACTCCGGGGGCATCCTTTCAGGACACGTCATTTGCCTTTAAGGTGATCGCGTGCGCCGATAAGGCTGTTTACCTGCATGATGCCGTGTTGTCGTATCGCCAGGACAACGAGAATTCCTCGGTCAATTCTTCGGCTAAGGTGTTTTGCGTCAATACCGAGTATGCCGAGATTGAGCGTTGGATTCGAGAGGATTATGCCCGCGACCACGCAAGCGTCGATGTCGCGCGCATGCTCAAGTTCAATCAGCTCATTAAGTACGATTCGTACATGTGGAACTACGTGCGCCTGGCGCCTAAGTTCTATAAGGAGTTCCTGGTGCAGATGGCCAAGGAATTTCAGGCGGCCTTGGACGCCGGGGACTTTTCGCTTGACGACCTCAAGCCGTGGAAGCGCGCAAATCTCGCTGCCATCCTCAAAGATCCTGAGGGCTGGGTTGACGAGCACCCGAGTTTTGCGACGGATGGTGCCTTGGGGCGTGCTAAGTATTACGCCTCGGTTGGAGGCCCAGGCGTGGTTGCTGCCTTCCTCATCGAATCGCTGAGGGGGTAGGTCGGCATGGGAGAGGCCTCGTGTCCTAAAGCCACCATTGTCGTCCCCGTTTACAACTCTGCGCGCTCCATTCAGCGATGTCTCGATTCGCTGTTGGCCCAGTCCGAGCGCTCGATTCAGGTTGTCTGCGTCAACGACGGTTCGACTGATGATTCGTTGAACGTGTTGCGCCAGATCGCGCAGGCCGACGATCACGTACTGGTGATTGACCAGGAAAACGCGGGCGTCTCGTTCGCCCGAAATGCCGGAATCGATGCCGCCAAGGGCGAGGTGGTTTTCTTTGTAGACGCCGACGATTACATCGACGCCCAGACGGTCGAGCGCGTGCTGCATGCCATGGAGTCTTCAGATGCCGAGGTCGCCGTTTTTGGCGGCGTCTGTGAACCTGCCGATGCTGCCCCCAAACGCGTCCAGCAACTCATGAGCCCCAAAGCTGGTACCTTCGGCGCCCGTGATCCCCAACTACTGTTCCATTCGAATGCGCAGCCCTATGCCTGCCGTGCGGCTTTTTCGCGCGAGCTGCTCAATCGCGAAGGCATTCGCTTCGCCCCCGGTTTGGCTTTGGGCGAGGACGTCGTCTTCCAATTTGCGGCTTATGCGCTTGCCCGCAAGACCGTCGTCATGCCGGACAAGTTCTACCACTACGTGATGGAGAGTGAATCGGCGACGCACGAGTTCAACAGTGCCGAGGCTCGCGCCAAAAAGCTTGACGCCCACATGAGGATGCTCGAGGAGGTCTTGGAGGACTGGGCGGCCTACGGTCTTTTAGACCTGTGCCCCGGCGAGCTGATAACTTGGTTTTTGGACCTAACTGTGTTCGACCTGGCGCGCTTGGATGCCGATGACTTCCATCGCGTGGCGGCTCGCGTCAACATGGACCTCGCGACGTTTTTGGGAACGGACTGGGCAGATATGCCTGCTAAGGGCGCCGTTCGCCGTGTTGCCCACAAGCTCGTTGCGGCGACCTCGGGCGTTTCGATGGCAGACGCCACGCTGTTCTATCTTTCGACTCGCGGTCTCAAAGCCTGCCTGGAGCGCTTTATCTAATTCCAAGCGCTGCCGCTCGCCGCAACTCGGCTGTTAAAATAACCCTGTTACACGCTACTCAACAGGAGGTTCTCTTGCAGAACTCTGATACCCCTAAAGTTTCGCTGCTTGTCCCCATTTGCAATGTCGAACGCTACCTGTGCGAGTGCCTCGATTCCGCCGTGGCGCAGACGCTTAAGGACATCGAGATCATCTGTATCAATGACGGTTCCACCGATAGCTCGCCGGATATCATCCGCGAGTACATGGAGCGCGACCCCCGTGTGAAGATGATCGACAAGGCCAACAGCGGCTACGGTGACTCGATGAACCGCGGCCTGGAGATGGCGCGCGGCGAGTACGTGGGCATCCTTGAGTCCGACGACTTTATGTTTGAGGATTCGCTCCAAAAGCTGGTTGCCAAGGCCGATGCTGAGCATGCCGATGTGGTAAAGGGCGACTTTTACCTGTATTGGTCCGCGCCCAGTGAGCGCCGTGAGCTGTTTGGGATTATCGATGAGCATATGACGGGCGCCGCGTATCGCCCCGTCGATCGCCCTGGCATCTTCTACCGCAAACCTTCCATTTGGTCTGCCATCTATCGGCGCGAGTTCCTCAACGACAATCAGATTCGGTTCCTTCCCACGCCGGGCGCCTCGTATCAGGACGCAGGCTTTAACTTTAAGGTCTGGGCGTGCGCCGAGCGTGCCGCGTTTATTGCGGACCCCATCCTGTGCTATCGCCAGGACAATGAGAAGAGCTCTGTTAATTCGCCCAACAAGGTGTTTTGCGTGTGCGACGAATATGCCGAGATGCAACGTTTTTTGGATGAACGTCCCGAGCTCAAGGTTCAGCTCCAGGGCATTTTAATGCGCATGAAGGTCGATACGTATCGCTGGAATGACGAGCGTCTGGTCGATGAGCTGCGCGAGCAGTTTTGGGAGAAGGCTTCGCCCGAGCTCAAGGCCGATTGGGATGCCGGTCGCTTTGATCTGTCGCTGTTCGATCCGCGCGGCGAGACCGACTTGCGCCTGATGGTCAAGTCGCCCCGTGCTTATATCGATTCGCGCTTTGACTTTAAGAAGCCCGGCAAGCTCAATACGTTTAAGCACTACTTTAAGATTGGCGGCCTGCCGCTGGTCTGGCGCGTGCTGACGTATCAGCGCACCTACGGCGATAATCCGCATCCCGATGACGTGCCGGCCGCACAGTAGGAGCACTTGGCTATGACTACCCCCAAGATTTCCGTTGTCGTTCCCATCTATAAGGTGGAGGAGTGCCTGGCCTGGTGCCTGGACTCCCTGCTTGCGCAGGACATGCCCGATTGGGAAGGCGTGCTGGTCAACGATGGCTCGCCGGACGGTTCGCGCGATATTGCGGCTGCCTATTGCGAAAAGGACGCGCGCTTTACGTTGGTCGATAAAGAGAACGGGGGCCTGTCGAGCGCGCGCAATGCAGGCATCGCCGCGTCCACGGCGCCTATTGTCGCGTTCTTGGATTCCGACGACCGCTTTACGCCCGATGCATGCCGCGTGATCGTCGATGCCTTTGAGCGCGAGGACTGCGACGTGTTGACCTTTGGCGCGAACCCGTATCCGCTGGAGGCGGGGTATCCGTGGCTTAACTATGTGCTTAGCCCGCGCGATGTGTCGTTTGAGGGCTATAGCTCCGACCTGCTGTTTAAGGAAGCGTCTCGTCCCTTTGCATGGCGCACCGCCTGCAAGCGCGACTTCTTGCTGGGCAACGGGATCGTGTTCGACGAAACCGTTAAGTATGGCGAGGACCAGGTCTTCGACTTTGCCGTGTACGGTCGTTCGCACAAGACCGCGCTTATCTCGAACAAGTTGTACGACTATCGCGTGGCTCGCAAGGGTTCGCTCATGGACACCATGCGCTACGACGACGAGACACGTCTGCTGGAGCACGTGAAGATTTACTCCGCTATGCTGGCTGACTGGCAGCGCGACGGTCTCGACGCACAGCATGCTGATGACCTGGCGTACTTCCTGTGTGATCTGGTGCTGTACGATGCGCTGAGGTTGCTGGGTTCGGACTGCGGCAAAGTGTTTGCTGCCGTTGCCGCGGCGCTTAACGGTTCTGCCGTGGACAACGATGCTGCGCTCGCACAATGTGCTCCTTCGGTTGCCGCCATGGTGCGCGCGGCACTTATCGGTAAGGCCCCTGCTGCTCGTTTGTGCAAAAAGCTCATGTTCGATTACGACGTCTTGAGGTTTGGGCGCCTGGGTGCCTGCAAACGCATGGCAGCGAACGCCCTGGGAAAGCGAGAAGTGTAGATGAGTATCAAACGTTTGGCACTTTGCCGCAGCCAGGGCCGTCTGTTTGTGCTGCTTCGTTTTGCCGGTCAGGATGTCGCCGCGCTTATTGAGCGGGAGGGTTCTCAAGCGTTTGTCCATGCGACGACGAGCGGTTCTCGTGTGCCGTCGCTGGTGCTCCCGGTCGATCATGGCCGTGTGCTGGCGCTTTGCCCTTCCGTTTCCGGTTACGAGCGCGAGCTCGCCGTCATGGTACTTCCGTTTTTGGATGGCTCGTCGATGGATGTCGTTTTTGCATCCGGTGGTCAAAGGTTGGGCTCTATTCGCCTCGATAGCCGCGTGGCCAAGCTGGAATCCAAGATTAACTACAAAGCAAAGCCTGCGCTGTGCGCGCTTATCCGCGATGCGCAGCGTGGCGAATGCTGCGGTCGCTACGAGATCGATGCCATTCGCTATTTGCCGGCAGACTCCGGCGCGGTGTGGCGCTATGAGGTTACCTGGGCGGGAGACCCCCAGTGCGCACCCGAGTTCCAGATCTCCGATACGCATATGAATGCCATCGATGTCACCGTGCATGTGTTTGAGTCGCAGGTCGATGTGCCGCAGCAGGACGGATGCCGCGTCAATAAAACGTTTCTGAGCGTTGAGATGCCTCAGGATATACGAGATTTTGTCGCGATCGTGAGCGATCCCACAGAGCGGATCCAAAGCGGGTTTTGCGCCATGGATGGTCGCCTGTACAACGGCATGGTCGACGACAGCTGGAACCGTATGAAGGACGCGCGTGCAGACGACGCAGCTTATCGACGTTGGTTTGAGCAGCATCGCGCAAAGCCGGGCGATTTGGCGTGCCAGCGTGTCGCTTCGGCGGCCTTTGCCTATAGACCGCTCGTGAGCATTGTGGTGCCGTGCTACAAGACTGATCGGGTCTACCTGCGCGAGCTGCTGGAATCGGTGCAAGCCCAGAGCTATGACAACTGGGAATTGCTGCTTATGGACGCCTCGCCCGAATGGGACGCGGTGGCCACCCTTGCGGCAGGTGCCAACGACGAGCGCATCCGTCGCATCGAGCTTCCCGGCAACGGCGGCATTGTGGTCAACACCAACGCAGGTATCGAGCAAGCGACAGGCGACTACATCGCTTTCTTGGACCACGATGACATTCTGGAACCGGACGCGTTATTCCAGTATGTTTCCGCGCTGAACAAGGCGGCCGAGGGCGAGCGTCCCCAGGTCCTGTTCTGTGATGAGGACATGTTCCAGAAAACGGGGGAGTGGGGCCAGCCGGTCTTTAAGACCGTACTCAACGTCGACCTGCTCTATAGCCATAACTGCGTGACGCATTTCCTGATGGTGGAGAAGGCGCTCATCGATCACATTGGTATGTCCCCAGAAGACGTTGCGGGCGCCCAGGACTACGACTTGACGCTTCGCTGCCTTGCAGCCGGCGCGCGCTTTGAGCACGTTGCGCATGTGCTGTATCACTGGCGCGTGCATCCGGGATCGACCGCCGATGGCTCTGCCGATAGCAAGCTGTATGCCATTGAAGCGGGTCGTCTTGCGCTGCAGCGCCACTTTAACGCGCTGGGCGTTCACGGAACGGTCGAGGAGACCGAGACGCCGTTTGTCTACCGCATGCGCCATGCGCTGCCGGAGCCTGCGCCGCTGGTGAGCATTGTGATCCCCACCAAGGATCACATTGAGACGCTCGATGCCTGTGTGATGTCGATCGCCCAGAAGGCCACGTATACCAATTACGAGATCGTCTTGGTGGAGAACAACAGTGAAGCCCCGGAGACGTTTGCGTATTACGAAACCCTGCCAGAGCGCGTGGCTGCAGCATCCGAAGGCAAGGGCATCGCGCGCGTTGTGTACTGGCCGGGCGAGTTCAATTACTCTCAGATCATCAATTTTGGTGTGAAGCACGCCAAGGGTGACTACCTGCTGCTGCTGAACAACGATACCGAGGTCATAAGCCCGGACTTTATCGAAGAGATGATGGGCTATCTGCAGCGTCCCGATGCGGGCGTGGTGGGCGCCAAACTCTACTTTGCCGATCATCTGGTGCAGCATGCCGGCATTTTGATTGGCGTGCGTGGCGCACTTGCCCATGCCAACCAGGACTTCTCGGCAAAGCGCGAGGGCTATCTTGCCCGTGCCGTGCGCCCGGGCAACTTTAGCGCCGTGACGGGTGCCTGCCAGATGGTGCGACGCGACGTATTTGAGCGCGTCGGCGGCTACAACGAGGAATTCGCCGTCGGTTTTAACGACGCAGACTTTTGCCTGCGCGTGTGGGAGGCGGGTTACCGCACCATCTTTACGCCCTATGCCGAGCTGTACCACTACGAGTTCACCTCGCGCGGCAGGGAAGAGGCCAACGAGGAAAAGCTGCGCCGCTGGAAGCGTGAGCAGGCGCTGTTCATGCAGCACTGGCCTGAGTTCTTCCTCGATGGCGACCCGTGGCTCGGACCAAACCTATCCTCCGACAGTGAGTACTTCTCGTTTTAGTGCGAAGTAATGCCAAGGTCCGGCAAAGTATCCTCCAGAGCTGCAAGAGCGGTGGGGTTCAGGTACTCCTCGTTCAAGCAGCTCTTGTCATATCGAAAACGTGTGTCTCGTGAGCATTCGATGAGTTCTGCAGTAAAGAACTTCTCCCAGCTAAAGAACTTTGAGCTTTCGATATGTTCAGCGGGGTTAAGCAGCATGTCCTTAATGTGTTTGCTGTTGAATAATCCCGACTTCAACACGAGCCATTCAAACGATTCCGGTAGGAATAGCTTGATGTTCTTTCGGCGCAATAGAGCAGCTGCTTCCGCAATTTCTGGTCCAAAGGCGGCACCGTCGGCAATCACGAGGATGTCGTTTTCCGGTGCGTCCATAATGCAGTTGCAAATATTTGATTTGCCTCCCGCGCTGATGCATTTAATGCTGCTCTTTTTGCATAGCAAACTGAAGAATTCGTAGCCCGAATTTGTGTCCTCGACAATGACAAGCTCGGGCCTCTCGCCTCTAAAATCAGTATCACCGTAAATACGATATGTAGAGGTGTAGACACGAGAGTAAACGGGATACTTCGTTGTGGTTCGGTTGGTGTTCTTAAGACCGTAGATTTCATCAACGCTATAGGGCGGTTGGCGCAGTGACTCTCTGGCGACAATTACGTAGTAGTTTGAGCTACGCTTTGCTTCATGGGCAAATTCTCTTGATCGAACAAAAGTATTGCCCTCATCAATAAAAACAATACTGCTGGAAATCTCTTGGAGATCTCTACGCCAATATTTTCCAGATATTGTTTTACAGGGCACTTTGCAACTTACTGTTACGCCGCTTTGTGCCCCAAGCTCTTCGTGAGCTGCCACCATATCAAGCAGAGTTGTCTTGCCTGTAGCACTGTTACCTTGGATGATGGTCAGATTTCTATTGATGGTCAGTTTAAACTGAACCCGGTTATTTTGAATAATTACCTTGTATGATCCGCGCATCAGGAGTTCTCCCTTAGGCATTTTCCAGCTATGGGGACAAGGTCAAACATTGTGTGGACTATATCGCCCGTATTTGCAATGGTTACCGTGAATTTGCCGTTTCCAAAATCCATTATGTGGTAGAGATTGATTGTTAGATCCTTTTGCGCGGCGATCCTCAGAATCCAGTAGGCGCAATTATCACCGCAATTTGAGGCGTGATATATATTCTGCGGCATAAAGTACATAAGCAGTAGCGTTTTGGTGCCGCTGGATAGTTTCTCGGGAGGAATGATGCCTAGAATCTTGGTATCGATTGCATTGGGGCCTACCACGGTGCCTTTGTCGATGGATTTTATGACCCTTTGGGCAAAGGAGTCTTGAAACCACTGGGGCGAATATACGTTATCGAAGTAAACGGACGTGTTGTAGATAACGTTTTCCATATCACCATAGTGAATTGTTAGCACGTCAGCTCCTTCGGCTTGCTGATTTGGCATCTAGTGAGATTGATTATATCGCAGCACATGAGGCGGGCGTTATCGGCCCGCGGTAGATGTGATTGATGACCAAGGTTTGTATTTTGCTGCTTTATTATTCAGTTCACTCGTTTAATCAGTTCGCTCATGCGCTAAGTTTGCCTTAGAAGCTATTTAGCGTAACGGTTGAGGTGTGGCGACTCATATTTAAATTGCAGTCACAAAGACACCTTTTATCGATTTCCCGTTGAAATACTGAATTGATAGTTTAAAAATAACTTAAGAGAGCCTTAAATCTCGGAAAAAGGATGTCGTATGAAAAACCTTCGAGAAAGATGGCACGGACTAACAGTGCTGGGAGTTGTTGCATTTGCTGCTGCCTGCATGACGGTTGCCCCGGCGCCCTCATTTGCTGATATTGCTGGCGGTGGCGGAGGCGGTGGACCGATTACGGAATGGTGTTCCGACGGTCGTCCGAAGACTGGACTCGTTCGGTGCGAGGACGGCAACCTTCGCTATTTCGATCCCGAAACTGGCGCCATGGTCACGAACCAGTGGCATAACGAATACGAAGCTGTCTGGTACTATTTTGGCGCTGACGGGACCGCGGTGTCGGGCTGGCAGTCTATCGGTGGGGACAAGTATTACTTCTATCCCGAAAACCATGATATGGCATACGGCCGAGTTCAGATTGACGGCAAGAACTACTTCCTGAACACCCCTGGTGCCAACGCCGATGGCCGCATGCAGCATAGTGGCTGGTTCTACGACTCCATCTACGGAAAGTGGTCCTATGCGACCTCCGACGGTGAGCTATTGACCGGTTGGCATAATCTCGGCGGGGCTTGGTACTATTTCAACGAATCTGGGGTCATGCTGACTGGCTGGATCAACGATTCGGGTACCTGGTACTACACTAATGCCTCCGGTGCGATGGTCACTGGCTGGCTCAACATCGGCGGTACGTGGTTCTACCTCGACGGCTCGGGCGCCATGGTCGCTAACAGCTGGCGCAGCCTCGGCGGCTCCTGGTACTGGTTCGGCGACTCCGGTGCAATGGCCACTGGCTGGTTCTTGGCAGGCGGCTCTTGGTACTATGCGAGCGGTTCGGGCGCCATGGCAACCGGCTGGCTCAGCAATGGCGGCACGTGGTATTGGCTCGGAGGTTCGGGCGCTATGGCCTCTAACTCTTGGGCTAACGTTGGTGGAGTTTGGTACTGGTTCGACGATTCCGGCGCGATGGCCACCGGCTGGCGTCAGGTCGGCGGCGCCTGGTACTACTTTAGCGGTTCCGGCGCTATGGCTCACGACGCCTGGGTCGGCGACTACTACCTCCAGTCTTCCGGTGCCATGGCTACGAATGCCTGGGTTGGCTCCTACTATGTCGGCGAGGACGGCAAGTGGATTCCGGGCTACGGTTTAGTTTGGTATAAGAACGGTAGCGATGTTTACCATACGCATAAGTGCCGTACCGTTGGTAAGGACGCAAAGGGCTATTCGCAGATCTCTATTCAGGAGGCCCAGAGGCGTGGCGCTTCACGAGAGTGCAAAAACTGCCAGCAAATTGGCTAGCACATTACTGAGCTAGTTTTGATTGAGGCCCCGTTGCCCTGAAGCGACGGGGCCGCTGCGTGATTGGATACCGTGCTGTTATGAAGAAATGGTCATTCGGAGTGCTGGCTTTTTCGGGCCTCATTTCTTTTGGGCTCCTTTTGGGTTCGCCCTCGATGTTATACGCCCTTGATTCGAATAACACTGACGAAGGTCCCGCATCTAACGTTGCTATTGCTTCTGTCGAGTCAGGCGTTGATGCTCAGCGCGAATCGACCTTCGCTGTCGAGCAGAACTCTCAGGTGGATAATGAGACCCCTTCCGAGGTTTCGAATCAAATTATTTGGCATCAGGGGTGGATATCACCCGAAGAAGGGGCTGGTTTTTGGCGTTGGGGCTTGTCCGACGGAACAATCGCTGTTTCTTCTTGGAGACATATAGACGGTAGCTGGTACTGGTTCGACGACGAAGGTCGAATGGCTCAGGATGGGTTGGTTCAAGTCGGGGGTGCGACGTATGCCTTCTCCTCTTCGGGCGCAATGCGTGTCGGCTGGTACCTAGATTCTACGGGCTCCACTTCTGCTTGGCGTTATTTCTCCGGTTCTGGCGCCATGGTAAAAGGCTGGCTTTCAGACGGCAGCAACTGGTATTGGCTGGATGATGAGGGCAAGATGGTCCACGATGCGATGCTGCAGATTGGGGGAGCCACGTATGGATTCTCTTCTTCTGGTGCAATGCTTATCGGATGGCATCTTGATGCTTCTGTCTGGCATTATTTTTCCGGCTCTGGCGCTCTGGTAAAGGGCTGGCTCTCGGATGGGGGTCGTTGGTACTGGCTTGATCCTGCAGACGGTTCTATGGCCACCGGGCTGAATGAATGCAATGGCACCTCTTATATCTTTAACAGTTCAGGGGCCATGCTATCCTCCCAGTGGGCACTTATTGACAACAACTGGTATTACGCTGACTCCAACGGCTTACTGCATGGAGGTTGGTTACTTCTAGGGAATTCTTGGTATTACCTGGATCCAGGAAGCCATATTATGCTCACGGGCTTTGTGCAAGTGGGCTCGTCCACCTATTTCCTTACGAGCTCAGGTGCCATGGCAACAGGCTGGGCACTTGCTGATGGTACTTGGTATTACGCCGCATCAAACGGAGCTATTCAACGAGGGCGATGGATAAAGTCCGGAAGCGCCTGGTATTACCTTGATGATGTATCCGGCGCAATGCGTACTGGTGAATTTGCGGTAGGAAGCAAGCGCTATTTTTCTTATGATTCCGGTGCAATGGCATCTTCGTGCTGGATCAACTTGAACGATGGTATGGTATGGGCGAATTCGTCTGGAGCACTGAGCGAGCCGTTGCCTACTTCATCTGATGGATCTCCTGTAGTCGCTGATCGTACTGACTCGTCTTCATTGCCAGGTGTGATTCATATTGGAGATGCGGTTTTCTATGCGGATGCGAATGGTGTCGTTAACGTGGCGTCTGGTTGGATTATGTCGAAAGACGCTTCTGACGAAAGTGGCAATACTTGGTACTACGCATCTTCCAATGGTGTCCTTAAGTCTGGTTGGCAATATGTCAACGGTGCGTGGTATTGGATGGACCCTTCCACATTCAAGATGAAAACTGGATGGCTTAATGACGGCGGTACGTGGTACTGGCTCCAGCCTTCGGGTGCCATGTTTGCTAACGGGTGGCTGAAAATCGATGGCGTTGACTATTACTTCAATGCAAGTGGTGCATGGTTGAATACGTCTGGTTCTGTTTTGGGGGTCAATAGGTCCAGCTTGGTCAATTGGCTTATGAGCCACGAAAACGACGGCTATTACCGTGGAACACGCTACGACACGCATCTCAGCCAGGAAACGTGCATGTACCCAAAGGGTGATCCGCGTTGGGACGGTTATACGGGCATGAATTGTGGTGGATTTGTATCGCATGCATATATGAAGGCGGGCGGGAATTTAGCTCCCATTGCCGCCGAGCAGAGCCATTCCCCTTGGAGTGGAGGTCCCGGAAGGGGCGGCTGCGTAAACGCTTATCGTTGGTACGGCTACGCTATCGATACGTGTGCGAACGTGACTTATTTCAACTCTATTGATGAGTTGTTACGTAGTGGTTTGGCTCGTAAGGGGGACATTGTGTTCTTCAATCCTTACAACCCATATGCGGACGATAGCCACATTGGCTTTTTCTGGGGCAATTCGCCGAGCGAAAATTTGTTCTGGCATAGTGATGGTTATGGAAATCGCATCTCCGGTTTGACCGCTTTGGGCCCATCGATAGTAATACTGATTCGTTAGAATTCCGAGTTGTAGGGGACTCTCTGGGCCCCCTACCTTTTAATATGAGAAAGCCATTGTCAATAGGCGTGTTTGTTCGAGCCCGGTTTTAAACCGGGCTTTTTCGTTTCCCGTCGGGAGGGCCCGCGCACGCTGCACGTTTAGTCGACGCTTGCCTGGCAAGCTAATATCCGCGGGCT
>JAXIZI010000018.1:0-69081 GCA_036304065.1 Collinsella sp. | reverse complement strand
GGACAGGGTGCCCTACGCCGCCTAGTCGAAGCGCTCCGAACAGATTGGAGCCCATCGGCCGAAAGGCCTGGCGTTAGCATGTCGCGATTCAATCTCGAAAACAGCATTGCCCAGTTGACAAAACTATAGGAACACCCCCCTCTTTTGTTTGATAATTGCGAAATTACGGTCACCTAGTCCATTTCTGCCCTGATGAGGTCGAGGGTGCGCTGGCAGTTTTCGCGGACGGGGCCGAGCATATGCTCGCGCAGGTCCGCCATGCCGGGCAGGTCGGCGTATTCGTCCATGACCTCTTCCATGCAAATGGGTACCTCGTAGGCGAGGTCCATCATGGTCGCAAAGCAAAACTTCTCGGATAGCCCGGCATCGGTAAGCGCCGCCTCCAGCGCGGGATCGCCCATACCGTGGTATCGGCGGATAGCGCCTGGACCGATTCGCCCCACACGATTTTCGCCGCCAACGCTCATGGCGAGGCGCGCTTTTCGCCGCATACGTTCGTATGCCAGCCCCGATGCAACGTCATACATACGGGCCATCATAGCTGTGTCGCCGTTTCCAAGAAGCAGGGAATAGTTCTTCGCATGCGCGTCCGGTGCGCCGATGATGGCGTTAAAGAAGAGAATCTGCGTAAACAGATACAGGTTAAGTTGATGGTGGCTCGTATTGACGAGGAGTTCCTGAATATCGCGTGCGGTCGGGCCGCCGTCTGCCGTGTACTTTTGAGCGGGCATCACTCCAAGAGCCTGACAGAGGTCTTCTTGGTGTAGACGCATGATTGTTCCGTCTTTGACTTTCACACGGTCATATCGCTCAACAATGAGGGCGGGTTCGTCCTCAAATAAGCGATACTCAACGTTCGCCGTTGCGATACCCGCGCGCTGGGCGCTTTTCATGCAGACAAACTCATTAAGAGCCTCGAGTTTAAATCCGATAACACCATTTTTGAAAATATGCGTCGTGGGCGAGGAGCCTAGGCATTCGCACCAGCGACCGTCTATGAGCGCGAGTGCGAACTTGCCCTGGTTGCCTCCAAGTGACCAACTTTCATCTAAGCCCATCCACGATGTCTCGCGGTCATCCCTGATCGACTTGAGGCGCAAGGCAATCTCGTGGTCGTCTATAGGGCGGTATTCGCCAGTGCGATGCAAGACGGCGTCGATATCTTCTTCGGCACAAAATTGCACGCCGCCCGGACAGTCGAGTCCGATACGGCTGAGTAGTGCGATGGGATTGTTGGGCCTAACGTCGAATTCCGCGGCAATCGCTTTTCGTTGGTCCTCGCTGTCGGGTAGAAGGCCAAACAGGTACGGATTCATGACCTGTTGTCCGTATGCGCGATTCGATACGGGTATGTTGGTCGATAGGGCTGGCCCGTCATAGTCATGATCGTAGGTAAAGCTGATAAGACCGTTCTCATCTTGCGTGAGCGTTCCAGCAGGCACGCCGCAAATAATGGTCCGAAGTGATGTTCTGGCCATTGGCTATTCCCCTTCGGGCTTGGTTTTGCTAGATGCGTTTGCGGCAATCGAGACTCCGAGATTGGACATGGCGAAATCGGCGAAGACCTCGTCGTAGAGTGCGGATGTAAAGGGGACATCTGGAAGAGCCGAAATGGCGGTACTACGACGGTTGCGATGATGAGGACGTTGAGTGTGATGGCGCCTGGGGATGCTGCGAGGCAGCGGATTGGCATGCGGGGCGTCGACTGGTCGCTCGTTTTTCGCTTCGCCGATATCCCCTTGTGCTGCGAGTGCCAGTCCAAGAGCGTCGAAAATCGCCAGCAACTTGTCGAGTCGAATGCCGGTGGCGTCTCCTAGCTCGAGCGATGCGAGCAGGCGCTCCGAAACACCGGCCTTTTTGGCGAGGGCGGCACGGGTGAGACCCTGAGTCTCGCGTGCCTGGCGCACGTAGATGCCAGCTTGGCGCGGTGTGGTGATGGGAAGGGTATCCACGGCGATCTCCTAACGTGCAGACTTTTGCATCATAGTATGACATGCAAAAGTCTGCATGAAAAGGCCTCATGCAAAACTCTGCATGAGGCCTCATCCGGACGTTTAGTTTTGAAGGGTGTTTTACAGCGCCAAAATCCCCAGATGCTCCAGCAAAATCTTGAGGCCGATGAGGACGAGCACGACGCCACCCACGATGGTGGCGGGCTTTTCGTAGCGCGCGCCAAAGGTGTGGCCGATCGCTACGCCGGCAACGGAGAAGACAAAGGTCGTGATGCCAATGAGCGACACGGCGGGAACGATATCGACCGAGAGCGCGGCAAACGAGATGCCCACGGCAAGCGCGTCAATCGAGGTGGCGATGGCAAGGATTAGATATTCGCCCAGGTCGATCTTTTCGGCATCCTTGCCGTCGCCTTCGTTCTCGTCCTCAGTAAAGGCTTCCCACAGCATCTTGCCGCCGATAAAGGCGAGCAGGATAAAGGCGATCCAGTGGTCGATGGGGCTGATGATGCCCATGAACTGGCTACCAAGGGCCCACCCAATTACGGGCATGCCGGCCTGGAAACCGCCAAAGAACAGGCCGAGTATCACGGCGACCTTAAGGTTGATCCTTTTCATGCCAAGGCCCTTGCAGATGGATGCGGCAAAAGCGTCCATAGAAAGGCCGATAGCGAGCAACACAAGCTCTGCGAGTCCCATAGTCTGGCTCCCTCTCTGCGGGCGGGCCCGCGTGTACCTCTTGGGGGAGTAACAAAAAAGACCCGTGGCGTACGCGTTGCGCGCACAGCCACGAGTCTCGTTCATTAAGGCAAGCCAGGCCGCATCGGCCAGTGTGTTGACTTGCCGCGCCACCGGAGGCGAACCCGATCACGCGACTACTCCCTCATTTATGCGAATCCCGATGCTACCACATGAACAGCTGATTTGGGTTGGGCTCTCAGCTGTGTTCGCTCATTCTGTAAGCATCGGATTTCGCAAGCGCCGCAGGGACAAACCGTGAGAAACTATTTAGCGTTTATGGAGCGTATACGATGGGAGCGATGCCTTGGATAAGAACGAGCTGCAAAAGCGTATGGAACAGGCCATTCGCCTGACTGCCCCCGGCCAGCCGATCCGCACCGCCCTCGACATGATCATTGCTGGTCACTTGGGCGCCCTTATCTGCGTCGGCGACACCGAAAACGTGCTCGCTGCCGGTAACGACGGCTTCCCGCTCAACATTTCGTTTACCTCGAACCGCCTGTTCGAGCTTTCCAAGATGGACGGCGCCATCGTTATCGATGGCGACCTCACCCAGATCCTGCGCGCCAACTTCCACCTCAATCCCGATCCCTCGCTTGCCACGAGTGAGACGGGCATGCGTCACCGTACTGCCGCTCGCATGTCGGTGCTCACCGATGCCATCGTGATCTCGGTTTCGGCCCGTCGTGCCGTCGTCAACGTGTACGTCCACGGTAAGAGCTATGAGATCCAGCCCGTCACTACCATCATGAGCTCGGTCAACCAGCTCGTCGCCACGCTTCAGACCACTCGTCAGTCGCTCGATCGCTCCTTGCTGCGCCTGACAGCCCTTGAGCTCGACGACTACGTTACGCTCGCCGACATTACCGGTATTTTCTCGAGCTTCGAGATTATGCAGCAGGCAAAGACCGAGCTTAAGGATTGCATTGTCAAGCTGGGTAACCAGGGCAAGCTCGTGCAGATGCAGCTCGAGCAGCTCGCGGGCTCCAGCATGGATACCGAATACGACTTGATGATCCGCGACTACGCAAGCGATTCCTCTGAGGCCAACGCCGAGAAGATTCGCGCTGAGCTTGCCCGTATGACGCCTAAGGACCTGTCCGACCCGCAGCACGTGGTGGCAGTTCTGGGTTACGACGACTTGGACGAGGACTCCGTCATGACGCCGCTGGGCCTGCGCACGCTTTCGCGTGTGTCCGTCGTGCGCGACGGCGTGGCCGAGAAGATCGTCGACGAGTATGGCTCGCTGCAGGAGCTCATGGATGACATTAGCGAGGACCCGGAGCGCCTGGGCGACTTTGGCGTCAACAACCCTGCCATTCTTGCGGACTCCCTGTACCGCATGAAGGGTACCAAACAGGGGAACGCATAATGGCGCCCGTATGCGCCGTGGTCGTTGCCGGCGGCAGCGGCCAGCGCTTTGGAAATCCCGGCGGCAAGCAGCTCGTTAACGTGGCGGGCCGTCCGCTCATGAGCTGGTCCATCCGCGCGTTCGATCGTAGCGATAAGGTCGGCCATATCGTCGTGGTTTGCCCTGCCGAGCGCCGTGCCGAGATGCGCCGCCTGGCCATCGACCCGTTTGACTATGACACGCCCATCAGCTTTGTCGATGCCGGCGATACCCGTCAGGATTCCACCCGTGCCGGCGTGCATGCGGTTCCGGCGGGTTTCGAATATGTCGCCATCCACGACGGCGCTCGTCCGCTCATTACGACCGAGGCCATCGACCACGCTATCGACGTGCTCGTGAGCGACCGTGCCCTCGACGGTGTCGTGTGCGGTCAGCCCGCGATCGACACGCTCAAGATCGTTGACGGCGATAATATCGTCGAGACGCCGCCGCGTGAGCTCTACTGGGCAGCGCAGACGCCGCAGATCTTTAGCGTCGATGCTATGAAGCGCGCCCACGCTGCAGCCATTGCCGAGGGCTTTATCGGTACCGATGATTCGTCGCTGGTCGAGCGCATGGGTGGGCGCGTCCGCTGCGTCCAGAGCCCACGCGATAACCTTAAGGTGACGGTGCCCGAGGACCTGCGTCCCGTAACCGCGATTCTGCTTGGCCGCATGGCCGAGGGAGAGGACCTTCCCCATGTTCAGTAACCTGCGCATTGGCCATGGCTACGACGTTCACCGTCTGGTGGAGGGGCGTCGATGTATCATCGGCGGTGTCGACATTCCCTACGAGCGCGGCCTGATGGGCCACTCGGATGCCGATGTGCTCGCGCACGCCTTGGCCGACGCCATTCTGGGCGCCTGCCGCGGGGGAGACATCGGCAAACTGTTTCCCGATACCGACCCTGCCTACGAGGGTGCCGATTCGATGGTGCTGCTTGCCCGCGTAATGGACTATGCGCGTGAGCTGGGCTTTGAGTTTGTCGATGCCGATTGCACCATTGCCTGTCAGCAACCCAAGATCACCCCGCACCGCGATGCCATGCGCGCCAACCTCGCCCATGCCCTGGGCGTTGACGTCGAAAACGTGGGCGTCGCCGCCACTACGACCGAAAAGCTCGGTTGGGAAGGTCAGGGCGAGGGAATCGGCGCCTGGGCCGTCTGCCTGCTACAGAAAACCGTTAAGGAGTAACGAATGCGTATCTACAACAGCGCTACCCATAAAAAGGAAGAGTTCCAGCCCATCGAGTCCGGCAAGGTCCGCATGTACGTGTGCGGCCCCACGGTCTACGACAACATCCACATCGGCAATGCCCGCACGTTCATCAGCTTTGACGTGATCCGCCGCTGGCTCATCGCGAGCGGCTACGAGGTCACATTCGCCCAGAACCTCACCGATGTCGATGACAAGATCATCAAGCGCGCCAACGAGCAGGGCCGCACTGCCGCCGAGGTCGCAACGGAGTTCTCCGACAAGTTCATCGGCGTCATGCGCGCCGCCAACGTGCTCGATCCGGATGTGCGTCCTCGTGCCACCAAAGAGATCGGCCCCATGATCGCCATGATCAAGACGCTTATCGAGCAGGGCCATGCCTATGCCGCCGATAACGGCGACGTGTACTTTGCCGTGCGCAGCGATCCCAACTATGGTCAGGTCTCGGGCCGCAACATCGACGACCTGATGGTTGGCGCGCGCATCGAGGAGAACGAGGACAAGAACGACCCGCTCGACTTTGCCCTGTGGAAGGCCGCCAAGCCCGGCGAGCCCAGCTGGCCGAGCCCCTGGGGCGAGGGCCGTCCCGGTTGGCACACCGAGTGCGCCGCCATGGTGCATCGCTATCTGGGCACTCCGATCGACATCCACGGCGGCGGCTCCGACCTTGCCTTCCCGCATCACGAGAACGAGTGCGCTCAGGCCACCTGCGCCTGGCACCAGGGCTTCTCCAACACCTGGATGCACACGGGCATGCTGCTGGTAGACGGCGAGAAGATGTCCAAGTCGCTCGGCAACTTCTTTACGCTGGCCGAGGTCCTCGAGCAGCACTCCGCTGCCGCCCTGCGCCTGCTGATGCTGCAGACGAGCTATCGCTCGCCGCTCGACTTTTCTTGGGAGCGCCTGGAGGGTGCCGAGAACTCGCTCACGCGTATCGCCGGTACGGTCGAGAACCTGCGCTGGGCCGCGAACCATGCGACGGCCGATGCCGATGAGGCAGCATCCGAGGCGTTTGCCGCCAAGGCCGCCGAGACCCGTGCCACCTTTAAGGAGTGCATGGACGACGACTTTAACACCGCTGGTGCCATGGGTGCCGTCTTTGGCTTTGTGACCGAGTGCAACCAGTACCTGGAGCAGGCGGGCGACGCTGCCGACAAGGCCGCCGCGCTTGCCGCCGCCGACACGCTGACCGAGCTGCTCGATACGCTTGGCGTCGAGCTTCCCGAGCCCAAGGTCGAGCTGCCGCTGGGCCTGCTGGGCGTTGCCGCCGGTTTGGTTGCCTACACGGGTGACGACGTGGACGAGGCCGCTGCCAAGATTCTCGAGGCCCGTGCCGAGGCCCGTGCCGCCAAGAACTGGGATCTGGCCGACGCCATCCGCGACCAGCTCAAGGACCTCGGGCTGACGATCGAGGATACGGCCGCCGGCACCCGTATCAAATCTCTCTAATCCCCGCGGGTTTCCCAAGCACCCGACCTTGCCGTTCAAACCGTCGCTCGCGTACTCAAGTACGCGTCGCTCCTCTTTCACGGCAATCTCGGGCACTTGGAAAACCCGTACCGACCGCCCGAGCCACGGCACCTTGCCTTTCAATCGTCGGGCATGACCTCAAGGTCAATGCCCTCCTCTTTCAAGGCAATCTGCCGCACCTCGGGCGGTCGGTCTATTTGTTTCATTTGATAGTTGTATTTAGGAGGTCGCTTTATGGCCGACAATCGCAAGCGTGCACCGCGTGGAGGCAAGCAGGCTGCTTCTGGCTCGCGTCCGATTCGCCGCAACGACCGCGCTGCCACTCCCAAGGGCCCGCGCGAACGATCACAGGCTGCTCGCCCGCAGCGCGAGCGTAGCCGCGATAACGTCCAGGTTCCCAAGGGCGAATTTATCGAAGGTCGTCGTGCTGCCGCCGAGGCGCTACGCACTGGTTTTCCCATCAAGTGCGCGCTCATTGCCGAGGGCGGGGAGCGCGATGCCGCCTTGTCGCGCCTGATCGATGACCTCAATGCCGCGGGCGTCCGCATTAAGTATGTGCCGCGCGCGCAGCTCGATGCGCTGTCGAGCCATGGCGCTCACCAGGGTATTGCGCTCGAGGTTGGCAACTTCCCCTATGCCGACGTCGCCGACATCCTCGGCCGCGCGGGTGACGGACCGGCGCTCGTCGTCGTGCTCGATCATGTGACCGACGACGGTAACTTTGGTGCCATCGTGCGCTCTGCCGAGGTCGTGGGCGCGGCGGGCGTCATCATTGCCAACAAGCGCGCCGCCGGCGTGACCGTCGGCAGCTACAAGACTTCTGCCGGTGCTGTCATGCACCTGCCTATCGCACAGGTTCCCAATATCGCCCGTGCGCTCGATGACCTCAAGGCCGCTGGCTTTTGGGTGGGCGGTGCTTCCGAGCACGCCGAGGGCAGCTGCTGGGATGCTCCCTTCGAGGGCCGCGTGGCACTCGTCATGGGCTCCGAGGGCGACGGCATCTCGCGCCTGGTGCTTGAGAAATGCGACTTTTTGACCAAGCTTCCCCAGCGCGGCATGACCGAGAGTCTCAACGTGGCCCAGGCGACAACGGCGCTGTGCTTTGAGTGGCTGCGCCGCAATGCCGGCGAGCTCATGGGGGAGGAGTAGCGCATGTCCAAGAAGAACCGCGCCAAGTCCAAGGCCAAGCGCTTTGGCGAGGGCTCGGCCAAGCCGATTGTTTCGGCTGCGACCTATGGCGTGGGCGGCAATGCGTTTGCGCAGGCTATCGCCGACCCAGTCTCGACGGTGCACTCCAATAAGCCTGAGCTGCTGGTGGTCGACGGTTACAACGTGATCCACTGCACGCCGCGCTACGAAAAGCTCGTGTACGACCATTCCGACGATCCGTATTCCAGCGACGTTCACGATATGGCGCGCACCGCGCTCATCAACGATGTTGCGGCGTTTGCCCAGGGCCGCTACGAGGCCGTGATCGTGTTTGACGGTGCGGGCAATATCTCCAGCGAGCGCCCCAACCTGCCGGCCCGTGGCGTGCGCATCGAGTTTTCGCCGACGGGCGTATCGGCCGATACCGTGGTGCAGAAGCTCTGCATCGAGGCACGCGAGGAAGGCCGCGCGTGCTCCGTGGTGTCGAGCGACGGCACGATTCAGGCCGTCGTCATGGGCAAGGGTGTCACGCGCATATCGAGCCGCATGCTGGTGGACGAGATCAAACAGATCGATAACGACGTTCACGAGGCAGAGGAAGCTCCGCAGATCAAGATGACCCTGGGCAGCCGCCTGAGCCCCGATGCCCTGGCCAAGCTCAAGGCCCTGCGCGGACGGTAGGGGAGCTGACGGCGCGACGCTGTCTCGCTAACTCCATTCAGCGATGTCGATCATTCTACGGAGGCGCCATGTAAGCGCCTCTTTTAGATATGGTAGCCTTGCCGTGAGCGCGTCGTTTCTGGACAGAATCTCGATTGCCTCGTCAACGAAGCCTTCGAGTTTGTCGCCGTCAAACCAGCCCATGTCCTCGACGAGCAACATTTGTTTGGCGGGGCTTGAATGAAATTGTGCGCTGGTAAAACTGTGCTCTCCCGCCCTAAGCTCTTCTAGTGATATGTTGCACCAGAGTGATGAGCCCGAATCGAAGATGGGGGCTGGTCTGCAGGCTAGCGTGTTTACGTTTCGCACAAGGCCAAAGTTACGCCAATGGCGGTCATAGTTGGCGATGATGTCGTCGCACACGATCATGCGGTCAAGGGCGTCTTTTATATCTGTCGCTCCAAGCTCTTCGCAGTTTGCTACATACCGTTCGTAATCGGTTAGTCGCTCGTCTGCATTTGCATGCTGGTTTACATAGAACGCAGGGACATATTCTTCTTCGTCAGTTAAGAAGACATTGCATGTGCTCAAGGCGGAAGTACCCGCGCCTTCGAGCGAGTAAGGCACATAATCGCAGGCGTTTAGGATGCGACGGTGGAGTGCGGTCGCCACCATCTCGTTATAGGGTTCCTGGTTTAGATGCGCACCTGCCTTGTGGAGGATTCGACAGTCACCCTCGCATGTCCAGTACTTTTGAAGATTGCCGTCCGAGGTGTTGTCGGGCTTGGCAGCAGCTGCCTTGCCCTCTGGGGCGAAGGGTGCAATGGTTAGCGAGACGTCATCAAAAGCATTATTGAAGAAATTGATATCTTTCCACGCGAGACCGGAGTCTTGGGGCCTAATCCAATACTGGTCGGATAAGGAGAGGCCAAGATTTCGCTGTACGAGTTCATCGGGAACATCAACTGCGGCTTCTGCAAGCAGGGAGGCTAGCCCAATGCGTGCGAGCGGGATACCGCGGCCACGCCACCAAGTGCGGAAAGAGTCGAGCGATATGGGGCTATTAGGGCCAAATACTCCAATAGGGGCGTGGGCGTAATCGATGTCGGCGCCGATATGGGTAAAGTCTTTTCGCGATGTGCTGTAGACCAGCTGAGCGACTTCGTGCGTGCGATTCATGAGGGTGAACGCGATCTCGCTCTTACCGTGGCCGCGGCGGGGACGTCCCCCCGTTTTGGTCACGGAACGGAGTCGCGTGTCGACGCTGTCTTTGTCGATGAGCCATACACCAGAAGCCTTGCGGGCATCAAGTGCTCCGTTTTTTATGAGCTCCTGCACCCTGCGCGGAGTGATGCCGAGCAGCTCGGCGGCTTCCTTGGTAGTAAGCATCACGAAACCCTTCGTCAAAACGAATAGTTTTATATATAGCAATTGTAATTAAAACTATTCGTTCTGACGAATGGTTTTGAGATTGAGGGCGAACCGACAGAAATGAACGGGCCTGGTACCTGTTGTTGCTGGATTTTGCATATTTGTATAACGCCGTGTGGCCTGTTGCGCCCCGTCCGTAATTCCTTTATTCTTAACAGGCTTCGCGCGAAAGCGCCAAGTGTGCCAGTGTGGCGCAACGGTAGCGCAACTGATTTGTAATCAGTGGGTTGCAGGTTCGATTCCTGTCACTGGCTCCATGAGAGTTTCGGGCTCTGTTCCCTTGTGGGACAGGGCCCGTTTCTATTTATGTCGATAAGTCAGCGTGTTTGGCGCCAACCAAGCTTCAGGTTTGTCTCGATTCGTAACACGAGTGGGCTGAAGACCCTCCTTATAGTTACAGATCGAGACATTGCCAAGGGACGGCCGATAACATCTCGATCTGTAACACGAAGAGGCTGAAAACCGTTCTTACTGTTACAGAATGAGACGTAAGCTGGTGTCTCTGCGTAATATCTCGATCTGTAACAGATGGGGGAGGAATAACCCTCTTACTGTTACAGATCGAGACAAAGGCCGGACCGGTCCCAGTCATCCTGGTCGAGTGAGGATTTCCGGACATACGAGGGTGGATAATCTCCCACTTTGGACTCGAAGCCGCGCTAAAAGTGGGAGATAATCCACGCTCGATCGTGGCGTGGAAGCCCCGATCTCGACCTATATATAGGTGCAAATAAGCTGGTATCGAAGTTCGATACTGAAGGTGTACTCCACTACAGCAAAGTGTTACCTTGGGAAACGTCACCTCAGTAGCCAAATCCACCGTCCTTCATATCCAAACTCAACAAAACCGCAGGTCACAGCTATATAGATACGCCCGGCACCGTGTATCTAGAGGTTTTCGTTGACAGCCCCCAAGGTTGCATCGTATTATCTTTTTCGTTCGCGGGGGCGGCGGTCCAAAAGACCAAAGGACCTGCGGATACTTGAACGATTGGGAGTTTGCCCGAGTGGTTAATGGGGACGGGCTGTAAACCCGTTGGCTCTGCCTACATAGGTTCGAATCCTATAGCTCCCACCCGTCAAGTGCCTGTATAGCTCAGTCGGTAGAGCACTTCGTTGGTAACGAAGAGGTCACCAGTTCAAGTCTGGTTGCAGGCTCCATCCGGCGGTGTAGCTCAGTTGGTTAGAGCACACGGTTCATACCCGTGGCGTCACTGGTTCGAATCCAGTCACCGCTACCATAGGTAACACGGTGGCTTCTCAATAGTATGTTGAGAGGCCACTATGGTATAAAGGCAAAGTCCCGTCCGGGGACGACCTGTTAAGAGGAGGGCTTTATGGCCAAAGAGAAGTTTGAGCGCACTAAGCCGCATGTTAACATCGGCACCATTGGTCACGTCGACCACGGCAAGACCACGCTGACCGCTGCCATCACCAAGGTTCTCTCCGAGACCGAGGGCTGCAAGGCTGACTTCACTGCGTTCGAGAACATCGACAAGGCTCCCGAGGAGCGCGAGCGCGGCATTACGATTTCCGTCTCCCACGTTGAGTACGAGACCGCTGCCCGTCACTACGCTCACGTTGACTGCCCGGGCCACGCTGACTACGTCAAGAACATGATCTCCGGCGCTGCTCAGATGGACGGCGCTATCCTGGTCATCGCTGCTACCGACGGCCCCATGGCTCAGACCCGCGAGCACATCCTGCTCGCCCGTCAGGTCGGCGTTCCCTACATCGTCGTCTTCCTGAACAAGTGCGACATGGTCGACGATGACGAGCTCATCGACCTCGTCGAGATGGAGACCCGTGAGCTCCTCTCCGAGTACGATTTCCCCGGCGACGACATCCCCGTCATCCGTGGCTCCGCTCTGGGCGCTCTCGAGGGCGACGCCAAGTGGATGGACGCCATTCGCGAGCTCATGAAGGCCGTCGACGAGTACATCCCGACGCCTGCTCGTAACAACGACCTCCCGTTCCTGATGGCCGTTGAGGACGTTATGACCATCTCCGGCCGTGGCACCGTTGCTACCGGCCGTGTCGAGCGCGGTGAGCTCAAGCTCAACGAGCCCGTCGAGATCGTCGGCATCAAGGATACCCAGAACACCGTCGTTACCGGTATCGAGATGTTCCGTAAGTCCATGGACTTCTGCGAGGCTGGCGACAACGTCGGTCTGCTGCTCCGCGGCATCAAGCGTGAGGATATCGAGCGCGGCCAGGTTCTCTGCAAGCCCGGTTCGGTTACCCCGCACACCAAGTTCACCGGCGAGATCTACGTTCTGACCAAGGAGGAGGGCGGCCGTCACACCCCGTTCTTCGATGGTTATCGTCCTCAGTTCTACTTCCGTACCACCGACGTTACCGGTACGGTCAAGCTCCCCGAGGGCACCGAGATGGCTATGCCTGGTGACCACATCACCATCGAGGGCGACCTCATCCACCCGATCGCCATGGAGGAGGGTCTGCGCTTCGCTATCCGCGAGGGTGGCCACACCGTCGGTTCGGGCATCGTCTCCACGATCATTGAGTAAATTAGCTCTTTGATATAGCTGACTTAGAGAACCCGGCACTTATATGGGTGCCGGGTTCTTTTCTGCAATGAATATTGAGCCGTTGCTGGTGTCGAGAGGATCGATAATGGTCCTGGGTGCACCGTCGATTAGATCTCGTTGGCTCCATTGATGTGTTCCAAATATGAATGGGTTCACCGAGAACCAATTGATTCGAGGTTTTCGTTGACAGCACTTACGTAGAGCTGATAAAGTATCAACTCGTGCCCGTACGGGGCGGAAATGAAAGGTTCAGGATACATGCGTACTCTAGTTACTCTTGCGTGCACTGAGTGCAAGCGCCGCAACTATACGACCACCAAGAACAAGTCGACCATGCCTGATCGTATGGAGATCAAGAAGTATTGCCCCTGGTGCCGTCACCACACGTTGCACAAAGAGACTCGCTAGTCTCTAGTCACATACGCCAGTAGTTCAATTGGTAGAGCATCGGTCTCCAAAACCGAGTGTTGAGGGTTCGAGTCCTTCCTGGCGTGCCAGTCATTATTCCGTAAGCTCCCAATTGGGGGCTTACGGTTTACTCATGTATAAGCGCATTGCGCGGAGGTAACCCAAATGGCCAACAAGAAGAACAAGAAGAAGGCTCAGCAGCAGGCGACTGCCAACAACGCTGTCGCCAACTCCAAGGTTGAGGCCAAGAAGGCCGTTGCCAAGAAGAACGAGAAGGCTGCGAAGTCCAAGAAGAACGAGAAGCCTGGTTTCTTCGCCCGCACCAAGAAGTATTTCGCTTCGGTCAAGTCCGAGATGAAGCGTGTCACGTGGCCCGATAAGAAGGAGCTCGTGAACTACTCGGTCGTCGTTTGCGCTTCTCTGATCGTCGTCGGCGTCGTCATCGCTCTGCTCGATGCTGGCTTTGGCGAGGCTCTTGCTCTGTTCTCTGGATTGAGGGGCTAAACCATGTCTAAGCGTTGGTACGTCGTTCACACTTACTCTGGATACGAGAACCGCGTTAAGTCCGATCTCGAGCATCGTATCGAGACCATGGGCATGCAGGACCGTATCTTTGATATCGAGATTCCTATGGAGCGCGTCACCGAGATTAAAGAGGGTGGCAAGCGCGAGACCAAGGATTCCAAGATCTTCCCGGGTTATGTCCTGGTCCGCATGGAGATGGATGACGATGCTTGGACGTGCGTTCGTAACACGCCTGGCGTCACCGGTTTCCTGGGCGGCAACGGCAAGCCCGCTCCGCTTTCCCGCGACGAGTACAACAAGATGACTCGTCGTCCCGGTAAGGGCGATTCGCCCAAGCGCACCTCGGTTGATATTCAGGTCGGCACGTCCGTCCGCGTCACCGATGGCCCGCTTACCGACTTTGATGGCAAGGTCTCCGAGGTTAACACCGAGGCTGGCAAGCTCAAGGTCACGCTGATGATCTTTGGCCGCGAGACGCCGGTCGAGCTCGACTTTAACCAGGTCGCTGTCATCGCTTAAGTTTTCGTCCGTTCGCGCGAGCGTGCTTCTTCTGTGACTGCTCATCTCAGGAGTGCTTCTAACACGTGCGTGCTTACGATATAGCAAGTACTTCACACTCGTGATTCGAAAGGAATGACCATGGCTGAGAAGAAGGTTGCCAACGTCATTAAGCTCCAGATTCCTGCTGGTGCCGCTAACCCCGCTCCTCCCGTCGGCCCCGCCCTGGGCGCTGCTGGCGTGAACATCATGCAGTTCTGCCAGGCCTTTAACGCCGAGACGCAGGACAAGAAGGGCGACATCATCCCCGTTGAGATCTCTGTCTACGAGGATAAGTCCTTCTCCTTCATCACCAAGACCCCGCCGGCGGCTCACCTCATCAAGAAGGAGCTGAACCTCAAGTCTGGTTCTGCTAAGCCCCAGGCCGACAAGGTTGGTCAGCTCTCCCAGGAGCAGCTCACCAAGATCGCCGAGATCAAGATGCCGGACCTCAATGCCAACGACATTGACGCCGCCAAGAAGATCATCGCCGGTACCGCCCGTTCCATGGGCGTCACCATCGCTGAGTAGCGATTTCTTTAGGTAATGATGGGTGCCCCGACCGGGGCGCCCGTTATATGTGTGCAATAGGGCACACGATACGATGTGGGAGGGCATAAGCCCGTTTAACCACAGGAGGTAATGCACATGGCTAAGCATGGTAAGAGCTATAACGCTGCTGCCGAGAAGATCGACCGCGCCACGCTCTACACCCCCCTTCAGGCTGCCAAGCTCATCAAGGAGCTCGACACCGCCAAGTTCGACGAGACCGTCGAGGCCCATTTCCGTCTGGGCATCGATACTCGTAAGGCTGACCAGAACATCCGTGGTTCCATCTCTCTGCCCCACGGCACCGGCAAGACCGTTCGTGTTGCCGTCTTCGCCGAGGGCGAGAAGGCTCGCGAGGCCGAGGCTGCCGGCGCCGACATCATCGGTTCCGACGAGCTCGTCGCCCAGATCCAGAAGGGCGAGATCAACTTCGACGCCGCTATCGCTACGCCGAACATGATGGCCAAGGTTGGCCGCATCGGTAAGATCCTTGGTCCCCGTGGCCTCATGCCGAACCCCAAGCTCGGCACCGTGACCATGGACGTCGCCAAGATGGTCTCCGAGCTCAAGGCCGGCCGCGTTGAGTACCGCGCCGACCGTTACGGCATCTGCCACGTGCCCCTGGGCAAGAAGTCCTTCTCCGAGCAGCAGCTCGTCGAGAACTATGCTGCCCTGTACACCGAGATCCTGCGCGTCAAGCCCTCTTCTGCTAAGGGCAAGTACGTCAAGTCCATCTCCGTGTCTTCCACCATGGGCCCTGGCGTCAAGGTCGATCCCGCTGTCCAGCGCGACTTCCTGGCTGAGTAACTTTTAGTTACTGCCTGAGCAAAGCAAGCATTGCTAAAGAAACCCGGTTCTGCCTCGTACAGGACCGGGTTTCTTGCTATCGCGTCAAAACCACCTCAAAGGGGACAGTGTCCTCTTTGAGGTGGTTACCAGGGTGTTCTGGCTGTTGAGGACTCGATGGCATCGTGGCGTTTGAGCTCGCGGCGCATGGTTTGCGAATTGAGCCAGGCTGCCTGCCAGCCACGGATGGGGTAGCGCGTCTGGTCGAGCTCAAACTGTGTATAGCCGCAGGCGTTGATGATCGTTGTTCCACACACATGCTGCCGCTCGCGCTGAAAATCGTAACCGTAGCTTTGGTGTACATGCCCATGCACCATATAGTCGGGCCCCCAGGACTCAAGCGCCGTGTTAAAGCACTCAAACCCTCGATGCGGCAGATCGTCCAGATCACCCATACCGGCGGCGGGTGCATGGGTAAGCAGAATGTCGCACCCGCCGACCATCCTAACCTTACGCGACAACTTACGCATGCGTTTGGACATCTCGCGTTCGGTGTACATGTTGGCGCCGTCGCGATAACGCATGGACCCGCCAAGGCCTGCAATGCGAATCCCTCGGTACGTGTACACGCTGTCTTCTACGCAGATACATCCGCCCGGTGCATGACGTGCGTAGCGGTCATCGTGATTGCCGCGCACGTAGATGAGCGGTTTGTTGATGACCGTAACCAAAAACTCAAGATAGTCCGGGTCCAGATCGCCGGCGGACAAAATCAGGTCGACTCCCTCAAAGCGTTCCTTGCGAAAGCACTCCCAAAGGCATCGTTCTTCGGTATCGGCTATGGCAAGGATTTTCATAGGGCAGGAACTTTCGGCTCATCGTCGAGCTGCGGAATGGTGCCTACCACGTTGTCCGCCAGCCAATTCATCTCGACAATCTGCGTGCTCGGCAGCGGAGGGAAGCCTTCTATCTGTACCACGCCGTTCTGGCTGTGGAGCTCGCCGCCAAAGGGGTTGATGGATCCCTCAACAATGCCGTTGCGGAGCAGCTGCACGAGTTTGCGCGTTTGGTAGGGTAGGCCCGGAGCGTAACGGATGTCGATAACGCCGGAGCTCATGCCATACCAGTAGTTGACAGCGCGCACTTGGTTGTCGTCGCTGGTCTCGTCCCACGTGCCGTGAAGAAGGCTGCGAACGATGAGCTCGTAGTAACGGCCCCAGTTCCATACGGGCATGGCGATGCCGGTGACTTTGCCGTCGACCAAGCGGTGAAGCCCGTAGGCCGTTGGGTCTTCGAGCGACTTTGACATGTCAGCTCCGGTCATGACGCTTACGCCTTCGCGGCACATGGCTTCGGCAAGACCACCGGCGGGAACATCGCCCCAGGTGAGGATGACCTGCGCGCGCGGGTCGAGCAGCGAGGCGCCAATCGCAAAGGCGTTGATCTCGCTGAGTGCGCCCGAGGCGAAGACCGACGCGTGGTAACCGATGCGGTGGTTGTCCGCCATGCTGGCCGCAAGGGCGCCCAGCAGAAACTTGGCCTCGTACATCTTGCCAAAGTACGAACGGACGCTTTGATGGGGAAGGCCGATAGAGCAGTTGAGGAACCGAACCCGGGGATACTCAACGGCAGCCCTGAGCGTGTATTCCATCAGGCGGTGCGAGGTCGAGAAGATGACGTTTGCTCCATGTTTGACAGCCGTTTCCACGGCGGCGTAGAACACATCCGGATCGTGAGAGTCCTCGAACGCCTCGGTGCGCACGATACCGCCAAAGTGCTCATCGAGATACTGACGCCCTTGGTCGTGCAGGCTGTCCCAGCTCGACGTCGCACAGGGGAACTCATGGATAAAGGCGATGCGCAGGGGGTTGGCCGTCGAGTAGACGGTCTTGCCCATAAAGAAGTTGAGCACGCCAGAGGTGGACTTGGCGGGCGTCTCCTCCTCGTCGACGCTCGGTGCTTCGACAAGATCGACCTTGTCCTCGTCATTTTTGCCGGCAATGACCAGCTCGCGCCAGATCTTGCACAGGCGGTTTACGACGATATCCGTCGGCGTATCCAGCAGGCGGTCCTGGTTGTACACATTGAGGTAGACGAGCATGGCGTCGGCGGGCGTAATGTCCAGGTGATCGCCGCCTGCGCGAAGGTAGGCACGCTTAAAGAGCAGGAAAGTGTGGCGCAGGTAGTCGACCTTTTTCTGCGGCCATTTTTCGATAAGGTTCTGACCGAGCATCTTCGCGAGCGTTTCGTAGCTTCCCTCACGCGAGAACTCGATCTCGTATAGGGGGCAGACGCGCCAAAACGCGCAGAACTCACCGTACAGGCGGCTTTCGACGGAATCCCATGTGCCGGGGTAAAGACGGGTGACCTTGGCCGAAACCGTCGGGGCATCTAGGAATTTGAGGACACTGACGCGTTTGTTGCCTTCCTGGACATAGAACCGATGCATGAACTCGGTGACGATGATGGGGTCGCGATAGCCCTCAGTTACCTGGATGTCGTAGAGGTTGGACCACTTGCGGGCGAACTCGGTGTTAAACGGCAGCAGGGGCATAAAGTTGCATGAAAAGGCGGACTGACGGCCTTTGGTGACCGTGCCGACGACCATTTCGAGCGGAATATCCCGCAGGCCGACGCTCACTCGCTGACCTAAGGGGAGCTGAGCAACCAAGCTATCGAGGTCTGTAAGGTATGGATGCTCGCTTTGGCTGATGGCGCGACGGCGTCCCTGCTCGCCGCGCTTGCGTGCTTGACGATAGGCCTCTTCCATGGTGTCTACTCCCTTAGTCGTTTAAACAACGATATGAACCATGGTACCACGAATGAAAACCACTACAAAGATGCCTGTCCCCTTTGCGGTGGTTTAGGCGATGATGGGGGCGATGGCGCGGATGCAGGCGTCGGCTGCCGTGAAAGTAGTGTTGTCGTCGCTGACGATAAAGATGATCTTTCCTTTGATGCCAAAGTCGCCGATTTCGCTAAAGAGTACGTAGGGCTCCTTGTCAAAGCCCGAGATGGGCGAGACGGCCGTTTTGGTTGCGCTCGTGAGCTCGTCTGCCAGCACGTCAAGGGAAGCCCACTTAGACGTGTCCTTTACGGCAACGGGCACGGCCACGCGCCCAAAGGGCATCAAATGCACGAGCGTGTTCTTGGAGATATTGGAGTTGGGCACAATGATGGTCTGCCCGCAGGCATCTTCGATGGTCGTGTGGCGCCAAGTGATGTCTTGGACCACGCCGGATACGCCGCCGACCTCGATATTGTCGCCGGGCTTGATGATGCCCATAAACGTCACCTGCATGCCGCCAATAAGGTTTGACAGCGTGTCCTGAAAGCCGAGCGAGATGGCGATGCCGCCGACGCCAAGAGCGGCGACGAGCGCGTTTGCGTTAATGCCAAAGCAGTTGTCGAGGATAAAGCTGCCGCCGATCATCCAGATGACGGCGCGTGCGATGTTGATGAAGATACTCGATGCCGGAAGTGGGTTATCGTCTCGGTTAAGCAGATGGTTCAGGGTCTTGGATACGACCTTGGCGGCGACGGCGGTGCCTATCGCCAAGATGACGGCCCAGATGATGTTGTGGACCCACCGTTGCTCAAAGAAATGAAGAATCGGCTCAAACAATTCCATGTAGGGAAAACCTCCTAATGATCGTCCAACCATGATACCCACCAAAAAGCCCGTCCGATCACATTCGGACGCGCCGATAACTTGAGATGGGGTGGCCGCGGTGGCGTAGGCTGGGGCGCCGGCGAGCACGCCGGCAAGGAGTGCGACGGTCAAATTGGGATGCGGAAGAGACCTTTTCATGGCAGTTTCCTTAGTTCTTAACCAGTGGTCCCTGCTGGCGCTGGATTATCGACATAATATGCGAAAACCGCCGCAAGGGCGTCTGTCCCTTAGCGGCGGTTTTGACGTTTACGCAGATAAAACCTGCCAAAATAAACCTGTCCCTTTTTGGCAGGTTTTAGCTCAGCAGCATGCGGTCGTTGGCGAGCTCGCCGCCCGAGACCTCCTCGAACTTCTGCAGCAGGTCGGCGACGGTGAGCGACTTCTTCTCATCGCCCGCCACGTCGTAGATCACGTGACCCTCGTGCATCATGATCAGACGGTTGCCCAGACGGATGGCGTCGTTCATGTTGTGCGTGACCATGAGCGTGGTCAGGTGGTTCTCGTCGACGATCTCCTCGGTCAGGTTAAGCACCTTAGAGGCCGTCTTGGGGTCGAGGGCCGCGGTGTGCTCGTCGAGCAGCAGCAGGCGTGGCTTGGTGAGCGTGGCCATGAGCAGGGTGAGTGCCTGGCGCTGGCCGCCCGAGAGCAGGCCGACCTTGGCGTTGAGACGCGTGTCCAGACCAAGGTCCAGGCGCTTGAGCAGCTCAACGTACTCATCTTTCTCGGCCTTGGTGACGCCCCACGAAAGGCCGCGACGCTGGCCGCGACGCTTGGCGAGGGCCAGGTTCTCGGCGATTTGCATGTCGGCAGCGGTACCGCGCATGGGGTCCTGAAACACGCGGCCCAGGTACTTGGCGCGCTGCGACTCGCTCAGGCGCGAGATGTCGGTGCCGTCGAGCTCAATAACGCCCGAATCGAGTGGGTACACGCCGGCGATCATGTTGAGCAGCGTGGACTTGCCGGCGCCATTGCCGCCGATCACGGTTACAAAGTCGCCGTCATTCAGGGTGAGGTCGACGCCGGTGAGCGCGCGCTTCTCGGTGACGGTGCCCTTGTTAAAGGTCTTCTTGACGTGCGAGAGCTTAAGCATCTGCCTCATCCCCCTTCGTGTAGGAGCTGCGGAGCTTATAGCGCTCCCAAACCACGGGCACGCACAGGGCCACGGCGACGATCACGGCGGAGAGCAACTTCATGTCGTTGGCGTCCATGCCCAACTGCAGCACGATGGCGCGGATAAGGAAGTACACCACGGAGCCAAAGACGGCGGAGGCAAGACGGACGCTAAACTGCGTGAGGCCGCCGGGCAGCAGACGGCCGAGCACCTCACCGATAACAATGGCGGCAAGACCGATAACGATGGCACCGGTGCCCATACCAATGTCGGCATACTTCTGGCTCTGGCAGATAAGCGCGCCCGAAAGGCCGATGAGGGCGTTGGAGAGCACGAGGGCGATCATCTTGGTGGAGTTGGTGTTGACGCCCAGAGCGCGGATCATGTACTCGTTGTTGCCGGTGGCGCGCAGCGCCGAGCCGATCTCGGTGCCAAAGAACCAATACAGGATGGCAACGATAGCCACGGCGAGCAGGATGCCCAAGATGATGGCAACGGTGGACTGCGGCAGACCGGTCATATTGCTGACGGCCGAGAACACGGTGCCCTTGGCAAGAATTGGCGTATTGGACTTGCCCATGATGCGCAGGTTGATGGACCACAGGCTGATCTGGGTGAGGATTCCGGCGAGGATCGCGGGAATCTCGAAGACGGTGGTCAAAATGCCCGTGACGGCACCCGCGATGGCGCCGGCGCACATACCGGCCAGCACGGCGAGCAGCGGGTCGACGTTGTTATTGACGATGAGCACAGCGCAGACGCAGCCGCCGAGGGCAAAGCTGCCGTCGCAGGTCATATCGGGAATGTCGAGCAGGCGGAACGTGATAAACACGCCAAGCACCATAATGCCCCAGAGGACGCCCTGCGAAACGGCGCCCTGCAATGCAATGAGCATGCTTCATACCTCCTAGGATAGGGTGGACACGTGATTCACCATAATAGCGGTAACAATGCATAGAAGAGCTGCGGACAGACGTTTTGTTTTACCTGAAACAAGCAGGGCGGACGCCGGTCTACAGCGCCCGCCCCTGTGGCTCAGATATTGAATAACGCAGCTAAAGCGCGAGCACGGGCTCTAGACGCATGCCGCGTATAGCATTACGCGTCCAGAGCGGAAAGGTCGATGCCCAGGGCCTCGGCCATCTCGTCGTTCTTGACGACGACCAGGTCCTTGCTCGAGAGGTGCTTGATAGGCATGTCTTCGGGCTTGGCCTCGCCCTTCAGAATCTTGACGGCCATCTCGCCCGCGGCGTAGCCCAGATCCTCGTAATTGATGGAGAGGGTGAACAGGCCGCCGGCCATGCACATGCCCTCCTCGCCAGTCACGAAGGGAAGCTTGTTCTCCTTGCAGATCTGGCCCACCTGCGAGGCGCCCGCGGCGATGGTGTTGTCGGTGGGGGAGTACAGCGCGTCGACCTTGCCCACGGCAGACTCGACGACGGACTGAATCTCGTTGGAGCTCGAGACGGTGAAATCGGTGTACTCGAGGCCCAGCTTGTCGAGCTCCTTCTTGGCGGCCTTGATCTGGACGTCGGAGTTGGACTCGGCGGTGCAGTAGAGCAGGCCGACCTTTTTAACGTCGGGCAGGACCTTCTGCATCATCTCGAGCTGCTCGGCGACCGGGGTGAGGTCGGAAGCGCCCGTGACGTTGGTGCCGGGCTTGTCGTTGTCCTGGACCAGGCCGGAGGCGGCGTAGTCGGTGATGGCGCAGCCCACGATGGGGATATCGGCCGTGGCGCCGGCGGCAGCCTGCGCGGCGGGCGTGGCGATGGCATAAATCAGGTTGACGTTGTCGCCCACAAACTTGTCAGCAATGGACTTACACGTGGACTGGTCGTTCTGGGCGTTCTTCTGGTCGATCTTGACCTTAAGGCCGCTCTCCTTGATGGCCTTGACAAAGCCGTCGTTGGCGGCATCGAGTGCGGAGTGCTCGGTGAGCTGCAGAACGCCGATGATGTAGTCGGAACCGGCGGCAGCAGAGCCGGAACCAGAGTTGCCGCCGCATCCGGCGAGCGGGGCGAGCGCGAGCAGGCCAGCGGAGACCAGAAGGCTCCTGCGGCTGATGGTGATGTCCTTCATATCATTACCCCCAGTATAAAAATGGCTGGAAACACTGCACTGGGACAAAGTGCAAGTGGAACTATAGTAGCGCTGATGTCCATTTTTACAACAGCCTGGCGGGTTTTTTAATACAGAATCGGATGGGCGGTACGGGTAGTCGAATGGGCGGCGGAGGGTCTTATGCGGCGGAGGAGGCGTCGTCCTCGTCTAGGGCGGCGAAGAGCTTCTTGCCGTCGAGGAGACGTGTGGTGACGTTTCTCATACGGGCGATCTCGACGGTGCGCAGCGTATCGTCGGTGCCTCGGGCGTCGTAGACCGTTCCCAGCAGATACGAGATGCCATCGCGCTGCCTGATGGCAAAGGGACGGAGTGTCATCCGTGCTGCTTCGGTTTCGCCGCGTGTCGTGACGCTCGAAATATCAAAACTCACCGTGGTTCCGTGGTCGATGGCCTGCTCGACGAGCTCGCACGTGTCGATGCGCTTGATGGGCGTGCGTGTTGCCTTGGTAGCCTTGCTGCCTGCGCTTGGAGCGGGCTCGGGTGTATCGAGGTAGCCGCGAACGTCGGCGCTCGCCATGGCAACTAAGTGCTGCGCCATGCTCTTGCGGATAGCGATAGGCGTGGAGCGGTTGCGCATGACCATACCGTGGAGCCGGATGATCTCTTCATCGGTGAGCGGGCGGGTAAGAAGTTTGTAGCCCACGCCGCGCTTGTACTCAATTTCGTATCCGGCATGGCGAAGCGCGGAGATGGCGGTGTAGATGCTGCGCCGCGCCGCCGAGATGGGCATGCGGGCGGGGTCGTCGGGATGGGCGAGGCGCCGGATCAACTCATCGGAAAGCATGGCCTTGTCCTCGCCGGTGTTTTCGCTTAATAGTTGCAGGATGCGAACGGCGCGATAGGCTGCCATCGAGGCGGCGCCTCTAGTCGTGGTGTCGTAGGTTTCAACAGCGGCTTCGGTCATCGTGCCCACGTCCTTTCCGTTTTGGGTGGCGACGGTATGGAGCCTAGGACGTGGGGCTTTCCCAGGGGCGCAGGGCGCTCTGGGCGGTCGGTAGTCGTCGGCAAACGGCGGGTCGAGTTTTCAACAGCCCTGCTCAACTGACCAAAAACTTGCCAAAAGCTTGACGGATGCTGTTGAAAAAAGCGTCTCTCGACCGATGTCGAGAGACGCTTGTGCGATGAGCGTTGGCGTGTGGCGACGCGAGCTGGCGTCCGACGATTAGAAGTCGGCGTTGCCCACGGTGCGCGGGTGCGGCAGGACGTCGCGGATGTTGCCCACGCCGGTCAGATACATGACCAAGCGCTCGAAGCCCAGACCGTAGCCGGCGTGCTTGCAGGAACCGTAGCGGCGCAGGTCAAGGTAGTACTTGTACTGCTCGGGATTCATGTCCAGGTCCTTGATGCGGGCCTCGAGCAGATCCAGGCGCTCCTCGCGCTGGGAGCCGCCGATAATCTCGCCGATACCGGGAACCAGGCAGTCGGCGGCGGCGACGGTCTTGCCGTCTTCGTTCATGCGCATGTAGAACGCCTTGATTTCGGCCGGGTAGTCGGTCACGAAGGTCGGGCGCTTAAAGTGCTCCTCGGTCAGGAAGCGCTCGTGCTCGGTCTGCAGGTCGATGCCCCAGCTGACGGGGTAATCAAACTGGTGGCCAGCAGCGACTGCCTGCTCCAGGATCTCGACGGCCTCGGTGTAGGTAACGCGGGCAAAGTCGGAGTTGGCGACATGGTCCAGGCGCTCGAGCAGACCCTTGTCCACAAACTTGTTGAGCATATTGAGCTCGTCGGGGCAGGTGGCCATAACGTCCTTAAGGACGTACTTGAGCATGGCCTCGGCGTTATCCATGTAGTCGTTAAGGTCGGCAAAGGCCATCTCGGGCTCGATCATCCAAAACTCGGCGGCGTGGCGCGTGGTGTTGGAGTTCTCGGCGCGGAAGGTGGGGCCAAAGGTGTACACGTCGCCAAAGGCCATGGCAAAGTTCTCGGCATTGAGCTGGCCGGACACGGTGAGGCTCGCATGCTTGCCAAAGAAGTCCTGGCTCCAGTCGACCTCGCCGGACTCGGTGAGGGGCGGATTTTTGGGGTCGAGCGTGGTCACGCGGAACATCTCGCCGGCACCCTCGCAGTCACTCGTGGTGATGATGGGGGTGTTGACGTAGACAAAACCCTGCTCCTGGAAGAAGCGGTGGATGGCGGCAGCCGCGACAGAGCGGATGCGGAACACGGCGCGGAACAGGTTGGTGCGCGGGCGCAGGTGCTGCTGGGTGCGCAGGAACTCGACGGTTGCGCGCTTCTTCTGCAGCGGGTAATCCGGGGCGCTCGTGCCCTCGACCTCGATGGAAGTGGCAGAAAGCTCGAAAGGCTGGGGCGCATCGGGGGTCAGTTTGACGGTGCCGGTGCAAATGAGTGCGGCCGAGACGTTTTGATGGGCGATCTCGTCGTAGTTGTCGAGTGCCTCGCGGTTCATGACGACCTGCAGGTCGCGGAAGCAGCTGCCGTCGTTGAGCGTAACAAAGCCAAAGTTCTTCATGTCGCGGACGGACTTGACCCAGCCGGCGACGGTGACGGTCTGGCCGCCGAGCGACTCGGCATCGGCATAGAGCTGCGCGATTTTGGTGCGGTTCACGTATCCTCCCATAACGGTTGAATGATAGTTATCCATACAGTTCGATATTCTAGCAGCTCGGCTCATTTGGGCTATACAGATAAAGCATTGGCGGGATGGTTTTTCAAACGAAAAGCGCCCGCGGCCAAATGGTCGCGGGCGCTTGACGAGGTGCCTTTTGGCTGTGTGGCGCGGGGCCTGGCTACTTGGTCTTGGCAACCAGCAGCGGGTCGCCAAGCTTGACGAGCGGGTTGCCGCCGATAAGCGTTCCAGACTCGCCGACATGGTCGATGCTCTTAAGACGATCGAGCTCGGAGACGATGACGGTCACGATGTCCTCGTGACCAGCGGCCTTAATGGCCTCGCGGTCGAAGCTGATGAGCGGCTGGCCTGCCTTGACCACATCGCCCATCTCGACAAAGCGGGCAAAACCCTTGCCGTTCATTTCCACGGTGCCCAGGCCAACATGGATGAACACGCGCAGGCCGTCCTCGGTAATCATGCCGATGGAGTGGTTGGTGACGGTGGTGGCGCCGATGCGGCCGTTGGCGGGCGCATAGATGGTGCCGGTAATGGGCTCGATGCCATAGCCCTGGCCAAGCATGCCCGAGGCGATCGTCTCGTCGGGAACCTCGTTCAGGTTGACGAGCACGCCGTTGACGGGGGCATAGATGACGCCTTCGCGGGTGGCGAAGCTTGCTGCGGGCGGAACGGACGCCTCGCCGGTCGAGGTGAAGGTGGACTTAAGCGAATCGAGCAGACCCA
This sequence comes from Collinsella sp., assembly GCA_036304065.1. Classification (GTDB taxonomy): domain Bacteria; phylum Actinomycetota; class Coriobacteriia; order Coriobacteriales; family Coriobacteriaceae; genus Collinsella. The sequence continues at coordinate 43,504 of JAXIZI010000018.1, read as the reverse complement.
TAGTTGCCTCCAACTTAAATAGGCGCATATCGCGCGTTTGGTTTGCCGGAAACGTTTCATATGTGTTTCGCGGCTTGGTCAACGCCCCCTATTCTACGCTGCTCGCGATACCTCTGAGCTGGGATTATGTGATATATCAGTTGGAGGGAAACTTATTGCCGGAGTGTTTCTGCGCCACGGGTTCAAGTGGGGTACGCTTGAAGGCGAAAAACAAGGGCGCATAATTTGCGCGAAGGGAGCACATATGATTGTCGAGAACCATGCGCTGTGGGGCGAGGAGCCGACCGAGGATTATCCGGCGACGTTTACGTATTTGGGTGCCGAGCCGTTGCCCGATAAACCGAATGGCCGCCGCCCCGCGGTGATTATCTGTGGCGGAGGCGGGTTTACACATATCGCTCCGCACGAGCAGGACCCGGTGGCGTTTGCATTTTTGGACCGCGGCTACCAGGCCTTTGTGCTCAACTATGTCACGAGTTCTACGGGTGACGTGAGCTTTCCGCACCCCCAGGCAGATCTTGCCAAGATGGTCGCCACGGTGCGCGCCAACGCCGACGAGTGGCATGTCGATCCTAAGCGCGTGTGCGTCGTGGGCTTTTCTGCTGGTGGCATGATTTGCGCCTCGCTGGCAACACAGTGGAAGACCGGCCCCTTTGCGGCACTTGCCGGGGCGCGTCCGGACGACATTCGTCCCGATGCCGTGGTGCTGGGCTATCCATTGCTCGACTTTGCCTATGTGCGCGACATACAGACGCGCGATCCGCGCATTGACTTGCGTGTGCCAAAGACGGGCGGCAAGACGGGGCGCGATTTGCTCAACGACTACCTGTCGATGGTGACGGGCGGCGAGGCAACTGACGAGCATCTGGCCGACATCTGCCCCACCACGCATGTTTCGCGTCAGATGCCACCGACCTTTGTGTGGGGCGTGTCCGACGACAAGACGGCGCCGATTGCGCAGGTCTACCCGTTTGCCCAACGCATGGCGGAGGAGGGCGTCGCTTGCGAGATGCACGTCTTTGACCAGGGAGGTCACGGCCTTTCACTCGGCAACGCCAACACCGCGGTCGACAACGAGGACAAACAGGTGGCGGTCCGCCCTTGGATTCGCCTAGCCTTCCGCTTCCTGGAGCGCCATCTGTAAGAGTCTCGGCATCCCAGCCCTTCAATAACTTGCGGTGAAATAGTTCCTATCTGGGGCATCAACCAGTCCATCCAGGAACTATTCCACCGCAACTTCGTTTTTGATGCCCCGCCCGGAAACTGCGTCCCAGTTTTGCCTTTCAAGGTGGGACGCAGTTTCCCATAGGGCCTCGACTGGGAAAGTGCGTCCCGTTTCGAGTGGGGATTCCGGGATGCATTTTCCGTAAGAGGCCTGTTTGGGAAACCATATCCCGTTTCGAGCCAGAATTCTGGGATGTAGTTTCCCCGAGAGGCCTCATCGGGAAACTATGGCCCTGAACTCTCCTGCCTGTCCCCATTGCGCCAATCTGCTGATTGAACGTCGTTGTGTGTTCGCGCTATCATGCATGGTTACAATTGGTTAGCCATGGCAAACGGTTAGCCATGGTGAACATAAATACAACGCCCTGCGGGCGCCGGGGGAGGAACACGGACGTGAAGCTCGATACACTCGAGATTGGAAAGGACGCCGTTGTCGCATCGGTGGCATCGGACGATCAGGCACTCCGACAGCATATTTTGGACATGGGTCTAACGCCGGGCACCGAAGTCACCATGATGAAGTACGCCCCCATGGGCGATCCGCTCGAGATCCGCCTGCGTGGCTACGAGTTGACACTGCGCAAGGACGATGCCGCTCGCATCGAGCTCGTGGGTATTCACGACACCGATACGGGTCCGCGCGCTAACGCCGCAATCGGCACGACGGAGCATCCGGCCCTGGGCGAGGGGACGTATTCGCCCCGTGCGGCAAAGACGGCCGTGCCCGAGGGCGCGCCGCTGCACTTTGCCCTCGCCGGCAACCAAAACTGCGGCAAGACCACGTTATTCAACCAGCTGACGGGCTCCAACCAGCACGTCGGTAACTTTCCCGGCGTGACGGTCGACCGCAAAGATGGCACCATCCGTAACCATCCCGAGGCGAGCGTTACCGACCTGCCCGGCATTTACTCCCTGTCGCCGTACACAGGCGAGGAGGTCGTGAGCCGTCAGTTCATCCTCGATGAGCGTCCGGACGCCATCATCGACATCATTGACGCCACCAACATCGAGCGCAACCTGTACCTGACACTGCAGCTCATGGAGCTTGACCGTCCTATGGTCATCGCGCTCAACATGATGGACGAGGTGACCGCCAACGGCGGCGCCGTAGACGTCAACTTGCTCGAGAGCCTGTTGGGCGTGCCCGTTGTCCCCATTAGCGCTGCCCGCAACGAGGGCATCGGCGAGCTGGTGGACCACGCCCTGCACGTGGCGCGGTTCCGCGAGCGCCCTGGTCGCCTGGACTTTTGCGCGCCCGACGGTCCGGACGGCGGTGCGCTGCATCGCTGCATCCACGGTATTGCTAACCTGATCGAGGACCATGCCGTGACGGCGCACATCCCGGTGCGCTTTGCGGCGACCAAGCTGGTCGAGGGCGATGAGCTGGTAACCGAGGCGCTTCACCTGGATCGCAATGAGCTCGACGCTATCGAGCACATCATCACCCAGATGGAAGGCGAGGCCGGCACCGACCGCCTATCTGCGCTGGCCGATATGCGTTTTAGCTTTATCGGCGACGTGTGCGGGCGCTGCGTCGTCAAGCCGCACGAGAGCCGCGAGCACGTGCGCTCCGTCAAGATTGACCGCATCCTGACAGGTCGTTACACAGCCATTCCGGCGTTTCTGGTGATCATGGGCCTCGTCTTTTGGCTGACGTTTGGCGTGATCGGCGCGGCGCTGCAGGGACTCATGGAGGACGGTATCGCTGCCATCATCGCCTCGGCCGATGCGGGCCTCAAGGCGTTCGGTACTAACGACGTGGTGCGCTCGCTGGCTGTCGACGGCGTGCTTACGGGTGTGGGCAGCGTGCTGACCTTCCTGCCGATTATCGTCGTGCTCTTTTTGTTCCTCTCCATTCTGGAAGACTCCGGATACATGGCGCGCGTGGCCTTTGTCATGGATAAGGTGTTGCGTCGCTTTGGCTTGTCGGGCCGCAGCTTCGTGCCCATGCTCGTCGGTTTTGGCTGTACCGTGCCGGCTATCATGTCGACCCGTACGCTCCCATCCGAGCACGACCGCAAGATGACGGTCATGCTCACACCGTTTATGAGCTGTTCAGCCAAGTTGCCGGTTTACGGCTTGCTGTGCGGAGCATTCTTCCCGCAGGCGACGGTTCCCGCCATGGTCTCGCTCTATCTGATCGGTATCGTGGTCGGCTGCATCGCGGCTTTGGTGCTCAACCGCACGGCATTTAAGGGCGACCCGGTGCCGTTTATCATGGAGCTTCCCAATTACCGCCTGCCGAGCGTCAAGACGACGGTGATGCTGGCATGGGATAAGGCCAAGGACTTCATCACCAAGGCCTTTACCATCATCTTTGCCGCGACCGTGGTCATCTGGTTCCTTCAGACGTTCGACATCCGCTTTAACGTGGTCGCCGACCAGTCGCAAAGCTTGCTTGCCGGTCTGGGTAGCATCATCGCGCCGGTGTTGGCCCCGCTCGGCTTTGGCGATTGGCGCGCCACGACGGCACTCGTCACGGGACTTATCGCCAAGGAGAGCGTCATCTCGACGCTCACGGTGCTTTTGGGCGCAACCTCTCCCGCGGCGCTGTCGACCATGTTTTCGCCGTTTACCGCCTACGTGTTCTTGGTCTTTACGTTGCTGTACCCGCCTTGTGTGGCGGCAATCGGCGCCGTCAAGAGCGAGTTGGGCGCGCGCTATGCCGTGGCCGTATTCGCGTTTCAGGTCGCCGTTGCCTGGATCGTGGCGTTTGTCGTGCATTCGGCGGGCATATTGCTGGGGTTGGCTTAGTTATGAATTGACGGCGCAACCTCTGTGTATCGAATTGTTTTCGGCCCCGCATCTGTACTGACGGATGCGGGGCCGTTGCTATATAATCGCCTCCGCTCAAAACGATTGGAGACGTTATATATGACTCAGACAAGGCAAGACGGCATCACGCTCAAGCAGTGGCTCCCACTCGTCGGGCTCACCTGCTGTGCGTTCGTGTTCAACACGTCGGAGTTTATGCCCATCGGCCTTTTGACTGATATCGCCGCGTCGTTCTCGCTCACCGAGGCCCAGGCGGGCATCATGATCTCGGTCTATGCCTGGGGCGTCATGCTGCTGTCGCTGCCGCTCATGGTGTTTGCCTCGCGCTTCGAGTTCAAGCGGATGCTGCTGGGCGTGCTGGCCGTGTTCTCGCTCGGTCAGTTTCTGTCCGCTGTGGCGCCGACCTATCCCATCCTGGTCTGCGCGCGCCTGGTGGTCGCTTGCGCACATGCCGTGTTCTGGTCAGTCGCCTCGATTATGGCCTCGCGCCTGGTCGACACTCGCCACGGCGCGCTCGCCATCAGCATGATCGCCACGGGCTCGTCCATCGCGCAGATCTTTGGCCTGCCTCTCGGTCGCGCCATTGGCTTGGCCGTGGGCTGGCGCATGACGTTTGCCGTGGTCGGGGGCCTCTCAGCCATCGCGGTCGTCTACCAGGCAGCGGTGTTCCCGGCCATGCCGGCGGGTGAGCGCTTTACCGTCAAACAGCTGCCCGAGCTGCTCAAGAACCCGCTCCTCATCGCGCTCTACGCAGTCACGGTCTTCATGGCGACCGGCTATTACGCAAGCTACAGCTATATCGAGCCCTTCCTGGCGCAGGTCGCGCACGTCGATGCGGGCGCCATCACCATGACGCTGACGGCGTTTGGCTGTTCCGGCTTGGTGGGCAGCTGGCTGTTCAGCCGCCTGTTCGACGGGCACCGTTTTCCGTTCCTTGCTATCACGCTCTCCGGCGTGCCAGTGGCCCTGCTGCTCATGGGGCCGGCCGCATCGTCGCTCGTGACAGTGCTTGCCGTCTGCGCACTGTGGGGTTGCTGCGCCACGGCCTTTAACGTGGCGTTTCAGGCCGAGCTCATCAAGCACACGCCGGCAGATTCGTCGGCCGTCGCCATGTCGATCTTCTCGGGCCTGTTTAACCTCGGTATTGGCACGGGCACCGCAATCGGCGGCGCCGTGGTTTCGGGTCCCGGTATCGCTTGGATCGGCTTCGCGGGCGGGTCGATTGCCGTCGTGGGCGTCATCCTCGCCATCACGGTGATGTTTCCGGCCATCCGCCGCGCCAAGCCCGTCGCCTAATCACGTCCCCTCATCAGTTGCGGTGGAATAGTTCCTGTTTAAGGCTTTTGAAGGCCCAGACAGGAACTATTCCACCGCAACTTATTTTGGGGAAGAGGATACAAGCCGGGCATACAATGGATGTCGTTGTGTTGAGCTTACCGGGAGGTTGCTATGTGGGCATACGAGACGACGTTCTATCAGATCTATCCGCTGGGCTTCTGCGGAGCTCCGCGCGAAAACGCCGCCCCTGTTGCCGAGGATGAGCTCGCCCAGGCCGCCGATGCCACAGCTAGCCCCGATGCGCCCATCATGAAGATTGCCAAATGGGCCGACTACCTGCAGGAACTCGGCGTTGGCACTGTGCTCATCAACCCGCCGCTCGAGTCCGATAGCCACGGCTACGATACGCGCAGCCTGCGCCATATCGACCGCCGCCTGGGTGGGGATGTCGACTTTGCCGCCGTGTGCGACACACTGCATGCCCACGGTATCCGCGTGGTGCTCGATGCCGTCTTCAACCACGTCGGCCGCGGTTTTTGGGCCTTCCGCGATGTGCAGGAGCGCAAGTGGGATTCGCCGTACAAGGATTGGTTCCACATCAGCTTTGACGGTGACTCGTGCTACGGCGACGGCTTTTGGTATGAGGGCTGGGAGGGCCATTTTGAGCTTGTGAAGCTCAACCTGCAAAACCCCGCCGTGGTCAATTACCTGCTTGAGTCCGTGCGTCGCTGGGCCGAGGTCTTTGGCGTCGACGGCCTGCGCTTGGACGTTGCCTATATGCTCGACCGCGACTTCATGCGCCGCCTGCACGCTTTTACCCGTGAGCTCAAGCCCGACTTTGTGCTGATTGGCGAGACGCTCCACGGCGACTACAACCAAATCGTCAACGACGAGATGCTCGACTCCTGCACCAACTACGAGTGCTACAAGGGCCTGTACTCCAGCTTTAACTCGGTCAACATGTTCGAGATCGCCCATTCGCTGCATCGCCAGTTTGGCGGCGACCCCTGGTGCATCTACCGCGGCAAACACCTGCTGTCGTTTGTCGACAACCACGACGTGCCGCGCCTGGCGAGCATCCTCACCGACAAGTCGTGCCTGCGTCCCGCCTATGGCATGCTCTTTGGCATGCCGGGCATTCCGTGCGTCTACTATGGCAGCGAGTGGGGAATTGCTGGTGAAAAGGGCGGCCCCGATGGCGACTGGGCGCTGCGCCCTGCGCTCGATGAGCCTGCGCCCAACGAGCTGACGGCCTTCATCACGCAGCTGGCGCACCTGCGCTCGGCAAACGACGCGGCGGCCCGTGCTCTCAACTACGGTGCCTATCGCAATGTGGTGATCCAGAACAAGCAGCTGCTGTTCGAGCGCGCCTGCGACGACGCGACGGTGCTCGTGGCGGTGAACGCCGTGGACGAGCCTTACACCTTTGGCGCCGGCGAGCTCAACGGCTCCTTTGTCGATTTGCTTGCCGACGGCGTGCCCACGGTCGAGCTGGCGGGCTCCCTTGAGCTTGCGCCCTACGAGGTGCGCTATCTGTTGAGGGCCTAGGCCATGGCAGCGTCTGACGAGGGCTATCAACATATTGAGCATGGGTTTGAGCCCGTGTTCGACCAGCACTCGCGCGTTTTGGTGCTCGGATCGTTTCCCTCGGTGCTGTCGCGCGCTAATGCCTTTTATTACGGCAACCCTCAGAACCGCTTTTGGCGTGTGATGGCCGCGTGCCTCGGTGTGCCTGTGCCGCCCAACGAAGGCGATCCTTCGGCAAACGGTGAGCCCGCGACGCTCGATGCCTCGATCGCCGCCAAGCGGGCCATGCTGCTGAACGGCGGCGTGGCCCTGTGGGACGTGATTGAGAGCTGCGACATTAAGGGCTCGAGCGACGCGAGCATTCGTAACGTTGTGCCGGCACATATCGAGCGCATTACCGGCGCAGCTCCCATTGAGCAGGTGATATGCAACGGTGGTACAGCTGGCCGGCTCTACAAGCGCTATCTACAAGAGCGCACCGGGCTGCCGGCCATCGTTCTGCCGTCGACAAGTCCCGCCAATGCGGCGTGGCGTCTGGAACGCCTTGTCGAGCGCTGGAGTGAAGCTGTTGATTGGCAGGCTTTTTCGATTTAGCAGTTTGAGTGCTCGGCAAGATGCCTCATAACGGCGTGCCAGATCGGTGTGGGCAGCGCAGACGTGGCGCGCACCATGCCGTCGGTGTCGACGCCACCCGTTGCGGCGCCACCGAGCTTCTGCGCGTGTTCGACGGAACACCCCATGCGAACGGCGCCCACGAGCTTGTCCATGGCCTCCGAAAACGGTCGCCGCAAGAGTCCCATGCGCGGGGAGCGACGAAGCGCTGCGATGCCGCCGCCGGCGCAGATGGCAACGCCGCCACACCACAATTGGTCATGGCGCTCACATGCCTTGTGCAGGCGAACGGCGGTCCCACGCGCCTGCTCAGCGCCCTCTTGTGCGGCTCGAATCACGGCATAGACACGCGTTCCCGTGCTGCCAAAGTGCTCAAGCGCCTGCTCGATAGCAGTCAACGCCTCGTCGTCAGCCATATCTTCAATGGCCAGCACGATGCCATCGGCAACGCTGCCGGCGTCATCCGCCTTCAAGTCGACCGGGCGGGGGAGTGCGGTGCCGGAAAGTTGAGCATAGGCGGCGATGGCATCCTGCAGGTCCCAGAGCAAAAACTCAAGATCGGCGCTATTGGGAATGTTGATATACGCAATGGTTTGCAGTGTTTTTGGTACATCGCCGCGTGCGGTCGTCTCCATGCTGCCTCCTTTCCGGTTGGTTTCCGTTTAGGTTACACCGTCTGGTGGCGCCCCGCCGCGCTATCCTAGTGCAACCCTTACGAAAGGAACGCCATGCGTCTGCCCATGAATACCTCGCTTGCCACGCTCAAGCCCTCCGGCATCCGTCGGATTAACGCGCTCGCCGCCCAGCATCCGGGGTGCATCGCTCTCGCGCTCGGCGAGCCCGATTTTCCCACGCCCGATGTGATTAGCGCCGAGGTGACCGCCGCACTGGACCGCGGCGACACGCACTATCCGCCCAACAACGGTCGCCCCGCCCTGCGTGAGGCGTTATCTGCCTACATGGGGGATGCGGGCCTTACGTTTTCGGCGGACGAGGTCATTCTGACCGACGGTGCGACCGAGGCCCTGTCGGCAGCATTCATGGCTATGCTCAACCCAGGCGACGAGGTCATTATTCCCACGCCGGCCTTTGGCCTGTACGAGAGCATCGTCGTGGCCAATCATGCCAAGGCGGTCTTTTTGGATACGGAGCCTGCGCAATTCCAGATTGACGAGGACGCACTTCGTGCTTACGTGACGCCGGCGACCAAGGCCATCGTCATCTGCTCGCCCAACAATCCTACGGGTTGCATCCTCAACACGGCGTCGCTCGACGCCGTGGCGCGCGTGGCGGAGGAGGCGGGCATCTACGTGGTCTGCGACGATGTATACAACCGCCTGGTCTACGTGGACGGCTACGAGCGCTTTGCCCAGCGCCACCCGGAGCTACGCGAGCAGACGGTAGTCATCGAGAGCTTCTCCAAACCCTGGGCCATGACCGGCTGGCGTTTGGGCTGGCTCGCAGCCGCAGCCTCCGTCATCGCCGAGATCGCAAAGGCCCACCAATACTTAGTATCGAGCGCCGTCTCCTTCGAAATGGACGCCGCAGCCCGAGCCCTCACCGTCGACCCAACTCCCATGCTCGAAGTCTACCGAGCCCGTCGCGAACGCGTACTCGCAGCCTTAGACGCCATGGGCCTCGACGTAGTAGAGCCCGCAGGAGCCTTCTACACTTTCCCGAGCATCAAAAAGTTCGGCCTAACCAGCGAAGACTTCTGCATCAAAGCCATCAAAGAGGCAAACGTAGCCCTAGTCCCGGGCGACTGTTTCGGAACCGAAGGCCACATCCGCCTAAGCTACTGCGTCTCCGACAAAGACCTAGACGAAGGCCTCCACCGCCTGTCCACCTTCATTTCGACCTTATAGTCCTCAGGGATGCAACACATCAGCCCACCGACCCAAGCATTATGAGCGGGGCGCGCCGGCCAACGGCAACCCTGGCTGTCCCAAAGTCAACACAGGTCGCGCCGCCAAAGGCCAGGCGCAAGCTTTTCGTAGATTCCGCACGAGCCGAAGAGCACTAAATGTGCTCTTCGTGCGAGCCCAGGACCTGACCGAGCGAAAAGCTTGCGCCTGGCCTTTGGCGGCGCGACCGAGATGGTGGAATTGTGTGCAGCCAGGGTTGCCGTTGACCGACGCCGGGGTCCCCGCCATAATACTTTCGGTTCACGCACGAATCCGCTGCCAGAGACAGCCGGCGCAAACGGGTCTTACCCGCGAGCTTAATGGGACTTCCCGCCAGCCGAGGTGGTCGAGTAGATATGTCTTCTCGCCCCCGTCGCTCATGCAGCGCGGGGGCTTTCTTTTTGGACATGCCCCCGTCACGTCCTTGTGGCGGACCGTGCCCGGAAAGAATTCGAGGAGGTGTAATTCATGCCCCAGCAGTACAAAATCGACAAGGTTGCAGAGATCGAGTCCCGTATCGCCGAGAACGCCGGTCTGTTCGTCGTCAACTACAACGGTCTGACGGTTAAGCAGGCTCAGGAGCTGCGTCATCAGCTTCGCGAGTGCGGCGCCGAGATGAAGGTCTACAAGAACAACCTGGTCAAGATCGCTCTCAAGAACCAGGAGCAGCCCGAGCTCGACGAGATTCTCGCCGGCCCCGTCGCTTATGTGTTCTACGAGTCCGAGCCGGTCGAGGCCGCTAAGGCCCTTAAGGACTTCTCCGCTAAGTCCAAGGGCGTCCTTGAGATCAAGGGCGGTATCTCCGACGGCAAGGCCGTTTCCGCTGATGATGTTAAGGCTATCGCCGAGCTGCCCACCAAGGATCAGCTTCTCGGCCAGATCGCCGGTCTCATCTCCGGTTTCGCTCGCGACATCGCTGTCTGCGTCAACGGCGTTTCCTCTGGTCTCGCTCGTTCGATCCAGCAGGTCTCCGAGCAGAAGGCAGCCTAGTTGCTGTTTTCACCCGCGGCGGCAACGCCGCACCCCTGGCGCATTCGCGTCGTGTTTTAACTGATCTCCGTGCACAGACACGGAAACCGAAAGGACTTAGAAATGGCTAAGCTTACCACCGATGAGATCATCGATGCTCTTAAGGAAATGACCCTTCTCGAGGCTTCCGAGCTCGTCAAGGCTATCGAGGACACCTTCGGCGTTTCCGCCGCTGCTCCTGCCGCTGTTGTCGCCGCTCCCGCTGCTGGCGCTGCTGAGGCCGAGGAGAAGACCGAGTTTGACGTCGTGCTCGAGGGCTTCGGCGACAACAAGATCCAGGTCATCAAGGCCGTCCGTGAGCTCACCAACCTTGGCCTGAAGGAGGCCAAGGAGGTCGTCGAGGGCGCTCCCAAGGCTGTTCTCGAGGGTGCCAAGAAGGAGGACGCCGAGGCTGCCAAGGAGAAGCTCGAGGCTGCTGGCGCTGCTGTCACCCTCAAGTAATCAGGCTTTCTCGCCAGATTTCTTTGCAGACGGGGTTCGCATTGCGAGCCCCGTCTTTTTTGTTTTTCGGTCCCTCGGCATCGGTTGCTCAAACTGCCATGTTCTGTGATTTGCGTCGTATCGGGTGCCCTGCCGTTGGGCAATAAAATTGCACCATTCGAGCAATAATTTGCGTTGACCTGCTGAAGAATTGTCTCTGCCTTGTAGCGACATATAGTTCCAGCGGTAAGATGCTTGGGTATCGCAATTTGGTCTGCGGCCGCCGTGCCGCACGCACAGGGCGCATCTTGCGCCTGCGAAAGGATCTTTGAATAACATGAAAGCAATCATCCCCGCCGCCGGTCTTGGCACGCGTTTTCTGCCTGGCACTAAGTGCACGCCCAAAGAGATGCTGCCGGTGCTCGACAAGCCCGTCATCCAGTACGTCGTCGAGGAGGCGCTCGATCCCGAGGAGGTCGACGATGCCATCATCGTTACTTCTCCCGGTAAGCCTGAGCTACTGAACTACTTCCAGCCCGATCGCTCGCTCGAGAACCTGCTGCGCGAGCGCGGCAAGAACGCCTATGCCGACGCCGTCGCCCACGCTGGCGGTATGCCGGTCGACTTCCGTTATCAGTACGAGCCCAAGGGCCTCGGCCATGCTATTCGCTCTGCCGCCGACGCCGTGGCAGGGGAGAACTTCCTGGTTCTTCTGGGCGACTACGTTGTGCCTAACCGCGACATCTGCGACAAGATGCTCGCCGTTTCCAAGGAGCACGGTGGCGCTTCGGTTATCGCCGTCGCTGCTTGCTCGCCCGAGGAAGTCAGCCGCTACGGCGTTATCGCCGGTGAGCGCGTCGGTTCGCTCGAGGGTGCCGAGGACGTTGCCGATGCAGAGCCGGGCGCTGTCTGGCGCATCGGCGGTCTGGTCGAGAAGCCCGCTCCCGAGGCGGCTCCGTCCAATCTGTACATCGTCGGTCGCTACCTGCTGAGCCCGCTGGTCATGGACCTGCTGGCAGATCAGCAGGCCGGCAAGGGCGGCGAGATCCAGCTCACCGACGCCATGGCCCGTTCGCTCGACCGCGAGGCCATGTATGCCGTCGTCATTGACCCGCTGTCGGGCTACGACACCGGCACTCCCTCTGGCTGGATGGCCACCAACGCCCTCATGGCCGCAAGCGACCCCCGCTTTGCCGATGCCTTCTGGGATGCCATCGACGAGCGCGGCGGATTGATGCGCAAGTAAGCCTTCGGGCATCGACATTTACGGGCGCGGACCTCGGTTCGCGCCCGTTTTTTATAAGAGCTGCGATTGCCGGCTCTCTGTTCACAGAAAATATATGAACAGGTGTTCGATACATGCCTATCTACCTGCACCTTTTCTGTCGAAAAACTTTGCTACTCCAAAAACTCAATCGCGTCAAGGCTTTTCTTGCCCAACGGTCGGTACCTGATAAACTATTAGGTTGCGATAACTGGCGAAGCTATGCCTCGCCAACCCACCGAGCATTTCCGTGAAGGAGGAAAAACCTGGTGACCTACGCATACACTGCCACTGAGCGCAAGCGCGTCAGCTTCGGGAAAATCCCGGAGGCCATGGAGCTCCCCAACCTTATCTCTGTTCAGAGGGAATCCTTTGAGCGTTTTAAGGACGAGGGCCTTCGTGAGGCGTTCAAGGAATCCAGCCCCATCCAGAGCCAGAACCATGTTCTCGAGGTTACCTTCGGCGAGCATCAGTTCGGCGACCCCGCGCACACCGTCGAGGAGTGCCGCGAGAAGGATATGACCTATCAGGCTCCGCTTCTGACCGACGTCCGTCTCACCAACAAGGAGACCGGCGAGATCAAGGAGCAGCTCGTCTTTATGGGCGACTTCCCCATGATGACCGATCAGGGCACCTTCATCATCAACGGTACCGAGCGTATCGTCGTCTCGCAGCTCGTTCGTTCCCCGGGCGTGTACTACAGCTCCGAGATGGATTCGGGCAAGCAGATCTACAAGGCCCAGATCATCCCGTCCCGCGGTGCCTGGCTTGAGTTTGAGGTCGACAAGCGCGACCAGCTCATGGTCTCCATCGACCGTAAGCGCAAGCAGAGCGCCACGATGTTCCTGCGCGCCCTTGGCATCGCCGTCACCAACGACGACATCATCGAGTTGCTCGGCAACTCCGATGTGATCAAGCGCACCCTGGAGCGCGATACCGCCCTCACCCGCGAGGACGCCCTTATCGAGATCTACCGTCGCCTGCGCCCGGGCGAGCCTCCCACCGTGGACGCTTCCCGCAGCCTGCTCGAGGGCCTGCTCTTTAACCCGCAGCGCTACGATCTGGCCCGCGTCGGTCGTTACAAGGTCAACAAGAAGCTCAACCTCACCACCGAGGAAGAGGTCACGGTGCTCACCGACGAGGATATCGTCGCGACGCTGCGCTACCTGCTGTCCCTCGCTGCCGGCGAGCAGGGCTTCAAGGTTGACGACATCGACCACTTTGGCAACCGCCGCATCCGCACCGTCGGCGAGCTCGTCGCCAACCAGTTCCGTATCGGCATGAGCCGTATGGAGCGCGTCGTCCGTGAGCGCATGAGCTCCCAGGACATCGACGAGATCACCCCGCAGTCGCTCATCAACATCCGCCCGATCGTGGCCTCCATCAAGGAGTTCTTCGGTTCCTCGCAGCTCTCGCAGTTCATGGACCAGGCGAACCCCCTGACCGGTCTGACCCACAAGCGCCGTCTGTCCGCACTCGGCCCTGGTGGTCTTGCCGGTCACAAGTCCGGCTCCAGCCGCCGCACCAACGTGCCGACGGCCGTCCGCGACGTTCACAACTCGCACTACAGCCGCATGTGCCCGATCGAGACCCCCGAAGGCCCCAACATCGGCCTGATCGGCTCGCTCGCCCTCTACGCCCGCGTCAACGAGTATGGCTTCATCGAGGCCCCGTTCCGTCGCGTCGAGAACGGCGTTGCCACCGACCAGATCGACTGGATGACCGCTGACGAGGAAGAGAAGCACGTCATCGCGCCGGCCAACACGCCGCTCGATCCCAAGACCAACGAGTTCATCACGACCGATGCCGAGGGCAAGATCGTCCGCCCGCACACCGTGATCGCCCGTACCCGCGACTTCGACGGCTCCTTCGGTGCTCCCGCCGACGTGCCCGTCGAGGACGTCGACTACATGGACGTCTCGCCGCGTCAGATGCTCTCCGTCGCAGCCACGCTGATCCCGTTCCTTGAGCACGACGACGCCAAGCGTACGCTGATGGGCGCTAACATGCAGCGTCAGGCCGTGCCGCTGGTTCACCCCGCCGCTCCCTATGTCGGTACCGGCATGGAGCGTCGCGCCGCTCTGGACTCCGGCGAGGTCACGCTGGCCAAGAACGCCGGCGAGGTCATCTTTGCCGACGCCGCCAAGATTATCGTCAAGCATGCCGGTGGCATGGACGAGTATCATCTGGCCAAGTACCAGCGCTCCAACCAGTCCACCTGCATCAACCACCGTCCGCTCGTTCGCGTCGGTGACACCGTTGAGCAGGGCGAGCCCCTGGCCGACGGTCCTTCGACCGATCATGGCGAGCTCGCACTGGGTCAGAACCTCACTGTGGCCTACATGCCGTGGGAAGGCTTTAACTACGAGGACGGTATCGTCGTGTCCGAGCGCCTGGTGGCCGAGGACCTGCTGACGACCATCAACATCACCCGTCACGAGATCGACGCCCGCGACACCAAGCTCGGCCCCGAGGAGATCACCCGCGAGATCCCGAACCTCTCCGAGGACATGCTTGCCAACCTCGACGAGGACGGCATCATCCGCATCGGCGCCGAGGTCGGCCCTGGCGACATCCTGGTCGGCAAGGTCACGCCTAAGGGCGAGAGCGCTCTGACCGCCGAGGAGCGCCTGCTGCGCGCCATCTTCGGTGCCAAGGCCCACGACGTCCGCGATACCTCCCTTAAGATGCCTCACGGCGCTTACGGCCGCGTCATCGATGTCGTCCGCTTTAGCCGCGAGAACGGCGACGACCTGGCCCCCGGCGTCAACGAGCAGGTGCGCGTCTACGTCGCCCAGCGTCGTAAGATCCAGCAGGGCGATAAGATCGCCGGCCGCCACGGCAACAAGGGTGTTATCTGTAACGTTCTGCCGGTCGAGGACATGCCCTACATGGCTGACGGTACCCCGATCGACGTTATCCTCAACCCGCTGGGCGTTCCTTCGCGTATGAACGTCGGCCAGCTGCTCGAGTGCCACCTTGGCTGGGCTGCTGCCTGCGGTTGGGATACCGAGCAGGCCGACTCCGACAAGTACGTCCCCGGTCCGTTCTTCACCGCCACGCCCGTCTTCGACGGCGCCAAGGAGGACGAGATCGCCGAGGTCATTCGTCGTGCCAACAAGAACATGCTCAACAAGGCCACCGCTGCCTTTGGCGATCACATGCGCCCCGAGTTCGTCACCCAGCTTGACGAGCGCGGCAAGACCCGTCTGTTCGACGGCCGCACCGGCGAGGAGTTCCGCGAGCCCATTACCGTGGGTACGTCCTACATCCTCAAGCTCGGCCACATGGTCGACGACAAGATCCACGCCCGTTCGACCGGCCCTTACAGCTTGGTTACCCAGCAGCCTCTGGGCGGCAAGGCCCAGTTCGGCGGCCAGCGCTTCGGCGAGATGGAAGTTTGGGCACTGTACGCTTACGGTGCTTCCAACGTCCTGCAGGAGATCCTGACCGTCAAGTCCGACGATACCGTGGGCCGCGTTAAGACCTACGAGTCCATCGTCAAGGGCGAGAACGTTCCTGTCCCGGGTATCCCCGAGTCCTTCAAGGTTCTCGTCAAGGAGATCCGTTCCCTCGCGCTGGACATCGAGCCCATGCACGATGCCGACGAGGACGCCTCCGCCCCTGTGACCGCCGAGGAGACCTCTGCTCTCGACGACCTGGCTGCGCTCGCCGGCGTTGACGCCGACGTCGAGGCCCAGGATGCCGAGACCGCCGAGGCACCCGAGGCTGTCGCCGCCACGACCACTGATAAGGAGTAGTTGACTGTGGCAGATTTCGAAGCTACTGATTTTGACTCGGTAAAGATCTCCCTTGCCTCCGCCGACCAGATCCGTTCCTGGTCGCACGGTGAGGTCAAGAAGCCGGAGACCATCAATTACCGTACCCTCAAGCCCGAGAAGGACGGCCTGTTCTGCGAGAAGATCTTCGGTCCCGCCAAGGACTGGGAGTGCTCCTGCGGCAAGTACAAGGGCATCCGCTTTAAGGGCATCGTTTGCGAGCGCTGCGGCGTCGAGGTCACCTCGGCCAAGGTGCGTCGCGACCGCATGGGCCACATCGAGCTCGCCGCTCCCGTGTCCCACATCTGGTACTTCAAGAGCCCCACGAGCTTCCCGATGAGCCGTATGCTCGACATCAAGTCCAAGGACCTCGAGAAGGTTCTGTACTTTGCCAGCTACATCATCACCGAGGTCGACTACGAGGCTCGCGAGGCCGACGCCGACGACCTGCGCGAGGAGCTCGCCGCCGATCTGGAAGAGATCGATGCCGAGTGCGCCCGCCAGATCGAGTCCCTCAAGGAGCAGGGCGACCCCGAGAACTTTGACGAGTTCTCCGACGAGGAGCCGCTGACCCCCGAGGAGATCGCCTCCGGCATCGTCGACATCGAGGAAGAGTGCAAGGACGAGAAGCAGCTCCGCACGGACGCCTTCAACGCCTTCATGAAGCTCACCGAGCGCGACCTCATCTCCGATGAGCCGCTGTTCCGCGAGATGACCCGTTACTACTCCATGTACTTCAAGGGTGGTATGGGTGCCGAGGCCGTCCGCGACCTGCTCGCTGCCATCGACCTCCCCTCCGAGGCCGAGAAGCTCAAGGCCATCATCGCCGACGAGGATTCCCAGAAGCAGAAGCGCGAGAAGGCCGTCAAGCGCCTTGAGGTCGTTGACGCCTTCCTGAAGGGCGGCAACAGCCCCGCGAACATGATCCTGGACGTCATCCCGGTCATTCCGCCCGATCTGCGCCCGATGGTTCAGCTCGACGGCGGCCGCTTCGCCGCGTCCGACCTCAACGACCTGTATCGTCGCGTGATCAACCGCAACAACCGACTCAAGCGCCTGCTCGACCTGGACGCCCCTGCGATCATCGTGAACAACGAGAAGCGCATGCTCCAGGAGTCTGTGGACGCCCTGTTCGACAACGGCCGTCGTGGTCGCCCGGTCTCTGGCCGTGGCGGTCGCCCGCTCAAGTCGCTCGCCGAGGCCCTCAAGGGCAAGCAGGGTCGCTTCCGTCAGAACCTGCTGGGTAAGCGTGTCGACTACTCCGGCCGTTCGGTTATCGTTACCGACCCTAAGCTGCTGCTGCACCAGTGCGGTCTGCCCAAGACCATGGCGCTGGAGCTCTTCAAGCCCTTCGTCATGAAGCGTCTGGTCGAGCTCGGCAAGGTCGAGAACATCAAGGGCGCCAAGCGCGCTATCGACCGTGGTGCCACCTTTGTGTGGGACATCCTCGAAGAGGTCATCGACGGCCGCGTCGTGCTGCTCAACCGTGCACCGACCCTGCACCGTCTGTCCATCCAGGCCTTTGAGCCGGTGCTGGTCGAGGGCAAGGCTATCCACCTGCACCCGCTGGTCTGCTCGCCCTTCAACGCCGACTTCGACGGCGACCAGATGTCTGTCCACGTGCCGCTGTCCAGCCAGGCTCAGGCCGAGGCCCGCGTGCTCATGCTCTCTGCGAACAACCTGCGCTCGCCGGCATCCGGCAAGCCGGTCAACATCCCCTCGCAGGACATGATCATCGGTGTGTACTACCTGACCCAGGTCCGCGACGGTCTGCCGGGCGAGAACCACGTGTTCGCCAGCTTCGACGACGCGCTGCACGCCTATGACTGCCGTTCCGAGGTCGACATGCAGGCCAAGATCCAGGTCCGCGTGTCCGCTGCCGATGCCAACGTCATCAACGAGGACGGCACCCGTATCTTCCGTGTCAAGAACGGCAAGAACGAGTTTGTCGACTACGACGTCACCGGCAACAAGACCGCGCGCTTCGAGACCTCCATCGGCCGCATCATCTTCAACCGCCAGTGCCTGCCCGAAGACTACGAGTTCATGAACTACAAGATGGTCAAGGGCGACGTGGCCAAGCTGGTTGCCGACTGCTGCGATCGTTACCCCGAGGCCAAGGTCGGCCCGATCCTCGACGCCATCAAGTACTCCGGCTTCCACTACGCTACCCGCGCCGGCCTCACCATCTCGGTGTGGGACGCTCTCATCCCTGCCGAGAAGCAGGAGCTGCTCGATCGCGCCCAGGCCAACGTCGACCAGATCAACGAGTACTTCGAGGAGGGCTTCATCAACGAGACGGAGCGCCACATCGAAGTCGTTAACGAGTGGACCGCTTGTACCGATAAGGTTGCAGCGCTCATGCTCGACATGTTCGACGAGGAGAACCCGCTGTACATGATGGCCGACTCCGGCGCCCGTGGTTCTAAGACCCAGCTGCGTCAGCTCGGCGGCATGCGTGGCCTGATGGCAGACATGTCCGGCGAGACGATCGACCTTCCCATTAAGGCGAACTTCCGCGAGGGCCTGCTGCCGCTCGAGTACTTCATTTCGACCTACGGCGCCCGTAAGGGCTTGGTCGATACCGCATCCCACACCTCGGACTCTGGTTACCTGACCCGTCGTCTGGTCGACGTGGCCCAGGACGTCATCGTCCGCGAGGAGGACTGCGGTACGCACGAGGGCGTCACCTACAACCTCATCATCCCCGGCACCACCGACCTCAACACCGACCTCGTCGGCCGTTGCTTCATTGAGGATGTCGTGGCTCCCGATGGCACCATGCTCTTTGAGCAGGACGGCTACATCGAGAAGGTCGCCGACATCCAGAAGATGGTCGATGCGGGCCTTAAGAAGGTCAAGCTTCGCGCGCTGCTCACCTGCCGCTCCAAGTACGGCGTGTGCCAGAAGTGCTACGGCTGGGATCTTTCCACCCGTCGTCCGGTCGCCATCGGTACTGCCGTCGGCATTATTGCCGCCCAGTCCATCGGCGAGCCCGGTACGCAGCTTACGATGCGTACCATTCACTCCGGCGGCGTCGCTGGCGTCGACGATATTACGCAGGGTCTGCCTACGGTCAGCCGTATGTTCGATATCGTCGGCAACGTCAACGAAAAGATTCTGGGTCGCGAGGCCGAGCTGGCTCCGTACTCCGGTCACCTCTCGATTAAGCCCGAGAAATCCGAGTACGTGCTGACGCTCACCGACTCCGAGGATCACACCCGTGTCCTCGACGAGCGTCGCGTCCCCGCTTCGGTGCGCTTTATGCCCGAGATCGAGGACGGCTGCGAGGTTCGCGCCGGCGACCAGATCACCAAGGGCTTCGTCAACTTCCGCAACCTGCGCAAGCTGACCGACATTGAGTCGACGATGCACACCTTCGTCGAGAGCGTCAAGGACGTCTACACCAGCCAGGGTGTCGACCTGAACGACAAGCACATCGAGGTGCTCGCACGTCAGATGCTGCGTCGCGTTCAGATCACTAACCCCGGCGACTCCAAGTACCTGCTTGGTCAGTACGTCGACCGCTACGAGTTCGCCGACGAGGTTGAGCGCGTTGCCCGTCTGGGCGGTCAGGCTCCCGTGGCCGAGCCCGTCATCCTGGGTACGCTCAAGGTCGCGTCCAACATCGACTCCTGGCTGTCGAGCGCTTCGTTCATCCGTACCGCCGGCGTCCTTACCGAGGCTGCCATCGAGGGCAAGGTCGACCACCTGCTCGACCTTAAGTCCAACGTCATCGTCGGTAAGAAGATCCCGGCTGGTACTGGCCTCAAGCCGTACGCCAACGCCAAGCTGACGTATCGCACGGCCGACGGCTACGTGGACATCGACGGTCCGGCTTCGCGCAACGCCAAGTCGCTGCCCGAGTGGGCTCCGGTGGAGCTCAAGGACCTGGACGAGCAGCTCCCGCAGCAGCTCGACTGGGCCGGTTATGACGAGTTTGGTGGTGCTGACGGTTCGTTCACCCGCAACGGCCACACCATCTCCGCCGAGAAGGCTCGCCTGTACCTGTTCGACGACCTGGGCGTGTCGCAGCGCTGGACCAACAAGTTCAGCGAGGTCGGCATCGAGACGGTCGGCGACCTGGTCGGCAAGTCCGAGGAGGATCTGCTGCGCATCGACGGCATCGGTGCCAAGGCGATCGAGGAGCTCCGTGACGGCCTGGAGGCCCACGACCTGCTCTACATCCTCGAGAACAACGACGACGTTGCCGACGAGGAAGACCTCTCGCAGCTGCTGCAGATGGTCTTTAGCCCCGACGGTCCGGACGACATCCTGCTGGGCACCTCCGCCGCGCCGACGCATCACGCCGACGCCGACGAGGAGCTCCTGGGCGCCCCGATCGACGACAAGAAGGCTCCCGCTAACGGTGCCATCAACGAGGACATGGCGTCCCTCGACGAGCTGCTCAACCAGCTCGTGGACACCGACGACGCCGAAGAGGCCAAGGACAACGACGAGGAGTAACTAGTTCCGCCGTTCTAACGAACGGCGGCGATCTCCGTCGCTGCGCGGCCCCCAGAGCTACAATCTGTCATTCAAAAGGCAGGGCATGACCAAAAGGTCAATGCCCTGCCTTTTGAATGACAGATTGTATGCTCTGGGGGCCGCTCGCTTGCGTATGCTCAACCTGTTGCGTTCCGTCGATCCCTTGCCAATAAGGGGCAGGGTTTTTTGGTAGGTTTTTCCTGCTTGAATTTGAAACATTTCGTTCGGCAAGAGCGTATCTATGGTGAGGGCCTCATCAAGAATCATGAGCATCACCGGGAGGTGATTATGGAAGAACAGGCATTTAGACAGGCGGTCGAAGATCACCGGGATGTCGTGTTTCGGATCGCATTGACGTACCTGCGCGATTGTGCCGACGCCGACGATGTTGCCCAGGATGTCTTTCTTAAGCTGCTTAAAAGCGATGGACATTTTGAAAGTTGGGAACATCTTCGTCGATGGCTTATCCGGGTCACGATCAATGAATGTAAATCGCTCTTTCGAAAGCCATGGAGGCGTGTGGAGGATATTGAGAACTTGGCCGATTCACTCTCGGCAGCGCAGGATGAGACCAAGGTGGTCCTGTCAGACGTTATGCGACTTCCGGAACGATTCCGTGTTCCCATCGTGCTCTATTACTATCTAGGCTTTTCGACCTCAGAGATTGCCGAGTTGTTGCATGTACCAGCCGCGACCGTTCGAACGCGTTTAGCTCGCGGTCGATCGAAGCTCAAATTCATCCTAGAGGAGGGCGACCGTGAAATCCAATCAAATCAAGCAGGCCTTCGAGTCCATCCAAGCCGATAGCAATCTTGCAGATCGCGTCCTTAATACCGCTGCGGGTGAGCCGCTTCATCGAAAGGGCCACGCGAAGCCTCTCTATGTTGCCGTAATCGGATGTCTTGTCGGAGTGCTGGCGACCGGAGGGGTCGCCTACGCCGTTGTCAATTCCAGCTATTTTGCCTCAGCTTGGGGAAACCACGGCAACGGGGATTCCATTACCTGGACCAACGGTGGCTCATCGGGGACTCAATATACCTACACCAGAGAGTTCGGTGATGGCATCGCGCCCCAAAGCCTGGAGGGCACAGTCCAGAAGGTTGATCTGTCCGTCGAGGGTAATGGCTATACGCTCGATATCCATGAGATGGCTATTGACCAAAACGGCTGCGGAGCCGTGACGTTTACGTTGTCCAATCCAAATGGCGTTAACTACTACAAGCCGGCAGCAGAGACAGGCGAACTTGTTCTCTATGGTGAAGAAGAACAGGGCATCGGCACGCCCGATATGAAGTTCGGCGAGGAATGGCCTGACACACGCAGCACCATTGATAAGGACACATCAAGCGATACTGTCATTAATGGCACGATGTACTTTGCCGCTATGGATCGCGAGCGAGATTTGCAACATGCGGTCACCTGGAATATCCACTGGACCGAGGGTGAAGGTGAGAGTGCGAGGCGGTTTGAGGCGTCGACACCCGAGTTCAATATTGGAGCGTACGTCGATACAAAGGAACTCCGCTCCGGTGACTCGCCTCTTGAGATTAGCCCGTTTTCCATCCAGACGCACATCGATGATTTGGGCTATGAAGCAGTTGATAATAAGCTGACCGTCAGCTACAAGGATGGATCGGAGCAGATTATCGAAGATGACGACGCAGGGGTGTTCAACTTATATTTTTCTTATGGGCGCAATAGCGGAGAGAACATCTGGGTGCCAACGAAGTTGATTGATGTCGATCAAGTTGTCTCGGTAACCCTTGAAATTGTGAGGTATACATCAACAGGGGAGACCGAAACGAAAGAGCCCTTTACCATCGTCTATTCGTAAGATTTGGGGTCGCTTCCTACTAGGGGAAGCGGCCTCTTTTGCGTTAAATGGAAACGCCGCCGATTTCCATGCGACAGATGAGAGCAGATCACCGCTGGAGCGCGACGTTTCCCCAGATAAAACCGACCAAAATAAACCTGTCCCTATTTGGAAGGGAACGTTGCCCCGACAAGCACGTCGGATTCCCGGCCCGGGCGGCCCGGGAATCCGCCCCCGCGCACAGGAGGGGATTCCTTTTGTGTAGGCTTTGCGGAAATATGGCTATTTTGGGATACGCCCGGCGGCGTGGTCTGTTGACGGCACAGCTAACGCCACGTATCCTATCGAACTGCGTGTTTCGTAGGGGGATGCTGACCCCTCGATTCAAGCCGTTGCACTTTACAGAAAGCTGGAATCATTCGAGAAGGAGTACGCTTTGCCTACTATTAACCAGCTGGTTCGCCAGGGCCGTCGTTCCGTGCCCAAGAAGTCCAAGAACGCTGCTCTGCAGCACAACTCCCAGAAGCGCGGCGTGTGCACCCGCGTCTTCACCACGAGCCCCAAGAAGCCGAACTCGGCTCTTCGTAAGGTTGCCCGTGTTCGCCTCGTCAACGGCATCGAAGTTACTGCTTACATCCCGGGTGAGGGCCACAACCTGCAGGAGCACTCCATCGTGCTCGTCCGCGGCGGTCGTGTCCGTGACCTCCCTGGTGTCCGTTATCACGTCATCCGTGGCGCCTACGACGCTGCTCCGGTCCAGAACCGTATGCAGGCCCGTTCCAAGTACGGTGCTAAGCGCCCCAAGGCTAAATAAGCCAGATAACGTTTTGATACTTTCGCCGTGTGCCGCCTAAGCGCCGCACGGTAGACACTTAAGGAGATTTCACATGCCGCGTCGTGCAGCAGCTAATCGTCGTGAGGTTCAGCCTGACGCCGTTTACAACAACCGCCTGGTGACTCAGCTCATCAACAAGGTCCTTCTTGACGGCAAGAAGGCCACCGCTGAGCGCATCGTTTACACCGCTTTCGAGATCGTTGCCGAGAAGTCCGAGGGTGGCGACGCTCTCGCTACCTTCAAGAAGGCTATGGACAACGTCAAGCCCACGCTCGAGGTTAAGCCCAAGCGTGTCGGTGGCGCTACCTATCAGGTCCCGATGGAGGTCAACTCCCGTCGTTCCACCGCTCTGGGTATCCGCTGGATCGTCAACTTCTCCCGCGCTCGCAAGGAGAAGACCATGGCCGAGCGTCTCGCTAACGAGATCCTCGACGCTTCCAACGGCCTGGGCGCTTCCGTCAAGAAGCGTGAGGACGTCTTCAAGATGGCCGAGGCCAACCGCGCGTTCTCTCACTATCGTTGGTAAGTTAAGGTAAGGAACTAACATGGCTAAGCCTAAGTACAAGCTTTCCGATACCCGTAACATCGGCATCATGGCCCACATCGATGCCGGTAAGACCACCACGACCGAGCGTATTCTTTACTACACCGGTAAGACCCACAAGATCGGTGAGGTCCATGAGGGCGCTGCCACTATGGACTGGATGGTTCAGGAGCAGGAGCGCGGCGTAACCATTACCTCCGCTGCTACCACGTGCTTCTGGAACAAGGACGGTAAGGACTACCGCATCCAGATCATCGACACCCCGGGCCACGTTGACTTCACCGCCGAGGTCGAGCGCTGCCTGCGCGTCCTCGATGGCGCTGTCGCCGTCTTCGACGCCGTTGCCGGCGTTCAGCCCCAGTCTGAGACCGTTTGGCGTCAGGCTTCTACCTTCAACGTCCCCCGCATCGCCTTCATCAACAAGTATGACCGCGTGGGCGCTGACTTCTTCAACGCTATCGAGACCATGAAGGATCGTCTCGACGCTAACGCCGTGGCCGCTCAGGTCCCGATGGGCGCCGAGGACAACTTCTGGGGCGTCATCGACCTGGTCACCATGACTGCATGGGACTTCAAGGCCGACGAGAAGGGTATGACCTACCCCGAGCCGATGGACGAGATCCCGGCTGAGTTTGCCGACATCGCTGCCACCAAGCGCGAGGAGCTCCTTGACGCTGCTGCCAGCTTTGACGACGAGCTCATGGAGAAGATCCTCATGGAGGAGGACTTCACCGTCGAGGAGCTCAAGGCGGCTCTGCGTAAGGGCGTTCTGGCCAACGAGCTCAACCTCGTCTTCGTGGGCTCCGCCTACAAGAACAAGGGCGTTCAGGAGCTGCTCGACGCTGTCGTCGACTACCTGCCCAGCCCGCTCGACGTTGAGGCTGTCACCGGTACCGATCCGGACACCGGCGAGGAGATCCAGCGTCATCCTTCCTTCGACGAGCCCTTCTCCGGCCTGGTCTTCAAGATCATGACCGACCCGTTCGTCGGTA
Source organism: Collinsella sp. (assembly GCA_036304065.1). Lineage (GTDB taxonomy): Bacteria > Actinomycetota > Coriobacteriia > Coriobacteriales > Coriobacteriaceae > Collinsella. The sequence continues at coordinate 19,020 of JAXIZI010000018.1, read as the reverse complement.
AGCTCACCTACGTCCGCGTTTACTCCGGCCGTGCCGAGTCCGGCTCCTACGTGGTCAACGCTTCCAACGGTCAGCGCGAGCGCCTCGGCCGCATCCTCGAGATGAACGCCGCCGAGCGTATCGACCGTGACGACGCTGCCGCCGGCGACATCGTTGCTTGCGTCGGCTTCAAGAACTCCACCACCGGTGACACCCTGTGCGCCGAGGGCAAGGAGATCGTCCTCGAGAAGATCGAGTTCGCTAAGCCCGTTATCGACGTTGCCATCGAGCCCAAGACCAAGGCCGAGCAGGACAAGATGTCCCTGGCTCTGACCAAGCTCGCCGAGGAGGACCCGACCTTCCAGGTGTCCACCAACCACGAGACCGGCCAGACCATCATCGCCGGCATGGGCGAGCTGCACCTCGAGATCATCGTCGACCGTCTGCTCCGCGAGTTCAAGGTTGACGCTAACGTTGGTAAGCCCCAGGTTGCCTACCGCGAGACCGCTGGTCACGACGTCGAGAAGGCTGAGGGCAAGTTCGTCCGTCAGTCCGGCGGTCGCGGTCAGTACGGCCACGCCGTCATCAAGCTCGAGAAGATGGAGGAGGGCTTCGGCTACGAGTTCGTCAACGCTATCGTCGGCGGCGTCGTGCCCAAGGAGTACATCCCGTCCATCGACAAGGGCATCCAGGAGGCCCTGAACACCGGTGTTATCGCCGGCTTCCCGGTCCTCGACGTTAAGGTCACCCTGTTCGACGGTTCTTACCACGAGGTCGACTCCTCCGAGGCCGCCTTCAAGATCGCCGGTTCCATGGCTATCAAGGACGCCCTCAAGAAGTCCGATCCGCAGCTGCTCGAGCCGATCATGGCTGTCGAGGTCGAGACCCCTGAGCAGTACATGGGCGACGTTATGGGCAACCTCTCCGGTCGCCGCGGCAAGATCGAGGGCATGGAGGATCGCAAGAACAGCAAGCTCATCCGTGCCAAGGTGCCGCTGGGCGAGATGTTCGGTTACGCTACCGACCTTCGCTCCCAGACCCAGGGCCGTGCATCCTACACGATGCAGTTCGACTCTTATGAGCCCGCGCCCAAGTCCATCGTGGACGAGGTCATGAGCAAGAACGCCTAAGTTCGAGCTCCCTGTTACGTAATCCGCGAGAACATCTCTCGCACTCTTTGGAGGTTTAAGTTGGCTACCCAGAAGATCCGCATTCGCCTCAAGGGCTATGATCACGAGGTCGTCGATCAGTCCGCGAAGCTCATCGTCGAGACCGCTCAGAAGACCGGCGCTCGCGTTTCCGGTCCTGTCCCCCTGCCCACCGAGCGCAACCTGTACACGGTTATCCGCTCGCCGCACGTGAACAAGGACTCCCGTGAGCAGTTCGAGATGCGCACCCACAAGCGCCTCATCGACATCCTCGACCCCACCTCGGGCACCGTTGATTCGCTCATGCGTCTCGACCTCCCCGCTGGCGTCGACATCGACATCAAGCTCTAAGCGATATCGCTCATAGCTTAAAGGGCCCCGCTGCCGTAACGGCAGCGGGGCCCTTTTGTTTTGAATGATGGTTTGGACTGCGGGGTAATGCTGCCGAGTAGGTGGTTGCGGCGCCCTATTCGCTCATGGGACGCAGCGATGCCTCCTCAAAATGGAAGGATCGAAAGCCGTCTTCCGTTTCGATGCACGCGCGACCAAAGCCATCGACCGTTTTAAAGATGCCACGCGCCAGCTCGTCACCGACAGGGGAACGGGCGATAACGGTTTCCCCTATCCAATTGAGGTGAGCTACATAATCATCGTGGACGGGCGCGAGCGGTCCGGCGTCTTCTTCCATGGCGTTGAGGCGTTCTGCCCACGCATCTACAGCGTTCACGACTGCGTGATAGACCTGTTTGAGTAGCACATCGACGGCGGGAACGTTCTCGTTGAGATGCGAGAGACCGATTGCGGGCAGGCCGCCATCGGGAACCTCCGCGGGCACATAGTTCACGTTGACGCCGATGCCACAGACCGCAAAGGGGCTGCCTTCGTTATCGCGTGCGGCCTCGACCAGAATGCCGCCGAGTTTGCGTCCACTCGCGACCAGGTCGTTGGGCCATTTGAGGCCAATCTCGTTTGCAAGACCCTGCTTTTCGAGTGCTTCGAGCACCGCTAGGCCGCTGACAGCGGCAAGACCAGAGTACTTTGCGGGATTAACGCATGGACGCAGGACAATCGAAAGCAATAAGTTGCCGACGGTTGAGTCCCACTTGTGCCCGCGCCGGCCGCGCCCTGCTGTTTGAGCCCGGGCGGCAAGTCCTGTGCCGTGCGGCGCTCCCTGTTTTCCTGCTTCGAGCAGGTCATCGTTGGTCGATCCGGTTACGTCGACTATCGTTAAACGAGAATCCATAACAGCTGCTACCTCCTAAGTAAATAAGGCAATCGCGCAATGGTGTCGAGAGATAGACACAATGTGAAGCCTTTGTCGCATTTGGACAATTTAATGTTAACACGTCAACAAAGAATGAAATGCGTTATCCTCTCTTGGTCGATGTAAACACGTCAACAACTCAAAGGAGGTTAGTGATGGGTTTCACGATTCTTGGAACAGGCTCGGCGCTTCCTGAGCGCAGCGTTTCCAATGACGAGCTGTCTGAGTTCCTCGATACCTCGGATGAGTGGATTTTTACTCGCACAGGTATCAAGAGCCGCCACGTCTGCACCACCGAGTCACTTGACGACCTTGCCGTAGCGGCGAGCGAGCGGGCACTCCAGGTGTCCGGAATCGACGCGAGCCAGCTGGATCTGATCGTCTGCTCGACGACGACGGGTGACCACCTTGTTCCCGCCGAGGCGTGTGCCGTTGCTGAGCGACTTGGCGCGACGTGCCCTGCCTTCGATGTCTCGGCGGCTTGTGCCGGCTTCGTATTTGCGCTCGATGTCGCCGAGGGCTATATCGCCCGCAGCCGTGCCGAGCGCGTGCTTGTTGTTGCTGCCGAGCAGATGACGCGCGCGCTCGACTGGACCGACCGTGCCACCTGCGTGCTTTTTGGCGATGGGGCAGGCGCCGCAGTGATTGAAGCTGGGGGAGACAACCCCCTTGCCGTTGAGCTTTCGACGGCGCCCGACGTCGAGACGTTGCGCGTTCCCGGTCTGGTCGGTACCTCGCCGTTTAAGGCTTCCGCAGATAGCGCGAGCGTGCTGTCCATGAACGGCCGCCGCGTGTTCAAGTTCGGCGTCAACGCCATCTGCGACACGGTCCATAAGCTTGCGATCGATGCGGGCATTTTGGTCGAAGACATCGATCATTTTGTATTCCATCAGGCTAACGAACGAATCCTGAGCCAGGCGGTCAAGCGCCTGGGCGTGCCGGACGAGCGCGTGGTTCGCACGTTGCGCGAGACCGGCAACATTTCGAGCGCATGCATTCCGCTTGCCCTCGACCGGCTGGCAAACGCCGGTGCACTTCACACAGGCGACACCATCGCCTTGGTTGGATTTGGCGCCGGTCTGGATATAGGTGGCTATCTGCTTCGTTGGAAGTAGTCGCACATAGGAAATAAAAACGCCCCTAGGGCACAAACAAAGGAGAACTACCATGGCAGATCAGAAGACCTTTGAGCGCGTTTGCGACGTTATCCGCGAGACCGCCGGTCTTGACGATGTCGAGATGAAGCCCGAGTCCACGCTCGAGGAGATTGGTCTCGACAGCCTGGGCACCGTCGAGATCCTCGTTGCCGTCGAGGACGAGTTTGGCATCCAGCTCGATACCGAGGAGAACCCCAAGACGGTCGGCGAGTTCGCCGATACGGTCGAGGCGGCATTGGAGAAGTAGAGATGCTCAAGACTCCTCTCTGCGATCTGCTCGGCATCGAAAAGCCCGTGTTCCAGGGCGGTATGGCCTGGATTGCCGATGCCTCGCTGGCGTCCGCAGTGTCCGAGGCGGGTGGCTTAGGCATCATCGCGGCCATGAACGCCGACGCCAACTGGCTTCGCGACCAGATTCATGAGCTGCGCGCCAAGACGGATAAGCCCTTTGGCGTCAACGTCATGCTCATGAGCCCGTTTGCCGACGAGGTTGCACAGGTCGTGATTGACGAGCGAGTGCCGGTCGTCGTGACGGGCGCCGGCAATCCCGCCAAGTACATGAAGGCGTGGAACGAGGCGGGCATCAAGGTCATCCCGGTCGTTGCCTCGGTGGCGCTGGCGCGCCTCGTGGCACGTCGTGGAGCCACGGCGGTTGTTGCCGAGGGTACCGAATCGGGCGGCCATATTGGCGAGACCTCGACGATGGCACTGGTGCCGCAGGTCGTCGATGCGGTTGACATTCCCGTCGTGGCCGCCGGCGGTATTGCCGACGGCCGCGGCGTGGCGGCCGCCTTTATGCTGGGCGCCGAAGGCGTGCAAGTGGGTACGCGCTTTCTGGTCGCAGACGAGTGCACCGTCTCGGAGCAGTACAAAGAGATGGTCCTGAAGGCCAACGACACTTCGACGCGTGCGACCGGTCGCTCGACGGGACATCCAGTGCGCGCCCTCAAGAGCCCCTTCACCAACGCCTATGCCAAGAGCGAGGGTTCCGGCGCGAGTGCCGAGGAGCTCGGTGCTATGGGAACCGGTGCGCTGCGTAAGGCCGCCAAGGACGGCAACTACGAAGAGGGTTCGTTTTTGTGTGGACAGATTGCCGGCATGGTCAACGAGCGCCAGAGCGCACGCGAAATCGTTGACGACCTGGTCGATGGCGCCGAGCACGTCCTGAAGGGTGCGTGCGCATGGGTGGCGTAGCGTTTTTGTTTGCCGGCCAGGGTGCCCAGCACCCCGCGATGGGCGTCGACTTGATCGAGACATCGCCGGCGGCCGCCGAGGTGTTCGCCATTGCCGACGAGGTGCGCCCGGGGACGAGCGAGCAGTGCCGGAGCGCCTCCAAGGAGGAGCTCTCGCAGACCGAGAACACGCAGCCTTGCGTGTTCGTGCACGACTTGGCTGTCGCCGTCGCCCTGCGCGAGCGCGGCGTGGTGCCTGCCGCCTGTGCGGGATTCTCGCTGGGCGAGGTCGCTGCACTCAGCTTTGCGGGGGCATTCGATACGCGAGCGGGTTTTGAGCTCGTGTGTGAGCGCGCGGCATTGATGGCCACGGCGGCCGAGCGTCACCCTGGCGGCATGCGAGCCGTCATCAAACTTGATGCTGCGCAAGTCGAGAACCTGGCTGCGCAGGCCGGCGAGGACTGCTGGCCGGTCAACTACAACAGTCCCCAGCAGACGGTTGTGGCCGGAGCGCCCGATGCGCTGCAGACCCTCGACGTCCTAGTAAAAGAGGCTGGCGGCCGCGCCATGAAGGTCGCGGTGTCGGGTGCATTTCATAGCCCCTATATGGCCGAGGCGACCTGTGGCCTTGCCGCATATATTGAGGCCGGTCACGCGCCGTCCCCGTTGCTCATTCCTGTTTTGGCAAATATGACAGCGGCGCCCTATCCGGCGGACCCCCAGACGGCATCGGATGTCTTGGCCAATCAGGTGAGCAATGCCGTGCGCTGGGTCGATACGCTGCATGCTCTGCAGGATCAAGGCATCGACACATTTATTGAGGTCGGCCCCGGCAAAACGCTGTCCGGCCTGATCAAGCGTACGTTGAGCGACGTTCGTGTGTATTCGTGCGAGACGGCCGAGCAGGTCGCAGCTATTGCCGACGAGCTCGCATAGTCCACAGGGCTGTAACCCGAAAGGAATGACATGGGCAACTTGAACAATGGCGCGCTCGAGCGCAACGACTCACGTCGCGTGGCACTGGTCACGGGCGGCTCGCGGGGTATCGGCCGCGCCTGCGCTATCGGTCTGGCGGAGGATGGCTACGATATCGCCGTCGTCTATGCCGGCAGCGTCGATGCGGCGCGCGAGACGTGCGACGCCTGCGAGGCGGCTGGCGCCACGGCGCGCTCATATCAATGTGACGTGGCCGACCCCGCTGCCGTCAACGCGTGCGTGGAAGCGGTCCTCAACGACTTTGGCTCCATTTGGGCGCTCGTCAACAACGCTGGCATCACCCGCGATGGCCTGCTCATGCGCATGGGCGATGACGCCTTCGATCGCGTGCTCGATGTCAATCTTAAAGGAACGTTTAACACGACGCGTGCGCTCACCAAGACCTTTATGCGCCAGCGCGGCGGCTGCGTCGTCAACATGAGCTCGGTTGTGGGCCTGATGGGCAATGCCGGGCAGGCCAACTACGCTGCCTCCAAGGCGGGCGTGATCGGCCTGACCAAGGCGGTGGCGCGCGAGCTTGCGCCCCGCGGTGTACGAGTGAACGTGGTCGCCCCCGGGTTTGTCGAGACCGATATGACGGCAAAGCTCTCGGAGAAGGTGTGTACGGTAACCGAGGAGCAGATTCCCCTTAAGCGTATGGCGCAGCCCGAAGAGGTGGCCGGTGTGGTGCGATTTTTAGTGAGCGATGCGGCTGCCTACATTACGGGCGAAGTCATACGCGTCGACGGCGGAATGGCGATGTAGAAACCAGGGCCGAAGAACGGCTTGGATGAGGAGACCATGATGGAACAGAGAGTTGCAATCACCGGCATAGGTGCCGTATCGCCGCTCGGCAACACCGCGCTTGCCACCTGGGCGGCAATGTGCGCTGGCACGTGCGGCATCGGCCCGATTACGCACTTCGATACCGATGCGTTTGCCGTCAAGGTAGCGGCCGAGGTCAAGGGCTTTGACGGCAACGAGTACTTTGGCAAGCGTGATGCAAAGCATCTGGACCCCTGCGTTCAGTTTGCGATGGCGGCTTCGGACGAGGCCATGCGCGATGCGGGCTTTGATGTCGAAGGCGCCATCGATCGAGAGCGCCTGGGCGTCTACGTGGGCTCGGGCGTGGGCGGCATGACGACGCTCGTCGACAACGTCCATACGATTGCCGAACGTGGGCCCCGCCGCGCATCGCCCTATATGATCGCGATGATGATCCCCAACATGGCATCGGGCAATATCGCAATCCGCCACAAGGCAAAGGGCCCGACCCTGCCCGTGGTGACCGCGTGCGCAACTTCGGCCCATGCGGTGGGCGAGGCGTTCCGCGCCATCAAGCACGGCTATGCCGACGCGATCCTCGCGGGCGGCGCCGAGGCTGCAATTATCCCCGATGCCGTTGCGGGCTTTACGTCCTGCCGTGCATTGACCACCAACCCCGATCCCGCGACGGCCTGCCGTCCGTTCGATGCAGACCGCGACGGCTTTGTGATGGGCGAGGGCGCCTGCGTGCTCGTGCTCGAGAGCATGGAACATGCGCAGGCGCGCGGTGCGCACATTTATGCCGAGGTCGTGGGCTACGGCAACACCGATGATGCCTATCACATCACGAGTCCTGATCCCGAGGCTGCCGGCATTGCCCGCGCGATATCGCTGGCGGTGACCGAGGGCGACGTCAGGCCTTCCGAGGGTCTCTACATCAATGCTCACGGCACATCGACCAAGCTCAACGATTCGTCCGAGACGGCGGGCATTAAGCGTGCGCTCGGCGAGGACGCGGCGCGCGCCGCGCACGTCTCGTCGACTAAGTCGATGACCGGCCACATGATCGGTGCCACGGGCGCCATCGAGGTCATGGCCTGCGCCATGGCGCTCGAGCAGGGCGTGGTGCCGCCGACCATTAACTACCGCACGCCCGATCCCGCCTGCGATCTTGACTACACGCCCAATCGCGCAGTTCGCGCCGACCTTACCTGGGCGCTTTCGACCAACCTAGGCTTTGGCGGGCACAACGCCGCCATCGCGCTGCGTAGATATACGAGGAGCTAGAGCATGGATTCCAAAAGACTTGCCGAGATAGCCGATGTTATGGAGGACCGCGGCCTCACGCGCGTGCGCGTTGAGGAGCCCGATGGCACCGCGGTCGAACTCGAGCGCGCGAGCGCCGCACAGCCGGTTGCCGTGCCCATGCCCATGCCGAGCGCTATGGCCGCTCCAGTTGCAGCTCCCACAGTCGCGCCTGCCGCACCGGAGCCCGCCGCGCAGACACCTGCCGCCGCACCGGAGCCCAAGGGCACCGAGGTGACCGCTCCCATGGTCGGCGTTTTCTATGCTGCCCCGGCGCCGGGCGACGAGCCGTTTGTGCACGTGGGCTCTAAGGTCAAGGCCGGCGAGACCCTCTGCATTATCGAGGCCATGAAGGTTCTCAACGAGGTGACGGCCGAGGCAGACGGCGAGGTGCTCGAGATCTGCGTGGCCGACGGCGACCTCGTGGAGTTTGGCAGCTGCCTCATGAGGATCGGATAGGTGATATCCATGAACAAAGAAGAGCTCAAGAAGCTGTTACCGCATCGCGAGCCGATGCTTTTGCTCGACGAAGCCGAGCTGGTGGGCGACGAGGCCCACGGCAAGATCACGATTACGGGCGATGAGTACTTTTTGCAGGGGCACTTTCCGGGAAACCCGGTTGTTCCCGGCGTGATTCAGTGCGAGATGCTCGCCCAAAACTGCTGCGTGCTGTTGATGGGCGATGAGGAAGCGCGCGGTGCGACGCCGTTCTATACGAGTCTGGACAAGGTGCGCTTTAAGCGTCCGGTACGCCCGGGCGACACGGTGGACCTGGTGTGCTCCATCACGCGTGCGCGCGGGCCGTTCCGGTTTGCGACGGGCACCGCGAGCGTCAACGGTGAGGTCTGCTGCCGCGCCGATATGTCTTTTGCACTTGTGCACGAAAGTTAAGGAAGGCTCCATGTTCGACAAAGTGCTCATCGCCAACCGCGGCGAGGTCGCGGTCCGTGTTATCCGCGCGTGCCGCGATATGGGCATCAAGACCGTCGCCGTCTACTCCACGGCCGATGCGAACGCGCTGCACGTGCAACTTGCTGACGAGGCGTATTGCATCGGTGGCCCGCGTCTTGCCGAGAGCTACCTCAACGACGATGCCGTGCTCACCTGTGCCGTCAAGTCGGGCGCAAAGGCAATCCATCCCGGCTATGGCTTCTTTTCCGAAAAGGCGAGCTTTGTGCGCGATTGCGACAAGTACGGCCTTGTGTTTGTCGGTCCCTCTGCCGAGGTTATCGACAACATGGGCGACAAGGATGCCGCACGCCGAACGGCTGCTGCCGCGGGCGTGCCTATCGTGCCGGGCTGTGACTTGCTCAAAAGCCCCGAGGAGGCGACGGCCGAGGCCGAGCGCATCGGCTGCCCGGTGCTCATCAAGGCTCGCGCGGGCGGCGGCGGTCGCGGCATTCGCAAGGTCGAGCGCGTGGAAGATGCGGCCAAGGCGTTCATCGAGGCACGCGCCGAGGGCGAGGCCGTTTTTGGCGACGGCGAGTGCTACATGGAGAAGTTCGTCGCGCCGGCGCATCACGTTGAGGTGCAGATTATGGCCGACAAACAAGGCCATGTGTTTTCGCTCGGCGAGCGCGAGTGCTCGGTGCAGCGCCGCAACCAAAAGCTGATCGAGGAGAGTCCCGCACCGTGTCTTGACGGGCACGATGATATTCGCGCTCGTATGCACAAGGCTGCGCGCGATTTGGCTCGTGCCGTCGGCTACGAAGGAGCCGGTACCATCGAGTTCCTGTATTCGGACGACGGCAATTTCTACTTTATGGAAATGAACACGCGCCTGCAGGTAGAGCATCCGGTTACGGAATTTGTGACCGATACCGACCTGGTCAAGTGGCAGCTGCGCGTGGCTGCCGGCCAGCCTCTGCCGTTTGAGCAGGAGGACGTGCCGGTCCGCAACCATGCCATGGAGTGCCGCATCAATGCCGAGACGCCGGACTTTCTGCCGTCATGCGGAACGGTCACCGCGTTGCGTGTGCCGGGTGGTCCGCGCGTGCGCTGGGATTCCGCCATGTTTACCGGCGCGAACGTTCCGCCGTACTACGATTCCATGCTCGGCAAGCTCATCGTGTGTGCGCCCACGCGTGACGGCGCCATTCGCAAGATGCGCTCGGCCCTGGGCGAGCTCGTGATTGAGGGCGTGAGCGAGAACAGCGAGCTTCAGCTCGACGTGCTGGCAAACGACGAGTTCTTGTCGGGCATGTATCACACCGATCTGATGGGGCATCTCTATGCTGATGAATAGAAAAGCGAAGACGGTCAATGTCCTCGAGGGGCCGATAACCGAGTCGTGCGCCGAGTTTCCCGCGCGCCACGTGTTTATCAAGTGCCCGGAGTGCCGCCGTGTGATCGATGAGGCACGCCTACACGACAACCTCGAGGTCTGCCCTCGTTGCGGCAAACACTTTCGCGTGAGCGGTCGCGCGCGCATGCGCATGACGGTCGACGAGGGCACGTTTGAGGAATGGGATGCCAATCTGGCGTCGGAGGACTTCCTCTCGTTTCCCGGCTATGCCGATAAGCTCAAGAGCGTGAGCGAGCGTTCGGGCGAGCGCGATGCCGTTGTGTGCGGCAGGGGCAAAATCTGCGGTTGCGATACGGCGCTCTTCTTTATGGACGCTAACTTTATGATGGGCTCGATGGGCTCCGTGGTGGGCGAGAAGATCTGTCGCACATTTGAGCGTGCGACCGAGCTGGGATTGCCAGTTGTCGGCTTTACCGTTTCGGGCGGTGCGCGTATGCAAGAGGGCGTGACCTCGCTTATGCAGATGGCCAAGATTTCTGCGGCGGTTCGGCACCACAGCAAGGCGGGCGGCCTGTATATTACGGTGCTCACCGATCCCACGACCGGAGGTGTAACCGCGAGCTTCGCCATGGAGGGCGACATTATCCTGGCCGAGCCCGATGCCCTGACGGCATTTGCCGGCCCGCGCGTGATCGAGCAGAACATGCACAAGCGTCTGCCCAAGGGATTCCAGCGCTCCGAGTTTTTGCTGGAGCACGGCTTTTGCGATGCCGTTGTTCCGCGTGGCGAGATTGCGCTCACGGTAGGCGAGCTGCTGGCGCTGCACGAAGGGCACGCGCCCAGCCTGGGGGCACCGCATGAGATTGTGCATGCGGGTCGCCGCGGCAAAAAGCTGGGACACTTGTTTAAGCGCTCGGCGGCACCAAAAACCGCGCTCGAGATTGTCAAGCAGACCCGCTCGGCAGATCGCGCCACGGCGGGCGAGATGATCTCGCTGGGCCTGGACGGATTTGTGGAGCTGCACGGCGACCGTTACTTTGGCGACGACGCCGCTGTGGTGGCTGGCATTGGCTGGAAAGACGGACGCCCCGTAACGGTCATCGCCATCGAGCGCGGCACCACGACCAAAGAGCGTATGCACCGCAACTTTGGCATGGCACATCCCGAGGGCTACCGCAAAGCGCGTCGCCTGATGCGCCAGGCCGAAAAGTTTGGTCGACCGGTTCTGTGCCTGGTCGATACCTCGGGCGCGTTTTGCGGCATCGGTGCCGAGGAGCGCGGTCAGGGCGAGGCGATTGCCCAGAACTTGATGGAGATGAGCGGCCTTAAGACGCCGATTGTCTCGGTGGTGACAGGCGAGGGCGGCTCTGGTGGCGCGCTGGCGCTGTCCGTGGCCGACCGCATCCTGATGCTCTCGAGCTCGGCCTATTCGGTCGTGAGCCCCGAGGCCTGTGCGTCGATCCTGTGGAAGGATACCGAGCGCGCGAATGAGGCCGCCGAGGCGCTTAAACTCACGGCTCCCGATCTGTTGGCGCTCGGCATCATCGACGGCATTGTTGATGATAGGGGCCTGTCGCATGAGGAAATTGCCGGTGCCGTCATGTCCTCGGCATTTGATGCCTTCGATACGCTTGGGCGGCTCGACGACGCGACCCTCACAAACCTCCGCTACGAAAAGTACCGCGCAATCGGTCAGTATCGCACGATGTGACAAAGGGACAGTCCGCATGTCACATTGGGAAAGGGTTCCTGTGTCACAAGTTTCTAACACCTCGTTTACAACGACGGTTTCATCAAACGCCACGGCCGTGGTGGACTATCTGTCCAAAAGCATGATGTCGGCGCTGCCGTTTATTGTCTGCGCGGCGTTGTTCCGCACCGTCGCCGTCATTATGGGCGAAGGCATGCTGGGCCTGTGGTCTGCCGATTCCGAAATCTATCGCCTGTTCTACAGTTGGCTCTATAACGCCGGCTACTACTTTTTGCCCATTTATCTTGGTTGGGCGGCCGCCCGCCAGCTCGGTTGCTCGGAGCAGCTGGGCATGATGCTGAGCGGCGTATTGATTGCGCCCGATTTGCTTAAGCTCGTCGATGCCGCATCGACGACGGGGGCATCGATGACTTCCGTGTATGGTCTGCTTCCCGCGCCGGTCAACGATTACACGACGACTGTTATTCCGGTTCTCATCTCGGTGCCCGTGCTATGGCGAGTGGAGTGTTTCTTTCAGCGCGTTATTCCTAAGGCCGTGGCGTTTTCGTTCGTTCCGTTTGCGACCATGCTCGTCATGGTTCCGGTTTCGCTGTGCATTACGGCGCCGGCGGGCAGCTATTTGGGCATGCTGTTGGGCCAGCTTATGTTTATGCTTGGCAATTCCGGTGGCATCGTGTCGCTGCTCACGCTCATGGGGCTCGCCTCGGGCTGGGAGTTTCTTAAGATCGCGGGCGTCAGCAACGTTGTCCTTTCGCTCGCCTACGCGCAGTATATGAGCGTGGGGATGGACTCGTGCATCCTTATCGCCGCAACGATGGCAACGTTCGCCGTTTGGGGCATGCCCTTTGGCGCGTCGCTTCGCGTTGCGGATAGGGACGAGAAGGCGCTTATGCTGGGCTACTCGATCTCGGGCGTACTTGGTGGCGTAAGCGAGCCGGCACTGTACGGCTGCGGCTTCAAATACGGCAGGTGCCTCACATGTATGGCCATCGGCGGCGCCGTCGGAGGCCTTGTTGCAGCCGTGGGCCACGTTACGGCCTATACCATCGGCATGACGAATGTCCTCATGGTCATTGGCTTTGCCACGGGCGGTATCTCGAACCTGCTGTGGTGCTGCGCTGCCGGCGGTGTGTCATTTGCGGTGTCTGCGGCGCTGAGCTACTGCTTTGGTGTGGTGCCGACGAAGGGGCAGGCGACAGAAGACGAAGCCGATTCGCCCGAAACGATGGCGAGCGCTGCTGAAGCAAGCGCATAAACCTGTGCGACAAAAGGACGATTCCATTGTCATGTTCCAAGGCCGTGGCCCGTGTGGGTCGCGGCTTTTTGTATCTGGGGGACAAAGTGGCTACACTACAATCCGTTTGAGCAATAGATATATAGGTAGTACCGTGGGGGCGGATGTAGATGGTCGAGTGGATTGTTAAGCGCGCACAGGGTGACCGTGCGCGCGTGGGTACGTTGACGGGCGTGGTGTGTATTGTCGCCAATGTGGCTCTATGCGCTGCAAAGGGTGCAATTGGCGTGCTGTCGGGATCGGTTTCGATTGTGGCGGACGCTATGAACAACCTGTCCGACGCAAGCTCAAACATCGTGAGCGTGCTGGGCTTTAAGCTGGCGAGCAAGCCGGCCGACCCCGAGCATCCTTACGGCCACGGTCGCTACGAGTATCTCTCGGGATTGGTCGTGGCTGCGTTCGTGCTGCTTATTGGCATCGAACTGGTGAAGTCCTCGGTGGAGCGTATCGTCAACCCGGAGCCTGTCGAGTTCTCGCTTGCCCTGGTGGCGGTCCTTGTGCTTTCGATGGTCGTAAAGCTGTGGATGGCGGCCCTCAACCAAAAGCTCGGCGATCGCATTGAGTCCGAGACGCTGCATGCGACCGCGCAAGATTCCAAGAACGATGTTCTTGCCACAGGCGCCGTGTTAGCGTGCGCAATTGTTTCGCAGGTGACACACATTAATCTTGATGCATGGGTCGGCCTTGCCGTTGGCGCCTATATTGGCTGGAGCGGCTTTGAACTTATTCAAGATACGGTGAGCCCGCTTTTGGGTCAGTCGCCCGATCCTAAGCTGGTCAAGCACATTCGAGACAAGATCATGAGCTATCCCGGCGTTTTGGGAGTTCACGATTTGATGGTTCACGACTACGGCCCGGGCAGGAAGTTCGCAAGCGCTCATGCCGAGATGGCGGCCGAAGCCGATCCGCTGGAGAGTCATGACACGCTCGACAACATTGAGCAGGCGTTTAGGAAAGATGACGGCATGATCGTCACGCTTCATTACGACCCCATCGTGACCGACGATCCAAAGGTGGCAGATATGCGCCTCCGCATCAACGCGATGGCCAAACAGATCGACGGCCGTATTTCGATCCACGACCTGCGCTGCGTGCCGGGCCCTACGCACACTAACGTGATTTTTGACTGCGTGCGTCCTTCGGATTTAACGATGGGCGCCGATGACCTTAGGCGCACGCTGGCGCAGCAGGTGGAGTCCGAATATCCCAAGTCGATAGCCAAGATTACGGTCGATGAAGACTACGTCGGCGCGGCACGCGAGTAGGGCTGTATCGCTAGGGCCATTCGCGCAAAAGGGGAGACCATGAAGAAACTGTATCTGCTCCGTCACGGTCAGACGGAGTTCAATGTCAAAAAGCTCGTCCAGGGCCGCTGCGATTCACCGCTAACGGACTTGGGCCGTCAGCAGGCCGCAAAGGCCGCCGCATGGCTTAAAGCCCGCGACGTCACCCCCGACAAGGTAGTCTCGTCTCCTTTAAGCCGAGCCATGGCCACGGCTCGGCTCGTCGCAGGCGAGCTCCTCGGCCCGGACGCCGCCGTCGAGCCCTGCGAAGGCATCATCGAACGCTGCTATGGCTCCTTTGAAGGGGGCCCGCACGACGCACTGCCTACCGACGTCTGGGATCCGGGCGAGGACTTAATCCCCTTCGGAGGGGAGGGAAGTCAGGCGCTGCAAGAGCGTATGGTAAGCACGCTCGCTAATCTCATGAGCGCCGATGATGTTGAAACCGTCCTGGCAGTAAGCCACGGCAGCGCCAGCCGCCAATTCATCAAAGCCGCCGCCCCAGAGGGCTTCGAACTCCCAGCAAAGCTCCCCAACTGCGCCATCATGATCTTTGATTTTGAGGATTCGCAAGAAGAATGCGACACGTCCCAATGTAAGTTCACCTTGCAGCAGATCATCGATCCTCAACAAAGTCTTTAGCCTGAGCGAGCAGAGTTAAGCAGGCATCAACGTGTCGTCTCCCGAGCTTTGGCTTGACACGCTGAACATCTACAAGGATAACCTTGAGGCCGTCGAGGCGTTCCTGGCCGACGCCCGCGCCATGGGCGACGGTCGCCTCAATGTGGTGCTCACCGGTGCCGGCACCTCCGATTACGTGGGTGAGGTTGTCGTCCTCAACCCCGACCTATCCCTCGTCGAGACCTATCTCGGTGGCGAGAGCGTCTACACTGAGAAGTAGCTGCTGACCTATTTGCGATTTGATGCGAATAATGAGACCCCGATTCGGCTTTATCGAATCGGGGTCTTTGCTGTGGTGTCCAGCTAAATCAAAACAGGCCTATTCTGCGACGATGATGCGAGTTGATTCGAGAACCATGGAACGCTGTTTGTCGTTGACATTTGCATCGGTGATGAGTGCGTCCATTTGATCGAGATTGAAGAAGCCGAAGAAGTCCATCTGTCCGATCTTGCTTGAATCGCAGACAAGGTAACGCTTGGCGGCGCGATCGCAAGCGAGCGCCTGTAAGCGTCCTTCCTCAAGGTTAGAACAGGAGATGGATTGGGCGAGTACGCCGTTGGTGCCGATAAAGCAAGTGTCGATACCGAGCGGGGCGAGAGCATCTTCGGCGATGGGCCCGACGAAAGAACCCGATCGTTTGCGATACTGTCCTCCCAGGGCCCAGATCTCCACATCGTTACGCGTCTGGAGCATGTTCAGCACGATGATGCTGTTTGTGATGACGCGCAGCCGCATGCGCGGCAGCGCACGGGCGATGAGAGCGCAAGTCGAACCGGGTCCGAGGAAGATGGTGTCGCGCTCTCTGATGAGGTTGACAGCGGTGCGTGCGATATGCTCTTTTTCAGGGGAGCGGATTGAGAGCTTTTCAAAAAACGGGACCTCTTCGGCAATGGGGGAGCCGCTTGAAAGTCGGATGCCACCGTACTCGCGGATGACGCCAGCGCGTCGCGAGAGCTCATCGAAGTCTCTTCGAGCGGTCATTTCAGATATACCAAAGATTGTTGCGGCTTGGGCAACAGTGACCATTCCGCGCTGAGCGCACAGCTCAAGTAATTGTTCGTGACGTTCGGGTTTAAGCATGGCTTGCCAATTGGATTATGCGGTAATGACGGAGGTATAGGCGCGGAGGGCCTCGATGGTCCGGGGGTCTGCGTCCTCGTTAATGAATGCCGCGGTCATATCCTCCAGTGTGGTGAAAAGGCAGAAGTCGCGCCTTCCGACTTTTTCAGCATCTACAACAAGATAACGCTCCTGAGCTCGAGAAAGAGCGTCTGAGAGGACCATGGCTGCATCGGGACGAGAGCCAAAGACCTCGTTTCCAAAAATACCGGTTGCCGAGACGTAGGCCTTGGGAGCGGATAGACCGTAGGGGCCGCGGCCGTTGTATGGCATGGTGAAAACTCGCGTGTCGTGACGCATCATGCCACCAACAAAGAATAGATCTATATGTGGATTGTCGGCTAGCAGGTTCAGCACGGGAAGACTGTTGGTGACGACGCGTATGTCCTCCTGGGGCAAATACGAACACATGAGCTCGAGAGTGGAGCCTCCACCGAGAAAGATCGTATCGCCGGCTGAGACGGTTTGGGCGGCGGCTATAGCAGCGGCACGTTTCTGATCAACTTGAAAACGACGTTTCTCCTCATGCGGGGTCAAACGTGAAAGGGCTGTTCCGTGGGCGGAGTGTGGAAGCTGAGCCCCTCCGTGTACGCGCACAAGAAGGCCCTTGTCGGCAAGCTCGGCCAGGTCACGCCTGATGGTCATATCCGAAACAGATAGGGTATTAGATATCTCGTTTACCGATACCGAATGATGTTGATCGAGCAAGTCGAGAATGGCCTGCTGGCGTTCGGATTTCATGAGTGCCGACTCCCTCATCGAGCGTTTGTTCATATTTCAATGTAAACGAACAACATAAATAAACGCAAGCCGTTCACGAAGGCACATTACCTTTCACCGGTCAAAACATAACGCTCACGGAAAAAACCATCAAATAGGAGGTAAATAGAGCTCATTCCAAAAATCATCTCTTGACCAATAAACAAATATAGACGAACAGAACGAACAGAACGAACAGAACGAACAGAACGAACAGAACGAAGAGAATTAATAAGTATGAAAGGACAGAAGATGCGTATCGGTGTCATCCTTGCAAGTCACGGAGAGTTCGCTCAGGCCGCCCTCGGCGCCGTCGAGATGATTGCGGGCAAGCAGCCTGATGTCATCGCTCTTGGTCTCACCGCCGAGAAGAGCCTGGAGTCTTTCGAGTCCGAGATGCGCGAGGCTTACGAGACCCTCAGCGCCGAGTGCGAACTCGTCGTCACCCTATGCGACATCTACGGCGGCACCCCATTCAACGTGACTACCCGCTGCCTGCTCAACGGCATGAACATGGTTGCCTACACTGGCCTGTCCATGCCCGTTGCGGTCGAGCTCCTGCTCACCCGCGATGGCCTCGATTCCGCCGACGCGGTCCGTGCCCAGCTCACTGCCGCTCACGCCGGGGCCCAGCAGGAGATCAAGGCTCCCGCTCCGGCCGTGGAGGCAGACGAGGACGATTTGGACCTCTAGGCTCGTTAGCCCGTCGATTCGAGTGGCGCTCACCCGTATCCCCCGAGTGGGCGCCTCGATCGAGCAGAGCATTCGTAAACGGTACTGAAGGAACGTACAAACGAAAAGGAGAACATCATGGCACTCAAACTCGTCGACATCGATGACCGCCTGATCCACGGTCAGGTCGCCACCACTTGGATTCCCGACTTCGGCATCGAATCGGCAATCATTGTCTCGGATAAGGTCGCCAACGACCCCGTCCAGAAGTCCGTCGCCGGCCTCGCCGCCCCCGACATCAAGGTCTCCGTCTTCGGTGTCGAGAAGTTCATTGAGGTCCTCAAGAAGACCGAGCTCAAGAAGGCCACGATGGTGCTCTTCACCAACCCCATCGACGCCCTCAAGCTGCACGAGAACGGCTTGCCGTTCGACTACCTGAACGTCTCCGGCATGCGCTTCAACGAGCAGCGTCATCGCCTGCACAAGAACATGTCCGTCACCGCCGAGGAAAAGGCCGCCTTCGAGGAGCTCATTGGCCTCGGCGTCGACTGCTGGATGCAGACCACCACGCGCGATTCCAAGGAGCCCGTGTCCGAGCTCCTCAAGAACTACTAAGTAAGTAACCATCTCCGGGCATGTGAACCCGGGGCGTGCCCATCGGAGGGAACGATGGGCGAATAGGGAAGGAGAGGCTTATGCTTCAGGCACTTCTGCTCGCCATCTGGGCGGGTCTGTGCACTTGGGACCAGTTCGGTCCCCACCTGGGCTTCCGCAAGCCCCTGCTGGCATCCGTCGGCGTCGGCATCATCCTCGGTGACATGACGACCGCCATCATGATCGGCGCGACCATGGAGCTCATGTGGCTCGGCGTCAACAACATCGGCGCTTATGTTCCGCCGGATGTCATCTCCGGCACCATCGTCGGTGCCGCCCTGGGCATCATGGGTTCCACCGACACCGCCAGCGCCATCGCCCTGGCAGTCGCCATCGGCATCCCCACCGCCACCTTGGTTCAGCAGCTGAACATCTTGGTCATGACCACTAACGTCTCGCTTGTCCACGGTGCCGACAAGGCCATCGAGTCCGGTAAGTTCAACGCCGTCAACAAGTTCTTCTGGACCGGCGCCCTGTGCTTCTTCCTGACCCGCGCCGTTCCCGTCTTCATCGCCACGGGCATCGGCTCCTTCGTGATCGAGGACATCATGGCCTTCCTGCAGAACCAGGTTCCGTGGGTCCTCACCGGCTTCTCCACCGCCGGTGGCATGATGCCCGCCGTCGGTCTGGCCATGCTCCTCACCATGATGATGAAGAAGAACATGTGGATCTTCCTGCTGCTCGGCTTTATCATGGCCGCCTTCCTCAACGTCCCGACCGTGGGCATCGCGCTCGCCGCTTGCGCCGCCGCCGGCGTGTGGGACGTCATTACCGAGGGCCAGAAGAACCAGCCCGCCCCTGCCGCCGCTGCTGCCGCCGGCTCCGATGATGACGAG
>JAXIZI010000017.1:0-9698 GCA_036304065.1 Collinsella sp. | reverse complement strand
GGACAGGGTGCCCTACGCCGCCTAGTCGAAGCGCTCCGAACAGATTGGAGCCCATCGGCCGAAAGGCCTGGCGTTAGCATGTCGCGATTCAATCTCGAAAACAGCATTGCCCAGTTGACAAAACTATAGGAACACCCCCCTGAACAGAATCGCTGTTATCGGTTGACGGTGCGGCGATTGCCGCCAGCGGCGACATGAGCGGCTGAGCGATGAGGCCCGCCGTCAAAACGGTTGCGACGGCGCGGTTGGCAACGCCCTTGACGTTGACGGCCTTGGCCCGAGGCTCAAAGTGTTGTGGACTGTAGTTTGCCATGGCTTTCTCCCTTTGACACGGATGTATCCATACGCTTCAAAATGTAGGAGCTGATTTTTGAATTCTGTTGCGCAACATTGGTCACCGGCGGATTTTTGAAATTCACGCTCTCGTGCTTCACAATTTCGTCACATATGTAGGAGCTGGCGCATCATATTTCTTGCGGGATCGAATTGAGCCTGTGATTTGCATTTGCTCCCGCGTCATCCGCCCTATCGGATTCCGCATCCAACAGACACCTCGCCTGCCACGGTGTAGAGTTAGGACAACGGGCGCGTTGCGCGGACCGCGCTGGAACGAGGTGGACATGGAACTCGACAAACAACAGATTAAGCGACTACGCGAACGCCATCACCGGCGCCACGGCATCCGCCCTGCTCATAGCGAAGCCATGGAAAACGTCACCCGCTTCCTCAAGCGCGCGTTCAACATTCGCGAGGGACGCGCGCCCTATCACGTGATTCGCAAGCGTTTTGTAAACGGGGCGCGCCTGACTGGCTCGCACTTATGCATCCTGATTATTGCCATGTTGATCGCGAGCATCGGCCTCGATATCGACTCGGATATCGCCATTGTAGGCGCCATGCTCATCTGCCCGCTCATGGGCTCGGTCCTTGCCATGGCATACGGCATCGCCACGCTCGACCGCGAGATTACCGTCGAAGCTGTCGCCAGCCTTGCGCTGCAAATGGCCTTTTGCCTAGTCACATCCACGTTGTACTTCAAGCTCTCGCCCCTCGGCACCACCACGGCCGCCATTATCGACAACTCGACGCCCACCGTGTGGGATCTTGCCGTCGCGCTCGCGGGCGGCTTTGCGGGTGGCCTGGGCAATTCGCGCGACCAGGAACCCGCCACGCTCATCGCCGGCGTGGCCGTGGCGACCGCGCTCATGCCGCCCCTGTGCGCGGCGGGCTATGGCATCGCCATCGCAAGCGGGCCGCTGTTTCTCTCGGCGCTTTACGAGTTTGGCATCAACGTGGTCTTTATCGCACTGGCTGCCGAAGCCGTATTACTTATCTTGCGCGTGCCGCTCAAGCGCGACCTCAACGGCGACGGCATTGTAACCGCCGAAGAAGATGCCGAGGTCGACGAGCTATCGCGCAAGGTGCGCCGCCGCATCATTGTGGGTACGGTAGTCTTTGCCATCCCCTGCATCGTTATGACGGCGGGGTCTATTGGCTCGGCGCAGGCCGGCGTGCAGGACGGCTACGGTGTCACCGAAACTACGCGCGAACTTGCCGCGGTGCTGCCGGGCTTTAAGGATTACACCGTCGCCGTCGAGACCTCGGCTACCGAAGGCGAGGAGGAGGGCGTCGTCGAGCGTGAGATTGTCGCCCATGTGACGACAGGCGAGGCGCTTGGGGCACACGACCGCCACGTCGCCCGCAAGCTCATCGACCTCAATGTGCCCGAGCTCGATCGCGTTGAGTTCGATGTGAAGTGATGCGGGACGCGAGGCGGGCCCGGCGCGAGCGCGCGCAGCCACGGGGCACAGACGCAGCCAAGCGCAGCGCTACAGCTCGTACTTGTACACGCGGTAGATGTACTTCTCGGCTTCCATCTCGTAGGTGGCGATGGGCAGTCCATAGCGATCGTACTCGGCAAAAGTCTTGGCCATGCCCGATGCCACGAGCATGCTATTCGAATCGCCGACGCGCTGCGCACTGCTCGCATAGCCCGAGAACGGCACGGCGATCTGGTCCACAAGCTCGTAGGTGCGCACGGTCTCGTCCACCGTAAAGATGCGCCCAAACGAATGCGTTCCCTTGCTGTAGTCGGTCGCCACCGCGGCGCCCAGCTGGCCCCAG
Source organism: Collinsella sp. (assembly GCA_036304065.1). Taxonomy (GTDB): domain Bacteria; phylum Actinomycetota; class Coriobacteriia; order Coriobacteriales; family Coriobacteriaceae; genus Collinsella. Next base: position 7,574 of record JAXIZI010000017.1, on the reverse strand, counting down.
TCGAACTTGGGATAGCGCTCGGTCGCACCAAAGTTGTTGTCGTATAGCAGCACCTGGTAGCGACCAGTCGCTGCCGTGTCAGAACTCGGCAGATACGTCACGCTGTGCTGGCCTGCATTGAGCGAGAAATCGCCCTGGGCCTGCAATAACTTGTCTTCAAAGCCCGAGCCAGCCCATTGCCACTCCTTTCTATTTCTGGGTCCATCTTCTCACTGCTGGCGGCCGAAAATGATCCGTTTTCCTCCGACCCCGAGGGATCGTTCTTAGTACTTGAAGAAGCCCTCGCCCGAGCTTTCGCCCAGCTTACCTTCGTCGAGCATTTTCTTGAGGACGGATGCCATAGCCTTAAAGTTGTAGGGCATCATCATCTTCTTGAGCAGCGGGCTCACCAGGCCCGGGACCTTCTGATACTGCATGACGATGTTGTAGGCCGTCTGGATACCCACCGTGTCGAATACGCGAAACGGACCCTTGGGAGCGCCGGTGCCGCGCGTCCACGCGAGATCGATGCTCTTGGGGTCGCTCACGCCCGAGACATACAGGTCAAGGCCCGAAAGCAGCCATGGCACCAGCATGGAATTGAGCAGGTAGCCGTTCTTTTCCTTGTTGACGGGCAGGGCAAGCATACGGATATCGTTAGCAAAGTCGACGAGCTCATCGAAATAGCGCTTGTCGGTTTGGCTCTGAGCCATGACCTCGGTCATGTTGTTCTTCCAGATGGAGTTGGCAAAGTGCAGCGACAGGTACTTCTCGGGGCGGCCGGTGTACTTGGCAAAGGTGCTCGGCAGCAGCGTGGAGGAGTTCGTTACGATGACGGTCTTTTGCGGGAGAACCGGGGCGAGCTTCTTGTAGAAGTCAATCTTTGCCTGGGTGTCCTCGGCCATAGACTCGATGACCAGGTCGGCGTCGGCCACGGCTTTGGCAAGATCGAGCTCCAGCTTGAGTGTGGAGTAGGCACGCTCAACGGCGGCGAGCGCCGCTTCCTTGTCGAAGGGCTGGCCACTATCGGCGATACCGGCGCACCACTCACCCGTGCCGTCCGCCATGCCCTCGATAGCCGCGATATACTCCTCGCGCACATGATCGATCTTGGGCTGGGTGCGGCCGATGCTGCCCTCGCTGCGCAGCCAAATCGTCACATCGAAGCCACAGTAGGCAGCCTGAAAGGCAATCTGGCTTCCCAGCACGCCGCCGCCGGCAACGCAAACGGTCTTGTAGCTCATAGGAACAGTCCTCTCTTACGTAATTCCATAGATGTGTATTTATTCAACCGTAAGGGGACAGCACGCTGGGGGTGGGTTCTATAAACGGACGGTAATTTGCGGCGAACGGCTACATCTGTTCATTAACTCTCGATTTTGAGGGCATTTTTTGACGCTGCTGAACCGCTGTTTTCGGAAGTGCGGGGAAAAATCGGGATTCGCCGACCAGACCGGCTTTTTTACAACAAAACCGCAGGTCGTGAGAGTCTAAAAAGGCGGTGCGCTCAGGAGGTTCGCGTTTTTTCCCGCACTTCCGAAATTCGAGTGCACAGAAGGCTGCGACAAAACGATTTACGCAACATATGTCCAGCAAAAACGGGCGGTAGCCGGTACGGCTACCGCCCGTTTGTCTCATATCTAGCCCAAAGCAGGCCAGTTACTTCTTAATGCCGCGCCCCAGGCGCTTGGCGACCGATGCAACGGCCTCCTCACTGGCAGATCCGCAGCTCGCACAGCCGTCGTGGGCACGCATCTGACCGGTGACCTCGTCCATCGCGAGCGGCGCCACCTTCTCGAGCTTAAAGCCCTTGCCGGCGCGCATGTTCTCCTTTGCCACGCTGATCATGAGCTTAATACGGTTGAGCTGGTTGACCTCGGACGCGCCGGGGTCGTAGTCCACCGCGACGATATTGCTCTCGGGATGCTGGCGGCGCAGCTCCTTGATCACGGCCTTGCCCACCACGTGGTTGGGCAGGCACGCGAAGGGCTGCGTGCAGATGATGTTGGGCGCACCGTGATCGATCAGGTCGAGCATCTCGGCCGTGAGCAACCAGCCCTCGCCCATGTTGTTGCACACCGAAAGCACCGTGCGGGCCTTGTCAGCCATGGTGCCGATGCGCTCGGGCGCCTCAAAGCGGCGGGACTTTTCGAGCATCTCCTCCACCGGCGTACGCATCCAGTCCACGAGCTTGATGAGCGCCTGCATACCAGCGCGCGTGGTAGCAGAGCTACCCAGCTCATCCTTCTGCAGCTCGGCGTTGCTCATGGAGTACAGGAAGAAGTCGAGCAGGCCCGGCACTACGGCCTCGCAGCCCTCGTGCTCGATGACATCGACCACGTGGTTGTTGGCTGTGGGATGGAACTTGACCAAGATCTCACCGACCACGCCCACGCGCGGCTTGGTACCCTCGCCCACGAGCGGCATGGTGTCGAACGCGCGGATGGCCTCACGGCACAGCTTGGTGTAGTTGTGGCGGTTGAACTTGGGCGCCAGCTTGCGGGCGCGCGCCATGTACTCCTCGTAGAGTGCGTTGGCAGCACCGGACGTTGCCTCGTACGGGCGGCAACGATAGAGCATCTGCATCATGACGTCACCAAAAAGCACCGCGTACACTGCCTGCTTAAGCAGCGCCGGCGTAATCTTAAAGCCGGGGTTATCCTCGCCGAGTGCCACGGCCGAAAGCGAGATCACCGGAATCTCGGGGTGGCCGCTCTCGCGCAGTGCCTTGCGGATGAGTGCGATGTAGTTGGTGGCACGGCAGCCGCCGCCGGTCTGGCTGATAACCACGGCCGTCTTGGACAGGTCGTACCGGCCGCTCTCGATGGCCTCCATGATCTGGCCCGTCACCAGGATCGACGGATAGCAGATGTCGTTGTTCACGTAGCGCAGGCCGGCCTCGACGGCATCGTGATCGGTCGAGGGCAGCAGCTCCAAGTTGTAGCCAGCACCACGGAACACCTCTTTGACCAGGTCAAAGTGGATCGGCGCCATCTGCGGGCACAGGATGGTGTAGCCCTCCTCGCGCATCTGCTCGGTAAAGGGCACCTTGGGCCACGCGGTCGAAGCACTCTCGCGCTGGGCCTCGAACGTGTACTTGCGGCTCGCGAACGCGGGAGCATCTGTGGAGGGTGCCACCGGCGCGGCGTCGCCCTGCTCGTAGGCCTCGCCCGCGGCCGTGGCCTCGGCCAGGCGCTCGGCCTCCTGGTCCTTAAGCGCGGCCATGAGCGAGCGGATGCGAATGCGCGCGGCACCCAGGTTGGATACCTCGTCGATCTTGAGCACGGTGTAGATCTTGCCGCTGGCTTCCAGAATCTCCTGCACCTGGTCGGTGGTCAGAGCGTCCAGGCCGCAGCCGAAAGAGTTGAGCTGGATCAGGTCCAGGTCGTTGCGCATCGTCACAAAACGGGCGACGGCGTACAGGCGGCTGTGGTACATCCACTGGTCGACGACGCGGATGGGGCGCTCAGGCTTCACGAGATGCGCGAGCGAATCCTCGGTAAAGACCGCAAAGCCAAAGCTCGAGATAAGCTCGGGCAGGGCATGGTTGATCTCGGGGTCGTTATGGTAGGGACGACCGGCGAGCACGATGCCGTGACCGCCGTGGTCCTCGACCCACTTAAGAGCCTCCTCGCCCATAGTCTGGATGTCCTCGTGGAAACGCGCATCGGCCTCAAAGGCAGCGTTGACGGCGGCATCGACCTCGGAGCGCGTGATCTTGGGTCCACGCACGCGACCGCGACCGGCTTGCGCATCGGCCACGCGGTCGACGGCGAGCACCTGGTACAAGCGGCGCTTGAGCTCGGTCTTGTCGTGATAGGGCACAAACGGGTACAGGAACTCGATGTTCTGCTCGCGAATCTCGTCGATATTGAGCGCCAGCGCCGTGGGGTAGCTCATGACGATGGGGCAGTTATAGCAGTTGCCAGCCGTCGGGTCCTCCTTGCGTTCCCAACGCACGCACGGCATCCAGATAAAGTCGACGTCGCGGTCGATGAGGTTCATCACGTGGCCGTGGCTCATCTTGGCCGGATAGCACACGCTCTCGGACGGCATGGACTCGATGCCCGCCTGGTAGGTCTTCTTGCTCGACTGGTCGGACAGCTGCACGCTAAAGCCCAGGCGCGTAAAGAACGCGTGCCAGAAGGGGTAGTTCTCGTACATGTTGAGCGCACGGGGGATGCCGACGGTGCCGCGCGGGGCCTCGTCGGGGCTCAGCACCTCGCGGTTAAAGAGCAGCTCGTTTTTCTTTTTGAAGAGGTTGGGGGCCTCGGTCTTTTGCTTTTTGTGGCCGGCGCCCTTCTCGCAGCGGTTGCCGGTAATGAAGCGCCTGCCGCCGCCAAAGTCGTTGACGGTAAGCTGGCAGTTGTTAGAGCAACGGCCGCAGCGGACATGCTTTTGCGTCACGGTGAGGTGCGCGATGTCCTCGGCAGAAAGAATGGTCGAAGTGCCGTCGGCACCGGCGCGATCGCGGGCGAGCAGGGCCGCACCGTAGGCGCCCATGCAGCCGGCGATGTCGGGGCGCACGGCATGCACGCCGGTGAGCTGCTCAAATGCGCGCAGCGTGGCATCGGACATAAAGGTGCCGCCCTGGACGATCACCTGGCTGCCGATCTCCTTGGGGTCGCGCAGCTTAATGACCTTGAACAGGGCATTCTTGATGACGGAATAGGACAGGCCGGCGGCGATGTCGCCCACCGTGGCGCCTTCCTTTTGCGCCTGCTTAACGCGCGAGTTCATAAAGACCGTGCAGCGGCTGCCCAGGTCGACCGGGGCCTTGGCATGGATGGCGGCGTTGGCGAACGCGCGCACGTCCATGTTCATAGAGACGGCGAAGCTCTCGATAAAGCTACCGCAACCCGACGAGCAGGCCTCGTTGAGCATGATGTGCTCGATAACGCCGTCCTTGACGCGCAGGCACTTCATGTCCTGGCCGCCGATGTCCAGAATGAACTCGACGCCGGGTAGGAACGCCTTGGCGCCGCGCAGGTGAGCGACGGTCTCGATTTCGCCGGAGTCGGCCTTGAGGGCCTCGATGAGCAGTGCCTCGCCGTAGCCCGTGGTAGTCACGTGGCCGATAGTGCAGCCGGCGGGGATGTGGTTGTAGAAATCGGCCATGATGACCTTGGCCGTGCCTAGGATGTCGCCGTTGTTGTTGCCGTACCAGGTGTGCAGCAGCTGGCCGTCCTCGCCCACGAGCGCGGCCTTCATGGTGGTGGAGCCGGCGTCGATGCCGATGAACACGCGGCCGGTGTAGCCGTCGAGCTTGCCCTTGGGGACGACCTCGGTGTCGTGGCGGGTCTTGAACTCGGCAAAATCCTCATCGGTGGCAAAGAGCGGATCCAGACGCTCGACCTCGGCACCCTGCGTGTCACCCAGGCTGTCGATAGCCTCGATGAGCTGCGGGAACGTGCTGAGCTTGTTGGACTCGTGCGCCATGGCGGCGCCGCTCGCCACAAACAGGTGAGCGTTTTGGGGCACGATACGGTGCTCCTCGTCCAGGTTGAGCGTGAGGTAGAAGCGGTGGCGCAGCTCGGAGAGGTACTGCAGCGGGCCGCCCAGGAAGGCGACGTTGCCGCGGATGGGACGGCCGCATGCCAGGCCCGAGATGGTCTGGGTCACGACAGCCTGAAAGATGGAGGCAGCCACGTCCTCGGGGCGGGCACCTTCGTTGAGCAGCGGCTGGACGTCGGTCTTGGCAAAAACGCCGCAGCGGCTGGCGATGGGATAGATGGTGGTGGCGTTGGCCGCGAGTTCGTTAAGGCCGCTGGCGTCGGTGTGCAGCAGAGTGGCCATCTGGTCGATGAACGCGCCCGTGCCGCCGGCGCAGGTGCCGTTCATGCGCTGCTCGATGCCGTTGTCGAAGTAGATGATCTTGGCGTCCTCTCCGCCCAGCTCGATGGCGACATCGGTGGCCGGGATGAGGGTCTCGACGGCACGCTTGCTGGCGATGACCTCCTGGACAAACTCCAGGTCGAGCCACTGGGACAGCAGCAGGCCGCCCGAGCCGGTAATGGCGCAGGTCATCTGGGCCGTCGGCAGCACGGTCGCAGCGCCCTCGAACAGGTCGCGGGCGCAGGCACGGACGTCGGTGTGGTGGCGCTGGTACTTGGCGTAGACGATCTGGTTGTCGTCGTTGAGCACGGCGAGCTTAACGGTGGTGGAGCCCACGTCGATGCCCAGGTGCAGATTGCCACGAGCGTTCTCGGGGTTGAAGATCGCGCCTTCGGGGGCCTGGGCGGCGGCTACGGGCTCAGCGGCGGTGGCGGGCTCGCTGACGACGGACGTCTCCCCTGCCACGTTCTTGGCATCGGCAACTGCCTCGGCAACTTTCTCGGCAGCCGCGGTCGCGGCCTTCTGCGCGGCGTCCACCACGGCGGGCGCGGCCTCGCGTGCGGCAGCGACCATGCGGTCCTTGATGCCCTCGACGAGTTTGCTCATTGTCTCTCCTCTTAGTTGTTGGACTCGACGGGCGCGGCGGCGTCGGCCGCGTCCTCGAGCTGCAGGTTCAATAGCTTCATGCCGTATTCCGGCACGTTGATATCGATGGGTTGGCCATACAGGTCACCAGGGCGCACAAAAGCGAGCACCGTCATGATGCGCGCCATGGTCTCGGGCGATTCGGAAAGGTCACGCTCAAACCAACGTTGGATCATGCCGACCTCGGCACTCACGACATAGGTGACGTAGTAGTCAAAGAAGGTGCCCAGCGCCAAGCCCAAAATGCCCGTCTGCGCACGCGGCACCACGGCCTCGCGTGCGGTATCGATGATCTTTTTAATAAAGGCGGGGTCGCCGCCCGGGCCCAGCAGGGCCCCGATAAGGTCGCGATTAGCCGCAAGATAGTGAAGCAGCTCAACCGAACCGGGTGCCGGCTCGAGCTCGTCAATGTTGCGGTAAAGATCGGGTAATTGAGCTGCGGTGATAAGCTCCACCCGCTCGCGAATCTCGGCAAGCAGGCCGTCCTCGATCTGGCTGATAAAGTCGGGGATATCGCGGTAGTGCGAATAGAACGTGCGGCGTGTAAGACCGGCACGCTCGGTGAGCGACGCGACGTTAATGCGCGAAAGGTCGCCGCTCTCCGCAAGTTCGCTGGCAAGCGCCTGGCGAAGGGCGCGCTGCGAGCGAAGGGACCGGCGATCGCATTTCTCGAGCTGGGACAAACGTCCTCCTTGTTACTCAGCCTGTGCGCTATTGCACAGTGCGAGTATTATTGCACACCGTGTGCATCAACACGTAAAGGCAATATTTGGAATGTGACAAATGGCAGTCCCTTTGTCGCATTCAGCGACCGCCTAGGTTGTGCCAGTTGTGCCTGGCTTTTGGAGCGGCATTGCCGATTGTTCAAAATGTCATTCGTGGGTAGAATAGTGTCGACGGCAGCCCAAGTTCTGGAAAGCTGGGCAGCGCCGTTGCTTGGATTAAGGGGTCAACGCCTTAGCGGCGGCGACCCCTTTAATATGAGAAAGCCATTGTCAATAGGCGTGTTTGTTCGAGCCCGGTTTTAAACCGGGCTTTTTCGTTTCCCGTCGGGAGGGCCCGCGCACGCTGCACGTTTAGTCGACGCTTGCCTGGCAAGCTAATATCCGCGGGCT
>JAXIZI010000016.1:0-61164 GCA_036304065.1 Collinsella sp. | reverse complement strand
GGCCCTCTACGGGGCAGGGGCAGACGGCCATCCGGAGGCGCCCGATCGGCGGCCCCTCGGGGCTTGCCCGTATCGTAGGCAATGCGCCGAATGCTCGCCATCGAAATTTATCGGTGGCCCACTTCAGACTGTAATGGGCACCCGTCGCAAACGCTCGAATGCCCCCTCTCGTAATGTCATTTGCAATCCGCTAGCACGTGACTCGGACTGCTGCTAGCGCAACCTTTACGCGGCAAGGCGCTTGAGGACGTCGATGAGCAGCTCGTAGAAGCGCTCGGCAGAAGCGAGCTCCATGCTCTCGTCCGGGGTGTGGACATCGGAGAGCGTCGGGCCCACGGCGATGGCATCCAGGCCGTGCAGGGCCTCGGCAAACAGGCCGCACTCAAGGCCGGCGTGAATGGACTCGATGCGCAGCTCGGAGCCAAAGAGCTCTCGATAGCTCTCGACAAAGACTTCGCGGACCGGCGAATGCTCGGCATAGCTCCAGCCGGGATACTCAAACTCAAACTTGGCGTCGAAGCCCAGGACATCGGCCAGCGTCTGCAGACGGTCCTTGAACTCGTTCTGCAGCGAGGTGATCGAGGAGCGCGGGGACAGCATGATCTTGACCTCGTCGTCAGAAGTGGCAACCACACCGATGTTGGAGGAAACCTCGACGGAGCCGTCGGTGGCGACGTTGCGGCGAATCACGCCGTTAGGGGCAAGACGCAGGGCGCGGATGAGGGCAAGCGCGGACTTCTGGTCCATGGCCTCGACCTCGGCGTCGTCGGCAATCTCGACGGTGCAGGTAAAGCCGGGGTCGAAGACCTCGAGCTCGGCAGTGACGTCGGCGATGATGCCCCTTGCGATCTGGGCCGCGGCCTCGGCGGCAGCGTGGTCGGCGTAGACCAGAACAGCCTTGCACTCACGGTTGATGGCGTTGTCCTTAGTGCCGCCGTTAAAGCTGACGATGGCGGGCTCGCCAGCGACCATCAGGCGGTCGATGATGCGGGCCATGATGAGGTTGCCGTTGCCGCGCTCCAGGTGGATGTCGGCGCCGGAGTGACCACCCAGCAGGCCGGAGATCTCGAGCGTAAGGGTGCTGCCGGTCTTGTGCTCGCGCACGATCGGGCAGGTGTAGGTAACGACGACACCGCCGGCGCAGCTGACGGTGGCCACGCCCTCCTCCTCGGAATCGAGGTTGATCATGGTGCGGGCGCTAATCTGGGACTTGTCGAGCGTCTCGGCGCCAACCAGGCCAGTCTCCTCGTCGGTGGTGAACACGCACTCGAGGGCCGGATGAGCAATCGAATCGTCGTTGAGCACGGTGAGCATCAGAGCGACAGCAATGCCGTTGTCGGCGCCCAGGGTGGTGCCGTTAGCGGTGAGGACGCCGTCCTTGACGACCAGGTCGATACCATCGGTCGTAAAGTCGTGCTCAACGGAGCCAAGCTTGTCGCACACCATGTCGATGTGGCCCTGCAGCATCACGGTCGGGGCATTCTCGGCGCCGGCAGATGCGGGCTTACGAATGATGACGTTGTAGACCTCGTCCTGATACACATCGAGACCGCGCTCCTTGGCAAACGCGACCAGGAAATCGCTGATGCCCTTCTCGTTGCCAGACCCACGGGGGATCGCGCTGACCTCCTCAAAGAAATGGAACAGCTGGGCGGGCTCGTAGCCGGTAATCTTGTAGTCCATGGTGCCTCCTTGGCGCAACTGGTTAGACAGTAAGACATGCGACTTGTATATTCCCAGACTTTGCGTGCATAAACCAGTCGAAAACGCCGAGCGCCCTCGCATCATCGGCTAACGGTGGACCGTATAGCGCAACGGTCACAACTTCCGCAGCTCTACAAATCGAGGCGCCCTTTCCGGAGCGCCTCGATTGCGCGTATCAAATTGTCGCCACGCCCTACAGCGCGCCGGAACCGGCTTGCATCATGCCGCCGGGGCCCGAGGTCACGCCGCCGCTCACGGGCGAGGCGTTGCCGGCGTGCGGTGCCACCGGGACGGTATCGCCACCGAGTGTGCCCGCCGGACGCGGTGCCGGGATCTCGCCCGTGCCGTGGCTAAAGACAAACTTGCCATCGGCCACGTCGCACAGGACGGTATCGCCCTCGCCCCACTCGCCGGCCAGAAGCTCCTCGGACAGCGGGTCCTCGATGAGCTTTTGAATGGCGCGGCGCAGCGGACGCGCACCGTTGGTGAGGTCGGTACCCTCCGCCACAATCTTGTCGTAGGCCGCATCGGTAAGCTTGATGTTCATGCCGTTTGCGATCAGGCGCTGGCGCAGATCGTCCACCAGCAGGTGCGCAATCTTGGTGAGATTCTCGCCCGAGAGCTTCTGGAACACCACAATATCGTCGATACGATTGAGCAGCTCGGGGCGGAACAGGCGCTTGAGCTCGCCCATCGCACGGCCGCGGATCTCGCTCGACGTGAGACCCTGCTCACCGGTGGTGCCAAAACCGACGCTCGCATCCTGCGCGATCTCGCGGGCGCCCACGTTGGACGTCATGATGATCACGGTGTTGCGGAAGTCAACCGTCTTGCCCTGGCTATCGGTCAGACGACCCTCCTCCAGCACCTGCAGCAGAATGTTGAAGATGTCGGGATGCGCCTTCTCGATCTCGTCGAACAGCACGACCGAGTACGGGTGGCGACGAACGGCCTTGGTAAGCTGGCCGCCCTCGTCGTGGCCCACATAGCCCGGGGGGCTACCGATGAGCTTGGAGACCTCGAACTCACTGCCAAACTCCGACATATCGAAGCTGATGAGCGCGTCCTTGCTGCCAAAGAGATACTCGGCGAGCGTCTTGGCGAGCTCGGTTTTGCCCGTGCCGGTGGGACCCAGGAAGATAAAGCTGCCGCCGGGGCGACGCGGATCCTTGAGCGGCGAGCGGCTGCGGCGCACGGCCTTGGCAACTGCCTCGACAGCCTCATCCTGACCGATGATGCGCGTCTTGAGCACGCTTTCGGCTTGCAGCAGGCGACGGCTCTCGCTCTCGGTAAGCGAGGACACCGGCACGCCCGAAGTCACGGACACGATATCGGCGATCTGACTCACATCGATGGTGAGCGGGCTGGCGTCGAGCTCGGCGGTCCAGGCGGCCTTGGCCTCGGCGAGTTCAATCTCGGCGGCCTTCTGCTGCTCGGTGATCTCGGCGGCCTTGTTCATGTCGTCGCTCTCGGTGGCCTCCTGCGCGGCGGCCTTAAGCTCCTCCACGCGATGCTCGGCCTCACGCACCGGCTCGGGCGCGCGATTCGCGGCGATGCGAGCGCGGGCACCGGCCTCGTCGATGAGGTCGATGGCCTTATCGGGCAGGAAGCGATCCTGGATGTAGCGGTTGGAAAGGTTCGCGGCAGCCTCGATAGCGCCCTGCGTGTAGCGCACATGGTGGTGCTCCTCGTAGCGCGGCTTGAGCGCGGTCAGGATCTTGACCGTGTCCTCGACGCTCGGCTCCTCGACATCGATGGTCTGGAAACGACGCTCAAAGGCCGGGTCCTTGGTGAGGTACTTGCGGAATTCCTCGGCCGTGGTGGCACCGATAATCTGAAAGGCACCGCGCGCGAGCACGGGTTTGAGCATGGAGCTCGCGTCGATGGAGCCCTCGGCAGAACCGGCACCGATGATGGTGTGCATCTCGTCGATAAACAGGATGACGTCGTCGGCTTCGGTGGCCTCCTGGATCACGTTCTTGAGGCGCTCCTCAAACTCGCCGCGATACTTGGCACCCGCCACGAGGCCCGGCAGGTCGAGCGTCCAGATATTCTGGTTCATGAGGTTCTCGGGCACGTTGCCGGCTGCAATCTGCTGAGCCAGGCCCTCGACGATGGCCGTCTTGCCCACGCCGGGGTCGCCCAGAATGAGCGGGTTGTTCTTGGTGCGGCGCGAAAGAATTTCCATCATACGCTGGACTTCCTTTTCGCGACCAATTACAGGGTCGAGCTCGCCGTCGCGCGCCTTCTGCGTGAGGTTGGTCGCGAACTGCTTAAGCGTATCGGTGCCACTCCCCTTTTGCTGAGAGGCATCCGAGCCGCTAAAGAACGGCAGGCCCGCACCGGGACGACCAGCACCGGCGCCGGCGAGCGGACGCTTCTTGTCCTGGTCCTTGGCGGTGAGTTTCTCGATAGCCTTTTTGATAGAGGCGGACGACACACCCAGGCGCATGAGGATGTCCATGGCCATGCCGTTGCCCTCTTCGACGATGCCGATCAGCAAGTGCTCGGTCGACACGTAGGTCTGGTTATTCTCACGCGCCACGCGGAATGAACGCTCCATAACGCTAATGACGAGCGGCGTAAAGGCGAGCTTAGCCGCCTCGGTCTCCTCACTGGGCTCGGGAACCGTGGTCTGGACCTCCTTGAGGGTGTCCATGATGTCGTCGTAGGAGATATCAAGCGAGCGCAGTGCCTCGGCAGCGATGCCCTCGTCCTCCTTGGCGAGTGCGAGCAGCAGGTGCTCGGTGCCCACCTTATTTGAGTGCAGATCGAGCGCCTCCTGTTTGGCCATCGACATGACCTTGCGCGCTCGATCGGTAAATCTATCTAACATGCTCGTTTCCTTACATGAGTTCATCGAAATCAAAACGCCCGCCCGTCGGCGGCGCTTTTGTCTCTTTACCCACAGGTTGTCTATGTTAACAGCTGGAGGAATATCTATAAACCCGGCTCACATGAATGCAGGTTATGACCGCATCGCGGGACTCACCGCGCGATGCGCGACAGGCGCCCCGCAAGAGAAACCCTAGGCGTCTTTCACCACGTCGGGACTCGTCGCACGCGATGCGCGATAGGCATCGGCCTCCTTGGAGACGCGTTCGAGCAGCTCGGATGTATCGACGCCCTCGACTTGCGCGACCGTTTCCACCGTCTGCATGGCGACCGCCCTCAGGTACGCGCACGCGCTGTCCCCCGGCTGCTCGAGGTCTATCTCCTCGCCGCCCTCCCGGGCAAAGCCGACCGCCATCACAAAGCCCATGATGCCCGAGACCAGAAAGCCCACCGCAAAGCTCGAATCTGCCTTGAGCTCTTCTCCGTCGGGGTGGACGATCTCTCTCACGCGGTCGATGATGATCGTATGGATGCCCTGCACGACCTGCTCGGCGGCACCCGCCCTCATGGTGATGACGATGCGCCGCAGCAGGCAGCGGACGTCGCGCCGGTCGAACGCCGAAAGGTCGCCCTCGCTCGAAAAATGCCAGAGGGCATCGGTGATGAGCTCGTTATCCTGCAGCAGCTGGGCTATGGCGATGGCGACGAGTTCATCGAAATCGTGAAAATAGTAGTAAAACGTTCCGCGATTGCACTGGGCGGCGCGGGTCACCTCGCCAACCGACAGCTCGAAGATGCTGTTGTTCTCGATGAGCTCCCAAAACGCCTCGATGATACGGGTGCGTGCATCGGGCGCATCGGCGTCCTTACGCGGTCTCGCCATGCGCCTCACCGCACCCCTGCGCCTTGGCGTTCATGATGAGCATCTGAAGACGGTTCTCCACGTTGGCGAAGCTCACGTCGGGATCGTAGTCGAGCGGCAGGAACTGCGCCGTGGGATACTGCTCCTTGAGCGCATGGATGAGCCCGCGCCCCACGACATGGTTGGGCAGACACCCGAACGGCTGCAGGATCACGAAGTTGCGGCAGCCGCGCTTGGCGTGCTCGAGAATCTCCGCCGGAATCAGCACGCCCTCGCCCGCATCGAACGTATGGTGCAGGATCTTATCGCTCGCGCGCACGAGCTCGGGCATGCGCGTCGGCGGCTCGTAGAGCGGGCTCGCCGCGCCCAGGCGGTCGCAACGGTCGTGCGCGAGCTCGAACAGGTTGTCCGCCGTGGCGTACCAGGCCTTTTCGGGCAGCGACAGGTCGACGTGGAACTCGCGCGACTGCGCATGCTTGTAGAAATAGGTCTTGCGGATCACGTCGGTCATGCGCGCCTCGATGACCTCGAGCCCGTTGTCCTCGAGGTAGCGCTCGATCTCGTGGTTGGCGCCGAGATGGAAATTGAGCAGGTACTCGCCCACGATGAGAACGGTCGGATGCGGGTTCGAGCGGTCGTACGGAACGGCGTCCATGATCGCAAGCGCGCGTTTGAAGCCCGTCGCCTGGCCTCTCAGCCCGGAGCGCTCCATGCCCTCGATAACCTCATCGAGCGCGCGGTCGAACGCAGCGTCCGCCGCGCCCTTCTCGAGCTCGTAGGGACGGATGCGCCTAAGCATGGCCTCGAGGGCATCGATCATGGGAAGACCGTAGGCGATCTGGATGCTCGGGCCAAGGCCGAGCTTGAAGCCCGGATGCGCATTGTGGGCATCGACGTCGTCGTTGGTGAGCACCGGGACATAGTCGTATCCCGCGTCGTCGAGCGCGCGGCGCAGCAGGGGCATGTAGTGCGTCAGGCGGCAGTCGCCGATATACTTGCCAGTCACCACGGCGACGTCGTGCGGGTCGTACTTACCGCTCTCGAGTGCCGCGAGCGCCTCGCCGATCACGATTTGCGCGGGGAAGCAGATGTCGTTGTGCACATAGCGTTTGCCCAGGCGGATGGCATCCTCGCGCCCGATATCAAGGGCCTCGGCGCGCACGCCCTGATTGCGCATCGCCGCGGTCATGAGCCTGCAGAACACATGGGAGGTGTTGGGGACCAGCGCGATCTTGTCGTGCCGGTCGCGCTTGGTGTACTTGACCTTATACGGGTCGTCGAGCGGATGGACCGCGTGCACCCGGGCGCCCTCGGCACGCTCCTCCGCGCGACGACGGTTGACCGACTCGATAAACGAACGCACGCGAATGCCCATGGGACCGGCGACGTCGCTCTCATCGAGCTTGATCATCATCGGAACCTTGGAGCCCATCTCACCCATCATGCGCGCGATCTCGTCGGTGAGATACGCATCGTGGCCGCAGCCGAAGCTGCCCATCTGCACGAGCTCGAGCTCGGGCGTCGATGCGACGATGACCGCGCACGACAGCATGCGCGCATGGTAGTTGTTCACGATGTCGATGCGGCTGTTGGAAAGATCGACGTTGCAGACCCCCGGCACCGCATCGGGCGTCAGCACGGGGATGCCGCGCTCAGAGAAGAGCTTGGGCAGCCCGTGGTTGACCAGCGGGTCGTTGTGGTACGGGCGCGAAGCGATCACCACCGCGTAGCCGCCGTCCTCGTGCACGTTCTCGAGCACCTGCCTGCCGCGCAGCTGCAGCTGGTTCTCAAACGTCTCCTGCGCGCGGTCCGCCTGCTCGGTCGCCTTGGCAACCAGGTCGGCATCGATATCGAAGGTCTCCTTGCACCACGCCTTGAGCTGGCGGTTTCGGTCGCCCTCGTCGTACCAGTGGAACAGCGGCGTATCGAACGGAACGCCGAAACGCTCCTCCGGGTTATCGGAATTGCGCATCACGTAGGGGTATCCCTTTACGACGGCGCACATCCACTCGCTGGTAGAGGCGGTGTTTTCGGTGGGCACCGTCGTGATGATGGGCATGAAGATGCGGTCGACGCCGGCGTCGACGAGATTGCGGATGTGCCCGTGGACGAGCTTGGCCGGGAAGCACACGGTGTCGGATGTGACGTGCGCCAGACCGCGCTCGTACATCGCCTTGGTGCTGCGTCCCGAGACGCGCACCTTAAAGCCGAGCGTGCTGAAGAACGTCGACCAGAACGGCATGGTGTCCCAGAACTCGAGCACACGGGGAATGCCGATCGTGACATCGCGCCCTCCGCTGACGGGAACCGTGGGGTACGACTCGAACAGCAGCTTCTCGCGGTCGACAAAGAGATTGGGGGCAGCCGCGGTCCGGTCGCGCCCCGTGCCGGGTGCCTGTGCCTCGCAAGCACCCTGCGGACGCAGCTCCTCCGCCGCGGGAACCTCGCGCACGAGCTCATCCCATGAGATGGCGCCGCCGCGCGGGCAGCGATTGCCCGTGACGTAAAGCGAGCCGTCGCCAAATGCCACGACCGCGCGCTGGCAGCGGTTGTTGCACCGACGGCAGGTAACGCCGCCGAACTCGCGATGCTCGAAGCGCTCCACGGCATCGAGCCCGATAAACGACGTGCCGGCGTCGCCCTTGCGGCATTCCTCGCGCGCGAGCAGGGCGATACCGATAGCGCCCATCAGCCCCGGGTGGGGCGCACGCGTGACGGGTTTGCCCAGATACTGCTCGAATGCGCGCAGCACCGCGTCGTTTCGGAACGTGCCGCCCTGGACGACGACTTTGTCGCCCAGACGGTTGAGATTTGAAACGCGAATGACCTTGGTGAACACGTTCTCGATAATCGAACGGCAGAGACCGGCCATGATGTCGCCCGGACCCTTACCGCGCCGCTGCTCGGAAACGACGCTGCTGTTCATGAACACCGTGCAGCGGCTGCCGAGAACGGCGGGGGCTTTGGACGAAAATGCCTCGGTCGCGATATCCTCAACGGCTATTCCGAGGTTTTTGGCAAAACCCTCGAGGAACGAGCCGCAGCCCGCAGAGCACGCCTCGTTGACGACGATATCGGTCAGCACGCCGTGGTTGAGCCAGATGGCCTTCATATCCTGTCCGCCGATGTCGAGCACGAAGGTCGCATCGGGAACGCATGCGCACGCGGCGCGGGCGTGCGCGACCGTCTCGACCGTATGGTAGTCGGCGTGGAACGCGCGCGCGAAAAGCTCCTCGCCGTATCCCGTGGTGCCCACGGCATCGATCGCAAGCGTGACTCCCGCTGTCTCCCAGCGGTTCTTCAAGCTGACAAGACCCTGTTGGGCGACGTCGAGCGGTCTGCCGTTATTAGACGCGTAGAACGAATCGACAAGCTCACCCGCCTCATCGACCAGGGCGAACTTGGTCGTCGTGCTCCCCGAATCGATACCGAGCGCCACACGCACCGTCTCTCCGGGCGCATACGCATCCGGACCCTTTGCCGGCGTCTCTTTGCCATGGCGTGCCGTAAAATCCGCCTGCTCGGCAGGTGTGGCAAAAAAGGGCTGGGCAAGACGTCCCTCCCCGCTTGCGGGCGCGACCGTCTCGAGCTTATCCAGCCGGACAAAAGCGTCGGGAAGGTCAATCGGTTGGGACGATGCGAACATGTCGGTCAGCGACAGGGCGGCACCGCGCGCGACCATGATCTGCGGATCGCGCGGGACGATAACCTGATCGTCCGATAGATTCAGTTGCTCCCGGAACACGCGGACCAGTGTGGGGTTGTAGGCGAGCGTACCGCCCTCGAAGATTACCGGCGGCTCGATGTCGATACCCTGGGCCAGACCGCCGATCGTTTGGCGGGCGACCGCGTGAAGCGCCGAAAGCGCCAGGTCGGTGGTAGGAATGCCCTCGTTGAGCAGCGGCTGGATATCGGTCTTTGCGTACACGCCGCAGCGGCCCGAGACCTCGTGGACGGTCGTTCCCCGGCTTGCGAGCTGCTCGAACTCGCCCGATTCGGTGCCGACCCCCATGAGCTTTGCCATCTCGTCGATAAATGCACCGGTACCGCCTGCGCACGAGCCGTTCATGCGCATGTCGGCAACCTCGATGTCTCCCTTATCGTTGGTGCGGAAGAAGATCATCTTGGCGTCTTGGCCGCCCAGCTCGATGGCGCAGCGCGTCTGCGGATAGAACCTGCTGATCGCGAGCGCGTTGGCGACCACCTCCTGAACGTACGAGGCGCCCAGCGCGGTCGCGATATCGCGCGCACCCGAGCCGGTCACCGCAACGCGCAGTGACTCATGGGGAAAGCGCTCGGCGAGCTCGCCGAGCATGGCGCGCACGCTCGCTGTCTGACACGCCCCGTGGCGGCGATATCCCCACCACGCCTCGGTCATATCCTCGTGCATCGCGTAAACTTTGGTCGTCGTCGACCCTACGTCCAGTCCTACTAGCAACGCCATAATGCTCCGTCTCTCGCATTTTTCCCGCTAGAGATATACCACTCTACGTAATACAACAGACTGTTGTATTTAAACTCCGTATAAAAAGCGGCTGCCGAAACGCTTCAGCAGCCGCCGAATGCACCAACAGATTGTTCTGCGCGCTAGCACGTCGGGCAACGGAGCAGCACGGGCCCTCCGGTCATGCGCACCGCTCACGCCCGCGATGTCGCCGAGAGAGCTATCCACGCTTAGGGCTCCAACCAAGCAAGTCGCCCGCGCTCAGCAGATCCCTAAGCGAGCTACTCGCACTCAGGAGCCATAGCCTGCTCCAAGAGCTCGGCATGCTCCTCCTCGAAAACCGTCCCCACAGGGAAGGCGCGACGGAAGACGAAGCGGGAAATCGGACCGACTACCAAAAGGTTCCACGGCAGCGCCATCACAAAATTATGCGGGATGTTGATCATCCAGATCGCGGGCACGGAATACAGGTTCGCAAGGATGCCGCCGGGCATGTGCGTCAGACCCTCACAGGCACCGTACAGCGACATGATGATAACCATGGGGACGACCATGCAGGAGCCCACGGCGAGCGCCATGGCGCGCGGCGAGCTCTTGCCCGGGGTCACGAGATGCGTAAAAGCAAATCCCTTGGCCATCGGGCTTGCGATGAACCAGTCGCAGCACATCGCGAAAATGTAGGCGAGTGGAAAGCCGAGCCAGGCCTCGGCGATGATTTTGCCGTTGAACTCGCCGTACTGAAGCGCAACGTTATAGATGCTCATCCAAAGCACCATGCAGAAACACATGATGAACGTAAAGATCAGAGACTCGCGTTTATTGGTAGGCATACAGGTAGGGTTCCTTTCCATCGGCGCGGGCGCGCAAAAAAGCGGGCGAGGCAAACCCACCTGGCAACCAGGCTGTTCGTCTCGCCCGCTCATGAACGCGTCTGCGACTACTTATGTGATGGCTTCACCCTACCATGAACAGCACGGGCTTCGTAAGCGTTGAGTTTGTGGAGATACGGGGCACCAATAATCCCCCCGATCCCATAAGTTGCGGTGGAATACGGACTGTTTTGACCCTTTAAGCAGCAATTCAGTCCCTATTTCACCGCAACTCATTTGGTGCAAAGTAACCTGTCCCCCTTGCACCAATTAGCTGGTGTGGCGCCAGCGAGGGTCGGTGAGCGTACGCGCCACACCCAGCCCAACGGGCAGAAACGCTACGATGAGCACTGCGCGCACAAACCAGCCGAGCATATTGACTGTGTCGAAGGTGCACATGTAATACATAGAGCGATAGAGATACAGACCGGGCACCATAATGACAATCGAAGGCACCGTGAGGGCGATGCGCGGGTAGGTGAGCTTGACTTCGGCCAAGCTTGCCAGCAGACCCGATACCAACGCGCCGATAAACGCTGCTGCCTCGGGAGGCATTCCCGCGCTGAGGCCCAGGAAGGGAATCATCGTCGGCGCATCGACGAGCGTAAGGCGCAGGGTATTGGACACGGCGCCGATCAACCCAGCTGCCGCGGCCATCTTTACCGGGCTGTTGAACATCACCGAGAAGCCGAATACGCCAACGAAGCTCATCAGTATGCGCAAGAGCGTAAGAGCCAACGGTGAGAGGCCGAGCGGGGCGAAGTCATCCGGCGCCAGTCCCACGCACTCGGCAACCATCCAACCTACGAGGGTCGCCATCACAATAATCGACACAGCATACGAAAGACGCTCGATTCCACTTCGCATATCGAGCTTAGCGATGTCGAGGCCTGCCGTAATGAGGGGAAAGCCGGGAATCACAAAGAGCATGGCGCCGATATAGCCTTCTTGGTGCGACATTGCCCCCGGTACGACCTGGCCAAGGCCGAGCAATGCCAGCAGATACGAAACGCAAGCGAGCGCAACACCAGTCGTCAGCGCGCTAAACTGGCCAAGACCCTGCTTGAGAATATGGGAGCGAGCAAAGTTGCCGACACCAGCGCCTACGAATGCGCAGGCCATCTCGATGGGGCCGCCGCCGAGCAAAAAGACGAAGGCGCCGCAAGCACAGGCTGCCGCAAGGCCCTGTTGCCAGGGAGCGTAATCGGGCTTTGAGCTCTCAACGGTCTTGAGCATCTCGTGATACTCGTGCACCGTGAAGCGACGACCATAGGTCTCGATTTCCTTGAGGAAACTCTCCATCATCCAAATGCGATGGGTATTGACCCCCGTTGTGGGTAAGCTGACGACCTCGTTAAAGCAGTGACCATCTTCGATGCAGGTGCACTCAAACGATAGGAGACTCAGGTCGACGTGAATCGTGACGCCAAGTACGGCAGCAACACGATTCATGGTATCGCGCACGCGCCAGGCACCCGTTCCACTTGCCAGCATAAGCATGCCGGTGCGGCAGATGATGGATGATTTATCGGTGAGCGGTGCATCGACGGCAAGCTCATCGCCCGCCGTCACGATCTGGTGCCAATCAGTTTTCATATGGAGCGCGCCGGCACGAACGCCGTGGTGCATGGGGGCTCTCGAAAGCAGCGAGTCAAGGCGCGAAGGCTGTGGAGGCTCCGCTGATTCGCCCTCAACCTCATCAGCCTCTTCATCGACCAGATCAAAGGAATCAAGCGGCGCTGGCTCGCGACGGTCGATCAGCTCCTCGTCCTCATCGTCAAAGTAATTGAACTGATCGAGCATGTCCTCTTCGATTGCGCGCTCGCTCGCGTCGTCCATACAGATGCTCCCTTCCTACCGACTAACCCCCATCCTAGGCAGCAACGGCTAAAGGAAACATAAAAGAGACGGCTGTCATGCGAACCATGCGCGCAATAGCCGTGGGTAGTCGTTTAAGAACGTCCACAATGACTACATCGATGTTCTAAGTGTCAACCAAGTCAACGCCGCAGATAGAGGACGGACAGCGAGCGACGTCCAGAGCGAACAAGTTGGCATGAAAAAGGCAAGGCATAGACCTTCTGGTCATGCCTTGCCTTTTGAATGACAAATTGTCGCTCTGGGCGGCGCGCAGCGTCGAGCGGTTACGGCGTTTGGTAAAACGCCGTAACCCCCTAGTACATCTTTGCGCCGGCGGGGATGGAAGCATCGAGCTGGATCAGGTTGAGGCGCTCCTCGCCCTCCTCCTCGTGGACAGCGCTGATCAGCATGCCGCAGCTGGGGATGCCCATCATCTTGCGCGGAGGCAGATTGGTGATGGCGAGCAGGGTCTTACCGACCAGGTCCTCGGGCTCGTAGTACTCGTGAATACCGGAGAGGATGGTGCGGTCGGTGCCGGTGCCGTCGTCGAGCGTAAAGTTCAGCAGCTTCTTGGACTTCTTGACGGCCTCGCATGCCTTGACCTTCACAGCGCGGAAGTCGCTCTTGGAGAAGGTATCAAAGTCGACGAACTCCTCAAACAGCGGCTCAACGGCGATCTTGGAGTAATCGAGCGTGGGCTTAAGCGGCTTAACGAACGGGCTCGCGGCGTTGCCGGCCTCGGCAGCCTTGGCGGCAGCGGCACCGGACTGGAAACCCTTCTCGGGCTTCATGTGCGGGAACAGCAGCACGTCGCGGATAGAAGCCTGGTTGGTGAGCAGCATGACCACGCGGTCGATACCGATGCCGATGCCGCCCGCGGGAGGCATACCGTACTCGAGGGCGCGCACGTAATCCTCGTCATACTCCATGGCCTCGTCGTCACCGCCGGCCTTCTCGGCCATCTGGGCGGCAAAGCGCTCGGCCTGGTCGACCGGGTCGTTGAGCTCGGAGAACGCGTTGGCGTACTCGTGACCGGCAATAACCAGCTCAAAGCGGTGCGTCAGGCGCGGGTCGTCCTCAAAACGCTTGGCAAGCGGGCTGACCTCGATGGGGTAATCGCACACGAACGTCGGGTTGACGATGGTGTCCTCGCCCAGCTCATCGTAAATCTCGGCGATGATCTTGCCAGCAGTCCACTCGGGCTTGATCTCCAGGCCCTTCTCGCGCGCGGCGGCAGCAAGCTCCTCGACCGGCGTGTCGATGGTGACCTGCTTGCCGAGCACGTCGGAGACGATGTCGGTCATGGGACGGCTGGCCCACTCACCAGAAAGGTCGATGGTCTGGCCCTGGTACTCGATGACCTCGGGGTTGCCGATGGCCTTGTTAGCCGCCTTAATGACACCCTGGGCGAGCGCCTTCATGCCCTCGAGGTCTGAGAAGGCACGGTAGGCCTCCATCGTGGTGAACTCGGGGTTGTGGGTAAGGTCCATGCCCTCGTTACGGAAGATACGACCGATCTCGAACACGCGCTCAAAACCACCGACGATGCAGCGCTTGAGGTGCAGCTCGGTGGCGATACGCAGGTAGCACTCCTGATCGAGCGCGTTGAAGTGCGTGATGAACGGCTTGGCAGTAGCTCCGCCCTGGATGGTCTGCAGGATGGGGGTCTCAACCTCCATGTAGCCATCGGACTCCATAAAGCGGCGGAACGTGGAGAGGATCTGCGAGCGCTTGCGGAAGGTCTCGCGAACGTCGTCGTTGGCGATCAGGTCGACATAGCGCTGACGATAGCGGGTCTCCTTGTCGGAGAGACCGTGGAACTTCTCGGGCAGCGGGCGAACGGCCTTGGACAGCAGCGTCGCACTCTTGGGGGCAACGGAAAGCTGGCCACGCTTGGTGCGCACGACTACACCGGTCACGCCCAGGATATCGCCCAGGTCGAGTGCCTTGAGCGTGTTCCAGGCGGCCTCGTCCATATCGTTGATGCGGCAGAACAGCTGGATCTCGCCGGTCGCGTCGCGCACGACGATGAACATAATCTTGCCCTGACCGCGCTTGGCCACCACACGGCCGCCGATCTTCACGACGTCCTCGGTGTCCTCGCCATCGGTGAGCTCGGCGTACTTAGTCTCGATGTCGACGACGTAGTCCTCAATCTCGGAGTGCTCGGGATACGGGTTCTGGCCCGCCTCGAACAGGGAGGCACGCTTTGCCAGCCGGGTGGCGCGCTCGTCGTTGAGCGTCGATGCCTGATCGGCGGCGTTCTGGTTTTCTGCCATAGTTAGCTCCTCAAACTAAAACGCTCCCCAGGATTCGGTCCCAGGGAGCGAAAACATACCTTTACGCGGGACCGTGGTCTAGCGTGCGATCTTGGCGATGGTGTAGATGCGGGTCTTGCCGGAAGGCGTAACGACCTCGACGGAGTCGCCCTCGCCATGACCAATGATGGCGTGGCCGACCGGAGACTCGTTGGAGATCTTGTGCTCGAGCGAGTTGGTCTCGGTGGTACCGACAAGCGTGACCTCCATGACCTCACCGTTGGGATCAATCAACGAAACGGTGGAACCGATGGAGACGGTCAGATCACCCGTGGTGGCAGCAACCTGGGCGTTGGCGAGAATAGCCTGAATCTCGGCGATGCGAGCAGCATTCTGGGCCTGCTTGTCCTTGGCGGCATCGTACTCGGAGTTCTCCGAAAGGTCGCCGAACGCGCGAGCTTCCTTGATGTCCTCGACGATCTCCTTGGCGTAATCGCCCTCACGCCAAGCGAGCTCCTCGACGAGCTTCTGGCGGCCCTCAGCGGTCAGTACGATCTGGCTTGCGTCCATACGGATATCTCCCCAACTACGATGTAACGATCAACTGTCAACAAAAACGAAAAAGACCGGCTAGCCTGCGGGCAAGCCGGTCAGGTGCTCACCCCAAAGGGATGGGACTACTCTGCGTCCGCGTCGCTGTCCTCTGCCTTCTTTTGCTTGGCAGCAGCGAGCTTGGCCTCGAGCTCTGCGATCTCCTTGTCCTCCTTGGACTCCTCGACCACAACGTCCTCGGCCTGCTTGGTTTCGCCCTTATCGTCGCCCTCCATACCCTCGCGGATATTCTTGACGGTAGAGCCGAGGGACTTACCGAGCTTCGGCAGGTTCTTAGGCCCAAAGATAATCAGGACAACAACGAGAATAATGATGAGCTCAGGAGCCCTCAGTCCAAACATGTAGACCTCCACAATACAGCGAGACAAGCTCGAATGAGTATACCGCGGGTATCGCGGTATCACAACAATAGCTAAAAAAAGGGACCGCAAGAAGCGGTCCCTCCTCATGCTCTGGTCGGGTTGACTGGATTTGAACCAGCGACCCCTGCGTCCCGAACGCAGTGCTCTACCAAACTGAGCCACAACCCGTTAGCTCGACTATAGTAACAAAGATTTCCGTCGTGTGCCAGAGAAATTTTTACTTCTTTGGCGCTTCAATGCGAACCGTGTCGGAAACGAGCTCCGTTGCATAAGCCCACCAGCCGTTTTGTTGAGCGGCTGCCGCAAGATTGACTGCCGTGGCGGCGGTATCACAGAGAGCAAACGAGCAGGCACCCGAACCGCACACGTTTACGGCAATGGTACCGTCCTGTGAACGAAGCCAGCCAAGCACCGTTTGAATCCGCGGCTCCATCTGCGTGGAAATGACACCCAGGTTGTTGTGAACGAGCGCGTAGGCCGCCTCTGCATCTCCCGAGCGAAGGGCAGATGCGATCGCTCCGGGCTTGTCCGCAGGCGCTGGGGTCTCGTCAAAACGTCGATAGGCTTCAATTGTTGAAACGCTTGCCCCGCGCGGCTTGACCAGCACGACGGGTGTCGCGGGTAGTGCGGAGTACTCGGTTGCCAGCACGTCTCCCCCACCCACGTAAAATGCAGGGCTGGCATGCAAAAAGAAGGGAACGTCGGCGCCAATGCCGCGCGCGATGTTGTCCAACGCAGAATCGGCACGGTCGATGCCCCAACTCTCTGCCAAGGCGACAATGACCGCCGCGGCATCCGTCGAAGGACCGCCCAGGCCGGCACACAACGGGATGCGCTTCTCGATCGTGATGCAGACGTTGGCTTCACGACCATAATGCTCGGCCATAGCGAGCGCAGCACGATACGCCGTATTCTTTTGCATGGGAAAGTCGGATGCCGGAATCGTCTGAACGGTCAGCGCCTGTGCCGGCGTAACCGTCACGATATCGACAAGGCCGACGGCTGCCATCAGGGAATCGACCTTATGGTAGCCGCGGTCGTCGCGCTCGGTATGAACCCCCAGATAGAGGTTGATCTTTGCCGGCGCGGAAAGGGTCAGGGACCAATCGGTCACCGCTAGTGCTCCTCGAGCTGATTGCCGAGCGGGGTAAAAATGTGCTCGCCGCTCTCGGGGTCGAACAGCTCGACCTGACCGGTGAGAACATCAATATACTGGTAGGACTGACGCGACTTTCGGCCACGGCGCTCGTCGACCTCGACGATAAAGACTGCCGGATGGACGCTCTTGATGGTGCCCATGCGCTCGACGACGCGGGTACGGCCCATGTTGGCCTTCACCTTAACGCGATCGCCCACCATATCGGTCAGCTTCTCGTGGATGTCGTCGACGTGATTGACTTCCATCTCTTCCATGAACAGGGCCTCCAGAAGGTGCAATTCAAAAAGGGGATAATACCCCTAAGATAGACAAAACTCTAGTACTATAGCATCCTGCTGCCGCCATACGCAAGTATCTAAATAAGCCCCGTCCCAAATACGTACCAGACAACAACCTCGCATGACCAGTTGTTACGCGGTTTGGTAAAACCGCGTAACCTAAAGGTTGTCGGTGTCCAGAACGATGGTGAATGGGCCGTCGTTAACGAGGTCGACTTTCATATCGGCGCCGAAGATGCCGTGCGCCACGTGTTCGACATCTTGGCGAACGAGCGTCAGGAAGTACTCGTAGAGCTCGTTGGCGACATCGGGGGCGCCAGCATCCGTAAACGATGGACGGCGGCCGTGACGGCAATCGGCGAACAGCGTGAACTGCGACACCACGAGAACCTCGCCGTCGACATCGGCAAGTGCCAGGTTGGTCTTGCCGTTCTCGTCCTCGTTAATGCGCAAGCCCCGGAGCTTGCCCCACAGCTTATCGGCCTCGACCCGCGTGTCGCCGTGGCCCACGCCCAGCAGCACCAGATAGCCGCGCCCGATTTTGCCCACGCACTCGCCGTCGACCGTCACGCCGGCGTTGAGCACGCGCTGCACCACCGCACGCACGGCCTACTCCTCGCCCGTCAGTTTGGCGGATAGGCGCTCGAGCGCGTGGAAACGATGGCTGATGGCGTTCTTCTCGTCCGCCGTCAGCTCGGCCATGGTCTTGCCCGGCGTGTCGACCGGCAGGAACAGCGGGTCGTAGCCAAAGCCGTGATCGCCGCGGCCCTCGTGTGCGATAACGCCCTCGCAGGCACCCTCACCATAGGTGACCAAACCGTCCGTGTCGATGAGCGCGACGACGCTCATAAAGCGCGCAGTGCGGTCCTCGTCGGCCACGCCTTCCAGGTTAACGAGGAGCTTGGCATTGTTGGCGGCATCGTCGCCGTGAACGCCCGCGTAGCGCGCGCTATACACACCGGGCTCACCATCCAGCGCGTCAACGACCAGACCCGAATCGTCGGCAATGGCCATGAGCCCCGTCTCTTCGACGGCAGCCTGCGCCTTGATGATGGCGTTCTCCAAAAACGTCGTGCCGTTTTCCTCGGGGTCCTCAAAATCGCCCAGCTGACCGAGCGCCACAAAGCGAACCTCGGGCATAACCTTGCCTAAAATGGCCTCGATCTCGGTGAGCTTGTGGGCGTTGCCCGTTGCCACGACGATGGTCGCCGCCGGGTCGAGGGTGTCGATGTCGATCTTCTCAAGTGCCATGAGTGGTCTCCTTGTCCGTATAGCAAAGTCACGTAAAAGGGACCGGTCCGTCGGCATCTCCCCTTTCATGTGGCATCAACCTTATCTATCGGCGTTTCCGCAGATAAAACCTGCCAAAATTAACATCCCTTTTTGGCAGGTTAGGCGAGGACTTGGCGCTGGAGCTCGATGAGCTCGGCAATGCCCTTGTCGCCCAAATCGAGCAGGGAATTGAGGCGCTTGCGGTCGAAGGGCGCCTGCTCGCCAGTGCCCTGAAGCTCGATCATCTCACCGGTATCGGTGGCGACAAGGTTCATGTCGACCTCGGCGTGACTGTCCTCGGAATAATCCAGGTCGAGCAGGGTGTTGCCGTCGACAACGCCCATGGAAATCGCGGCGACCTGGCCCGTGAGCGGAATGCGCTCGAGCTTACCCGCCTCGACCCACATGGCAAGGGCATCGTGCAGCGCCACCCAGGCGCCGGTAATGCTCGCCGTTCGCGTGCCGCCGTCTGCCTGAATCACGTCGCAGTCGACGGTGACGGTGTACTCGCCGAGCGCCTTCATGTTGACGACGGTGCGTAGGCTGCGGCCGATCAGACGCTCAATCTCCATGGAGCGACCCTTGCGGTTGGCGTGCTCGCGCTTGCAGCGCTTGCCGGTCGATGCCGGCAGCATGGCATACTCCGCCGTTACCCAACCGGCCTTGGCGCCCTTGCGCCAGCCCGGCACGCCCTCCTCGATGGTGGCAGCGCACAGCACGCGCGTATCGCCAAACTCGGCCAGGCACGAACCGTGGGCGTGCTTCATAACACCACGGGTGAGCTTGACGGGGCGCAGCTCATTGGCGGCACGACCGTTGGCGCGGTTGACCTGCATGTACTCCATAGAAATATCCTTTCGACAAAAGAAGAGGGCAAGTCTTTGGACGGTAACCCTACATCTATTTCAGTTCGTCGATATCGATATGCTCAATGCTCTTGAGCGGCTGGCCAAAGATAAAACTGCCCGCCACCGCAAACTCGGCAATGTTATCGGACGTCGTTGCAAAACGATGCTGCGGCTCGGCAGCGTCGCCCGCCAGCTGCTCGCGGCGCGTGAGAATATCGGTCAACTCACGCGTGGTCTCCTCGGCGGAGCTCACCACGCGCACTCCGGGACCCAGCGCATGGCGAATAGGCCCCACGAGCAGCGGAAAATGCGTGCAGCCGAGCACCACGGTATCGATGCCGTGGTCGCGCAGCGGCTCAACCGTGGCGCCGACCAGCGCGCGTACGGCAGGCGTATCAAAGATGTCCTCGTTCTCGAGCCACTGCTCTTGCAGATGTGCGCCCGAGGCGAGCTCGTGCTCAACGACCTCGACAAAGCTCGAGGCAGGGCAGCCGTATACGTCGACGCCGGCATCCAGGTCCTGGATGGCACGCGTGTAAGCGCCTGAGCGAATGGTGAGGTTGGTGGCGAGCACGCCCACCCGGCGCGTGCGGGTGCTGTTGATTGCCGCGCGTGCGCCCGGTGCGATCACGCCGATGACGGGGACGTCGAGCACCTGCTGGGCCAAACGCAAGGCCGCAGCGGTCGCTGTATTGCAGGCGATGACCATGATCTTGACGTCGTGCTTCGACAGCCAACGGCCCGCCTGCAGTGCAAACGAGCGCACCTCGTCCTCGGTGCGGGTGCCGTAGGGGCAGCGCTTGGTGTCGCCAAAGTAGTAGACGGACTCGTGCGGCAACGCCGTTGCGATGGCGCGTGCAACCGTCAGACCGCCCAGACCAGAATCGAACACGCCAATGGGACGTGTGTCGCCAGCCAGATTCTCGATATCGGACATTACCTCACCAGATTCTCTCTCGAAAAGATATGGCTCAGAACGATAGGGCCGCGCTACGAACGAGCCGCGACGAGCAGCTCTGCCGTTGCCGCCCAGCCGTCGACAATCTTGCCGCGCGTGACGTAGGCGTTATCGCAGGTATCCAGGAACTCGGGCGCGCCGGCGCTGGTCAAACCGTTCTCGACCAGGCAGAACGTGCCCACGTGGTCAGCCATGTAGAAGTCGGACTCGGAATCGCCGAGCGCCAGCGTCTCCTCGCGCTCGATACCCAGGTGCTCGCAGAAACGTGCGATGGCAACGCCCTTGTTGAGGCCGGCGGGATTGATGTTAAACGCGCGGCCATCCTCGACGCGTTCGAGCTCGAGCGTCGTCGGCTTGGACAGATGCGTCAGATGGCCGTTGCAGGCCCAGACCAGGCCGCAGCCGGCCTCGTCAAGAATGGCCTGAACCTCATCGTCGGGCACATCGCCGCGCATGCCGACGGTGACCTCACGGTACTTGTAGCCGGTCGACATGTCGTTGTGGTACTCGATTTTACGCGGCCAGCGGGCAAGGATCTTCTCGCACACGCCGGTCTGCTCAATCACCTGGTGCGGCGTGAGACCGCAGGCGGGGTCGTAGGGCATGTCGCCCGTCAGGTACTCCCAATCGTTGGCCTTGAGGTCGTACATAACCAGGCCGCCCATCTCGCCGATGTAGGAGTTGAGGCCGAGCACGCGGGCGTCTTCGTGGATCATGGTGCGATTGCGACCCGAGGTGGGGACCACCTGGATGCCGGCACGAGCGAGCGCGACAACCGCCTCGACGAGCTTGGTCGAGGGATTGCCGTCGTTATCGCGCAGCACGCACGAGCCGGGTGCGAGCATCGTGGCGTCCAGGTCGGTAAAGACGTACTTAACCTTGGCAAGACGCTCGCGCATCTCGCCCGAAAGCTCAGCGACGGTCGGCAGGGTATTGTGGGACATGGTCACTCCATTTACGTAGAAGGGGCTTCTGGTCTTAGGCATCGTACGCCGCAAGGGTGCGCTTGAGAATCGAACCGTCGCGCTCACAAGGCTCGGGTCCGTTCTTGCGCAGCATACACTCTTCCTCGCCCTTACCGGTCACGATGACCACGGCAGGACGGACGGTCTCGCGCACGGCAGTCTCGATAGCGGCAACGCGATCAGTCACGATTTGCCAGTTATCATTTCCCTGCGCTTGAACGTTGCGCGCGATCTCGGCGCAAATATCCTCGACATCCTCGGGGCCGGGGTCATCCTCGGTAATCACGATTCGGTCGGCATACTTGCCAGCGGCGATGCCCATCGTGGTGCGTCGATCGACACCCTTACCGCCCGTAGCGCCAAATACAACCGCCAGCTCGCGCTCGGGATAGTTCTCGCGCAAGTCGCGCAGAAGTGTCTCGAGGCTCATGCCGTTATGTGCAAAATCGACGACGCCCAAGATTTTGCCCGATACGGACGGATAGAGCTCCATACGGCCGGGAACGAAGACGCCCTCAAAGCCATGGACGATACCCTCTTCGGAAATGCCCAGGGCCTCGGCGCAGGCAATAGCGGCAAGCGCGTTGGACGCATTGAATTTAACCGGCGTGGGAATCACCATGTCGCGCGTAAAGCGGGGCGTGCGCACCGTTGCCACCACGCCGCAGTCACCATTGCGAATCGCCAGCGCAAGCACGTCGGCACGCTCGTCGGTCAGGGAGAACGTCACCGTACGTTCGCAACGAGATGCCGCCTCGAGCACACGATCGACTTTATCCATATCGAGATTGACCACGGCAAAACGGCTCTGCGAGAAAATTTTGAGCTTGCTGGCAAAGTAATCCTCGAGCGTCGGATGCTCAATCGGCGAAATGTGATCCTCGCCGATATTGGTAAAGGCGCCGACTTCAAAGGCGATCTTGCCCGTGCGCTCGTATTTGAGGCCCTGGCTCGATGCCTCCATAACCAGCCACGGGGCACCCGCCTCCGCAGCATGCGCGATGCGAGACTGCAGCATGAAGGATTCGGGGGTTGTCAGCTTGGAAGGGCCTGCCTCGATGCCGTCGTCGAACTCAATGCCCGTATTAAGAGCGGGCCGATGACAGCCCGTAAGCTTGGCCTCGTTGGCGAGAATGCCGCGCAGATAAAAGCTGCAGGTCGACTTGCCCTTGGTGCCTGTAAAGGCGCAGACCTTCACCTTACCCGACGGGTGCCCATAAAAGGCATCTGCCACCACGGCGAGCGTGCGACGAATATCACTCACAATCACCGCGGGAAGATCAACATCGTAATCGACCTCGGAAACGTAGGCCACGGCGCCATCGGCGATTGCCGAAAGCAGGTACTCGCGCTTAAACGCACGGCCCTTGCAGACGAACAACGTGCCCGGACGCACCTGGCGCGAGTCATCAGTCGCAAACTCAATGCGCTGGTCGCACGAAGCGCTCGGTCTGGAAACAACAAGGTCATCTTCCTCGAGCAACTCTATATAGCGCATCAGAGTTAGCTTCTCTTGTGTCGGACTCGACATACAAAGACCTCTCTCGCTAAATTCAGCCTTAAAGGGCAAAAGACGTCCCGCGGCAGAAACGATGAAACATTCTGTATTATCAACCATCCTAATATGCCACCTGACCTTGCGCGCACTGCAGCCTTCTAAAAAATTGCATGGACTGTGCCGTGGGTTAATAAATGACAACAGTGTCCACCCCGTGTAAAAACAGGGAAATCTGGGTGCTATTCTTTATCCAAATGTCTTGATGTGCCTCATTGACTCACAATGCCGACCCATCATGCCCAAGCAAAGGATTCCAGATGAAACGACACTTCGAACGTCGCCACCGCTCGGCACATGTCCAGTTGACCCGGCGCATCGTCTGCGCCTTCGCGACGACCGTTGTGGCCCTTGCCACCATCATCGGCGCGAGCGGCTGTTCGTCCTCCCAGAACGCCTCGAGCACCTACACACTCGTCGAGAATGGCAAGCTCACCGTCGCAAGTGACTTGGCCACGCCCCCGTTTGAATACGTCAACGATTCCGGCGAAGACCAGGGCTTTACCTATGAACTCATGGGCATGATCGCGGACGAGCTCGGTCTGGAGCTCAACTACTTGCCGGCGCAAAAGTTCGACGGCATTATCCCCATGGTCAAACAGGGTGTAAAGACCGATGTCGGCGCATGCAACATCACGATTACCGACGAGCGCAAGGATGAGGTCGACTTCACCGACCCCTATATCGACTCCAACCAGGGCGTCGCAGTTGCAAAGAACACTGGATACGACACGGTCGATAGCCTCAACGCACCGGGCATCAAAATTGCCGTGCAGTCGGGTACCACGTCCGAGGAGTGGGCAATCGAGAACCTGCCGCAGGCAACCACCGTCAACTTTGACGACTGGACGGCAGCCTTCACCGCCGTCATGAGCGGTCAGTGCCAGGCGGTCGTATGCGATCTTCCCGTTGAGCAGTGGATGGTTTCGAATTCCTTTACCGGTATGGAGATCATCAAAGAGGTTCCGACGGGCGAGCAGTTTGGCATTGCCGTCTCTAAAGACAACCCCGAGCTGACACAGGCCATCAACGATGCCCTTGTCAAGATCAAGAGCTCCGGCGCCTATGGCAAACTGTACGAGAAGTGGTTTGGCATGGCACCCACGAGCGGGGCCGATAACAAGGATGTCTCGAGCTCAGACGACGCGACGGGCGCTTCACTTGCCGTCACCTCGGCGACCGCCAAGTCAAACGAAGACAGCGGCAACGGCGTGCTCGGCGGCATCGCAACCCGCCTGACCTGGGAAGCGACAACGGGTAGCGACGAGGGCGACGTTTCGCAAATTGAGTTTGAGCTGCCCGAGGGCGGATCGTTTGAGAGCACCGATGTTAAGGTCACGCTGCTCGACGGACTGAACCAGACGGGTGTCAAGGCATCGTGCTCGCTGGACGGCTCAAAGCTCGTCATCAAGTTCGCCGATCCCGTCGCTGCCGGCTCGCAGATTCGCGTTGTCGTCCCCGACGTCGTATTCCCGAGCAACGCGGGTGCCTATGCCGTCACCGGCAGCTATGTCGCCGACGGCGACAAGCGAGATCTTCCCGAGAGCCCCACCATCAGTGTCTCGGAGAGCACCATGGTGCAAGAAATCGTCGCCTGGCTCGATGCCCAGCCTTGGGTTGCCGCGTGGAACTCCAACCCGTTTTTGGGCATGTTCAGCAAGCCGCAGATTGTCGTCACCTCAATCGCCTCGCTCTTTAAGGGCTGGGGCATAGCACTTGCCGTGACCGCCATCGGTTTTCCGCTCGCCATCCCCATCGGCTTGCTGTTTGCCTTTATGAAAATCAGTCATAGTCGCATGCTGCGCGGCATCGCCGTGACATACATCAACGTCCTGCGCGGAACCCCGCTCTTCCTGCAGATCTACATTGCGTTCTTTGGGTTCCCCATGATCGGTCTCAACGTGCCCAATCTGCCGCTCGGCGTTGGCGTGCTAGCCATCAACTGCTCGGCCTATCTTGCCGAGATTTTCCGTGCCGGCATCGAGAGCGTACCGCCTGGTCAATCGGAAGCTGCCTACTCGCTTGGCATGACTTGGTCCCAAGTTATGTCGCGCATCGTGATCCCGCAAGCCGTACGTTGCGCTATACCGACTATGACCAGCGAGTTCGTTATGCTGTACAAGGACACGTCGCTGCTTTCGAGCGTTGGCGTCATGGAGCTCATGCTGTTCTCCAAAAACCTCACGGCCACCACGGGCAACATTACGCCCTACATTTGCGCCGCACTTTACTATCTGGTCGTGACGATTCCGCTCATCCACATCGTCACCAAGGTGGAGCACCGCCTCGCCAAGCGCAGCAAGCGCTAACCGCTCGTACATAGCGTTCGCAACCACGGCCCGCCGCTTCGTCTGAAGATCGGGCCGTGGTTTTTTCGGTTCGCTCGGCGCTTATGCCCTATCACGAAACAAAAGATTGGCATGATAGTAAAGATTATTTGACATCAGCTGCCGCGATCCTTGCGGCAGTACACCTGAGCCGTCAGCAGAAAGGATCTTGCATGTGCGGTTTTGTCGGTTTTACCGGTACAGATGAACAGAGTGAGCTGGTTCTCACGGCCATGATGAATCGCATCATCCACCGTGGTCCCGATATGGGCGGCCAGCATATCGTCGACAACGTTGCCCTCGGCTTCCGTCGTCTTTCGATTCTTGATCTTTCCGAAGCTGGAGCTCAGCCCATGTCGAGCGACGACGGCAAGGTCACGATTGTCTTCAACGGAGAGATCTACAATTTCCAGGAGCTTCGCGCCGAGCTGGAGGCAGCCGGCTACGCCTTCCACTGCAACGCCGACACCGAGGTCCTGGTACACGGTTACGAGGAGTGGGGCGAGGACCTGGTCAACCGCCTGCGCGGCATGTACGCGTTCGTGATTCACGACCAGAACAAGAACAAGCTCTTTGGCGCTCGTGACATCTTTGGTATCAAGCCGTTCTATTACTACCAGGCATCCGACGGCTCGCTGCTGTTTGGCTCCGAGATCAAGAGCTTCCTGGACCACCCCAAGTTTGAGAAGGCTGTCAACCACGACGCGCTGCGCCCCTACCTGACGCTGCAATTCCCCGCCACGGAGGAGACCTTCTTTAAGGGCGTGTTCAAGCTTGCCCCGGCGCATTGCTTTACGTATGACCTGACGACCAACACCATGGACATCAAGCGTTACTGGAGCTGTGACTTCACCGACGACAACTCCAAGACCTTCGAGGAGTACGTGGACGAGTGCGACAAGGTCGTGCACGAAAGCGTCGCTGCACACCGAATCGCCGATGTTAAGGTGGGCTCGTTCCTTTCTGGCGGCGTGGACTCCAGCTACATTGCCGCCTGTCTCATGCCCGACACCACGTATTCTGTCGGCTTTGATTACAAGAACTTCAACGAGACCAACTACGCTGCCGAGCTTTCCGACAAGCTGGGCATCAAGAACGTGCGTAAGATGATTACCGCCGACGAGTTCTTCGATGCACTGCCCGATATCCAGTATCACATGGACGAGCCGCAATCGAACCTGTCCAGCGTGCCGCTGTACTATCTGGCGCAGATGGCTTCCGAGGAGGTCACCGTCGTCCTTTCGGGCGAGGGTGCCGACGAGCTGTTTGCCGGCTACGAGTGGTACGAGGACACCCCCGAGATGCGCTCCTTTAAGAAGCGCGTGCCGCTCGGCGTACGTCGCGCCCTGGGCTCGCTCGTTCAGCATCTCCCCTACTTTAAGGGCCACAACTTCCTGACGAAATGCGCCGAGGTTCCCGAGCGCTGGTATGTGGGTCAGGCAAAGGTGTTCGATCCCTCCGAGGTCGACGAGGTGCTCAAGCCCGCTTATGACACTGGCAAGAACGCCGCGGAGATGTGCGCCGAGTACTACAAGCAAGTTCCCAACTGCTGCGAGCTTTCCAAGAAACAGTATCTGGATATGAACATGTGGCTGCCGGGCGACATCCTGCTCAAGGCAGACAAGATGTGCATGGCGCATTCTCTGGAGCTTCGCGTCCCGTTCCTGGACAAGAAGGTCATGGAGTTTGCCGAGCACATTCCCGCCAACTACCGTGTTAACGAAGAAGGCTGCAAGCTCGTTCTGCGTCACGCTGCCAACCGCACGCTGCCCGACGAGTGGGCAACGCGCAAGAAGGTGGGCTTTCCCGTACCGGTCAAGTTCTGGCTGCGCGAGCAAAAGTACTACGACTACGTAAAGGAATACTTCACCGCACCGTGGGCTGCCGATTTCTTTGACACCGATGCGCTCATGAAACTGCTTGACGATCACTTTGAGGGTCGCGCGCTCAACCAGCGCAAGATCTATACCACGTTGACGTTCCTCATCTGGTACAAGCGCTTCTTTATCGACGAGGACAAGGGCGCCGAAGTCGCCGCGTAAGTTTCGTTATGAATTAGCGGTGAACAGCACGGGGTTTCCGCTATACTCAATCCCTGCGGGCGATTGGCGCAACGGTTAGCGCAGGTGCTTTACACGCACAAGGCTGGGGGTTCGAATCCCTCATCGCCCAC
This sequence comes from Collinsella sp., assembly GCA_036304065.1. Classification (GTDB taxonomy): domain Bacteria; phylum Actinomycetota; class Coriobacteriia; order Coriobacteriales; family Coriobacteriaceae; genus Collinsella. Next base: position 33,823 of record JAXIZI010000016.1, on the reverse strand, counting down.
CACTTGATTGAAAAGGCTCCCAGCGATGGGGGCCTTTCCTTTTTGGGCCCAGTGCAGAGGGATTCGAACCCGCAAGGGTGCGGAGCTGAGGAAACGCGTAAGCGTTTTCCAGCGCAGCACGCGAGGAGCGGAGGCCCGAAGCGAAAGCGGGCGGCGAAATGGACCCTTGGCGAATACCCATGTGCAAAAAATGCCAAATATGAGTACTGCTACCTTTTTGGTAGCAGCGTTTTCGAAGTCATAAAAGGCAAATCCGACATTAGAACGACGACTGATAGTCCAGTTAAGCCAATTTAGTTACTGCAAAACTGGACATATGTGGCCCAACTCATCTAAAAACGCCTAATTTATATGTTACGAAGTTAGTGCCCGTACTCATATTTGCCACTTTTTGCACACGGCCTATCCCAGCCATGGTAAATCGATAACAAAACGGGCTCCAGACCGCTGAATCGTGCCGCATATGGCACGTCCGCAGTCCGGAACCCGGTCCAAATTGAGTTATTGCGCTGTGTTAGGCCAAAACGTCCGACAAAATCTCGATCAGGCTGTCCACGTCGGCTTCTTCGCAGACAAGCGGCGGCAGGAAACGCAGCGTGTGGGCACCAGTAGCGTTAATCACGGCGCCGGCGGCCAGCGCGCGGGCAACAATATCATGCGCATCGCCCGCAGCGTCATCCAGATCGCAGCCGAGCATTAAGCCGCGACCGCGTACCTCGGTAACGTGCGGAAGCTTGGCCAGCGCCTGCTCCATATAAGCACCCACCTTGGCGGCATGCTCAGCGTAGTCGCCGCGCACAAGCGCGGAGAGCGTCGCGGCGCACGCCGCGACGGCCAAGCAGCTACCGCCAAAGGTCGAGCCGTGGTCGCCCGGCTTAAACACGTCGGCAATCTCCTTCTTTGCCACGACGGCACCCATGGGCACGCCGTCGGCAATGCCCTTGGCAAGGCTCATGATGTCGGGCTCCACGCCATAGGTCTGGAACGCAAACGGCTTGCCGGAGCGGAAGATGCCGCACTGGACCTCGTCGGCGATAAGCACGGCGCCCACTTCGTGTGCCAGGTCGCGCGCTGCCGCCATAAACTCCTCGGTCATAGGGTGCACGCCACTCTCACCTTGGATCGGCTCGAGCATCACGGCGCAAATTTCACTGCCCAGCTGCTTAAAGATCGCACGCAGTTCATCGACATCGTTGGGCGTGCAGGCCACAAAGCCACCCGGCAGCGGGCGGAAGCTGTCCTGCAGCCAATCCTGCATGGTGGCGGCAATGGTCTCGAGCGTACGGCCGTGGAACCCGCCGCGCATGCACACGATGGTGTTGCCGCCATTACCGGCACGCTTGGCGTACAGGCGCGCGAGCTTCATCGAGCCCTCGTTGGCCTCGGCGCCAGAGTTGGCAAAGAAGGTCTCCCAAACCTGCTCATCCGCAGCCGGGGCACCAAGAGCAGCTGCCGTGGTCTCATCGCCGGCGGCAATGGCATCGGCAAGCACGCGCGCACCATCTACGTCGTCGTTAGCAAGCTTGGACAGCAGCGCCGCGACCTGTCCGCGCTGCTCGATGTAGAAGTAATTGGAGACATGCATGAGCTTTTTGGTCTGTGCCTCGAGCGCCGAGAGCACAGCCGAGTCGCCATGACCTAGGCTGCACACGCCGATGCCGGCAAGAAAGTCGAGGTACTCACGGCCATCGTCGCCGGTGAGCTTCATGCCGTGACCCTCGACAAACTCGACCGGAGAGCGGCCAAAGGTATGCATAACGTAATGGGATTCAAGCGATTGCTGAGCTGCAAGTGACATGGGATGCCTTTCGTTGAGCGCCGGACGGCGCAGACCTATGGGTGCAGGAATGGGGCGGCTGCGGGTCAGCTAGACCGTCTGAAGCTTCTCGACCTCGTCAAGGTTCTCGGTCAGACGCGCAGCAAACGTCGAAAGCGGATGCGGATGCGTATCGAACTCGTAAGCCGTCTCGGTGGAATGGATCACGGTGCCGACGCCGGCATCGGTCAGCAGCTCCAGGAGCAGCGAATGCGGCGTCGTGCCATTGATGATGTGGGCTCGGAACACGCCAGCGGTAAGCGCGTCGACAGCCGCACGCAGCTTGGGAATCATGCCCTTATCGACCTCGCCGCCGTAGAGCATTTCGTTAACCTCGTCGAGCGTTAGGTTGGAGATAAGCGAGTCCTTGTCGCTAAAGTCCTTGTACAGGCCATCGACATCGGTCAAAAAGATCGCCTTATGCGCATGGAGCGCCGCGGCAACGGCACCGGCGGCGGTGTCGGCGTTGATGTTGAAGAAACCGCCGTCCTCCCCCGCCGCGACGGTAGCGATGACGGGGATGTACTCGCTATCGAGTAAGCGCTCGATATAGTCGGTGTTGACGTGCGTCACTTTGCCCACGCGACCGAGCTCGGGGTCGAGCGGCTCGGCGATGAGCGTGCCGGCATCGCTGCCCGACACGCCCACGGCCAGGTTGCCGTGGTGGTTGATGGCAGCAACCAGCTCCTGGTTAACCTTGCCGCCCAGCACCTCGCGCACGATATCCATAGTCGCCGGCGTGGTCACGCGCTGGCCGTTCTTAAACTCGACGGGAATATCGTAATGGCTCAGCGCCTCGTTGATAGCCTTGCCGCCGCCGTGCACGATGACGGGGCGCATACCGATGATCTTGAGCAAAACGATGTCGCTCATCACGTCGCGGCGCAGCTGCTCATCAACCATGGCGGCTCCGCCATATTTGATAACAACCGTCTTGCCGGTCAGGTTCTTAATCCACGGCAGCGCTTCGAACAGCAGCTGCGCGGTTGCTTCGTTGGATTCGCTCGAACGACAATCGCGTGCGAATTACATAATCTGCCTCGTCTTTCGTATCGTTATCGCGCCGTGCTCCGCTGTCCGCAATCGCGGCAAGATGCGCAGCGTGCCTGGAATCTAGGAACGGTAGTCGCCGTTGATGGAGATGTACTCATGCGTGAGGTCGCAGGTCCACACAGTCGTTGCCGCGTCGCCTGCGCCCAGGTCGGCCGAGATCACGATCTCGGGCGCCTCGAAACGTCGTAGAGCCTCGTCCTCGTCAAAGGGAACAGTCAGACCGTCGCGACAGACAGGCATGCCCATCATGTCGATGGAAACGTCTTCCTGATTAAACTTCACGCCGCACTTGCCAAGCGCCATGGCAACGCGACCCCAGTTGCAGTCGTGGCCGGCGATGCAGGTCTTAACGAGCGGCGAGTTGGCAACGGCACGGGCGGCGATATCGGCTTCCTCGTCGTTCACGGCGCCGGTAACGTTGACCGTAACAAGCTTGGATGCGCCCTCACCATCGGCGGCGATATTGCGCGCCAGGCTCTCGCACACCTCGTGCACGGCAAATGCCAACTCGTCGAAGGCATCGGAGCCCTCGACGATAGGCTCGGCATCTGCGGCAGCGGCGCCGGAGGCAAGCATGATGCAGGTGTCGTTGGTCGAGGTGTCGGAATCGACCGTTACCTTGTTAAAGGTCTGCTTGACGGTCGAGAGCAGCAGGGCATGAAGTGCCGCAGGCTCGACGGGGGCATCGGTGGTGATAACTGCGATCATGGTGGCCATGTTGGGCATGATCATGCCCGAGCCCTTGCACATTCCGCCTACCGTATAGACATTGCCCGCATGACCCGCAGCCTCGCTGACATAGGACACGGCGTACTCCTTGGAGTGCGTGTCAGTCGTCATGATGGCGCGAGCGGCATCGGCGCCACCGTGGGCGGAGAGTGCCTCGTAGGCAGCAGGAATGGCGGTCTCAAACGTGTCGATCGGCAGAATCTGGCCAATCACACCCGTGGAGGCAACCAGAATCTGCTGGGGTTCGCAGCCGATGACCTGCGATGCGATGCTGCACGTCTCGCGCGCGCATGCAAGGCCGGTCTCACCCGTGGCGGCGTTGGCATTGCCAGAGTTGACCGAAACGCCGGCGATGACGCCATAGCCCTTGTCGGCACCGCCCAAGTTGGCACGGCTCACCTGCACGGGCGCCGCGCAAAAGCGATTGGTGGTAAACACGCCAGCACCGGGACAGGGTTTATCGGGCACGACGAGCGCGTAATCCAGACGCTCGGGGTTCTTGCGGAACCCAGCGTGGATGCCTGCGGCCTTAAAGCCGGCCGCTGCCGTAACGCCACCCTCGACGGCGCGAATCTTGATATCAATCAGGTCGGTATTCATCGTCTTTATGACTCCTTATGTCAAACAAAAAACGGACATCGGTTGGTGCGCCATGCCAGTCGTAATCATGAGACCAGCTTAAGAGTGGCGCCCCACTCGATGCCCGACTACCAAATCGTTAACAATCGAATGTGCTACACCGGGCACGCCACTGTGGGCAAGCCTCGTCGCTCGTCAAAGCCAAAGACGATATTGGCACACTGGACTGCTTGGCCCGCAGCGCCCTTGCACAGATTGTCGATAGCGCCCGTCGCCACCAGCACGCCCGCGCGTTTGTTGAGCGCAAGGCCAATCTGGGCGGCGTTGGTTCCAACGACCGAAGCCGTCTTGGGCTGCTGACCGGCGTCGAGCACACGCACAAAGGTGCGTCCAGCGTAGAACTGCTTGTAATAGTCGACGACATCCTCAAGAGCCAGGGAGTCGATGGCCTGCGGCGTGAGCGGCAGCGTCACCGTGGAGAGCAGGCCGCGCTTGAGCGGTGCCAGATGCGGGGTGAAGACGACGCGATCGGTCAGGCCAAGGATTTGCTCAATCTCGGGCGTGTGGCGATGCTTGCCCACGCCGTAGGCCTCCAAGTTCTCGTCAGCGCTGCAAAAATGCGTACGAGCGTTGCAGGACTTGCCGGCACCCGTCACGCCGCTGATGGCATCAACGATCACGGGGCCGCTCTGGGCAACCCAGCCAGCGCGCACGGCGGGCGCGGCGGCAAGGCTCGTTGCGGTGGGATAGCAACCGGCGCAGGCGACCAGCACGGGTTTGCCGTCGGCATGGTCGGATGCGGCGGTCTCCAAGTCCCGGCAGAATAGCTCGGGCAGGCCAAAGGCACGGGTCTTGAGCAGCTCGGGGCTCGTATGCTCGGCGGCATACCACGTCTCAAAGACGGACGCGTCGTTCAGGCGGTAGTCGGCCGAAAGATCAAAGCAGGAGACGCCCGATGCAAGCAGCGCGGGCACCTGTGCCATGGCAGCCGTGTGCGGCACGGCAAGAAAAACCGCATCGCAGCTCTTAAGCTCGGGGGCGTCATGCGTGGTGAAAACCAGATCGCTCACGCCAGCAAAGCTCGGATACACCGCGGACAGCGGCTGGCCGGCATCGGCGTTGGACGTAATGGCAACAAGTTCAAACTCGGGATGGCCGAGCACGAGGCGAATGAGCTCGGCTCCGGCATATCCAGCCGCGCCGACGATTCCAACCTTCAATGACATATCAGACTCCTTGTCTGCGATTTATGCACCGATGCGCATTTCGCAGTGGTCGTTATGAAGTGGGTTGAAACTTTAGCACCAAAAGATGCATGAACACGTAAATGGCTTGCATATTCATGCATTGAAACATTCCCGACACATTCGCTTGAAGGAATTGACAAATGGAGCGGGCCCCGTATTGACCGGCGCTCCTAACGGCACCGGGCAATACGGGGCCCGCCCATGCGAAAACCAAGTTGTTAGGATGAGCCAGCCGGCTAGAGCTCGACCGGCACCCATTCGTCGTGATTGCAGATAAAAGCCTCGGGATCCTCGACGCTAAAGAAGACGAGCGTGGGGTCGTTAGGCCCCTCATAGTGCTCGCCCAGGTGCTCTAGATGCTTCCACCCGGCTTCGCGCATTTCGTCTAAAGCCCGGTCATCCAAGCCGGCACGCCCGCGCAAGATGAGCCAGCCATGGCCCGGCCACCAACTCGTGGCCTCAAAGCGCTGGTTTTGCAGCAGCTCTTGCCACACATCTTTGGTGCGCGCTGTTACAAACCACAGCTTGCCATCCTGGATCTGCGCAAACGAAAACGGACGCACATGAGGCTGTCCGTCAACGCTCGTCGCCAAATACCATGCCGGCACCGACGTCAGATACTCCAACACCGTATTCAATCCGTCCATGTGTCCTCCTGACGCTAGTCTTTTTGGGTCGGGGCTGTTTTAGCTGCCCTAGAGTTAAAGCTCCAGGCGCTCCTCGCTGCCGTCGATATCACAGAAGCGCGCGGCAATATTGCGGACCGAAAAGAAAGCAAGGCGGCCGTCGTTGGCACTCTCGTGTTCCTCGCCAATGCCCACCATGTGCTTAAAACCCGCTTGACGCACCTTGTCGCTCGCAACTGCGTCGTCCTCAAGTGCGGCTTCGCCGGTCAATACGATCCAACATTCCCCCGGCTTCCAGCCCGATACCTCAAACTTGGGATTCGCACTCAGCTCCGCCCACACGTCCTTGTCGCGCGACGTGCAAAACCACAACTTACCGTCATCGACCATGGCAAACGAAAACGGCCTCACGCGAGGCTGATGCCCGTCACTTGCATCGGTCGTGGCCAGAAACCACGCCGGAATGCGCCTGAGATACGAACAGGCGCGCTCAAGCTGAGCCGTGCGGTCGTTGTCGGTCATAGGGACCCCTTTCTTGCGCCCGAATCGCGCCTAAACAAGTTGAAGATTGATGACGATGACGCAGATGAGCAGCAACGCCGTCACCACCGCCGCCAACGCATCGCCGCGGCCAAATGCAAGCGCATGCAGGCGCGTGCGGCCCTGCTCGCCGTGATAGCAGCGTGCATCCATGGCGGCAGACAGCGTCTCGGCATGGCGGAACACGCCCGTGAACAGCGGAATCGCCACACTGCCGAGCATACGCACGCCGCCGAGCGGACCGCCCGTCACGCGCGCGCCGCGGCTTGCCTGCGCGTCCGCCGTCTGCTTCATCTCGGTGGCGAACTGCGGCATAAAGCGCAACGCGATACCCATGATCATGCCGAGCTCATGCGCAGGGAGCCCCACGCGCGCAAACGGCGCGAGCAGGCGCTCAAAGCCCGCGGTGAGGTCGAGCGTCGGCGTGGTGAGTGTAATGGCGCTCATGCCGGCCATCATCAACGTCAGGCGACACGCCATAAAGGCGGCAGAACGCAGTGAGCCCTCGCTTATCTGCAGAAAGCCGAGCTGCCACAGGATGCGCCCACTCTGATCGGTAAACAAGTTGAGCACCGCGACCACGACGACGATTGCCAGCAGCGGCGCCATCGACGACAGAACGCGACGAACCGGCACCCGAGACACGGCATAGGTCAGCACAACGAAAATTGCGACCGGGGCCAGTCCGCGGAAGCTGCTGACTGTGAGCGTCGTGATCAAAAATACAAAGCCCAGGAGCAGCTTGGTGCGCGGATCCAGGCGATGGATCGCGCTATCGCTCGGATAGTAGCTGCCAAACGAAAACGCCTCCATTAGCAGCCCTCCTCTCGCGCGACCGTCTTGGATTTAGCAATGTCCGCGACGTTAGAAGGACCGCCCGAGCGACCGATTAGCAGGTCCGCCAACTCGTCTGTCAGCGACTCAACCGTATAGAGGCCGTCAAAGCGCAGCGGCACGCCTGCCTTCGCAAGCGCCAGCGCCATGCGCTGGGCAGCGGGAACACCCAAGCCGATTGATTTAAGCTCGTTCGCGTGCGCAAAAACCTGAGAGGGCGTTCCCTCGGCAAACACCGCGCCCTCGTTCATCACAACGATACGGTCACAACAATTTGCCAGGTCATCCATGCTGTGCGAAACCATGACAACGGCCAGGCCCTCGCGATGGAGTCGATCGATGAGCCCTAGGAAATCCCTGCGAGCAGCCGGATCGAGCCCAGCCATGGGCTCATCGAGTACCAGGACTTCGGGCTCCATGGCGAGTACGCCGGCGAATGCCACACGCCGTTGCTGACCGCCCGAAAGCTCAAAGGGACTCTTGTCGCCGACCGTGGAAAGGTCGAGGCCCACGCGTGAGAGCGATGACTCGACACGACGGTCGACTTCATCTTGCGGCAAGCCAAGGTTATGCGGACCAAACGCCACGTCCTGCGCCACGGTTTCGGCAAACAGCTGACGCTCAGGGTATTGAAACACCACGCCGACCTTGGCCTTAACCGCAGCGGCGTCTTTCTTGTTTGACAGATCGAGCCCCAGCGCGCGAACGGATCCCTCCTGGGGGCGAATCAAACCGTTGAGATGCTGGACCAGCGTCGACTTACCCGAACCGGTATGACCTGCCAAGCCCAGGAACTCGCCGCGACGCACCGTCAGCGATACACCGCGCAGCGCCCACGGGCTGCTGGGGTCGTTTCCCCAGAGAGCCTGTTTGCTCGATTTGCCCGCAGTGGCCGAGCGCTTATGCCAGCGGCGGCGCTCGCGCGGACTGAGCGAATAACTGTACGAAACATGGGATAGCTCGATGACGGGCTCCGACGCGTTGCCCTCGTTGTCTACCGGAACAGTGCCGTCAGCGATTTCCGACTGGGATACGGAAGACTGCCCCGCGATGCCTGCCCTACTTCGCTCGGCATAAGCCTGCGCAATCTCGGCGACCATATCCGCCTCACGCACCTGCGCGCAAACGGGCACGCCCTTCGCACGAAGTGACCTGCCCAGACGACACGACTCCGGCATATCCAGGTTGAGCTGCGCAAGCTCATCCGCCCGCGTCAAGATTTCCTCGGGCGTACCGAGCATGGCAACGTGCCCCGCCCGAAACACCGCGACACGATCGGCCTCGGCGGCCTCCTCCATAAAGTGTGTAATCATCACGATAGTCATGCCGCGATCGTGAAGTGCGCGGCACGCTTTCATAAGACCCTTGCGTCCGCGCGGATCGAGCATCGAGGAGGCCTCATCCAAAATGAGAACGCGCGGCTCCATGGCGAGCACGCCGGCAAGCGCCACGCGTTGCTTTTGACCACCCGAAAGCGCATGGGTCTCGTGGCGCTCAAAGCCCACCAGGCCCACGCCCTTCAGCGCCTCGCGTACGCGCTGCGCAATTTGCGCCGATGGCACGCCAAGGTTTTCGGGACCGAACGCAACGTCATCTTCGACAAGCGTTGCCACCAGCTGATCGCCGGGATTCTGGAATACCATGCCCGCGGTCGAACGAATGTCGTAGACCAGCTCGGGCTCGGACGCATCCATGCCGTTGATGCGTACCGTGCCCGCATCGGGCTGCAGCAGCGCATTCAGATGCTTGGCAAACGTCGACTTACCCGACCCATTGCCACCGAGGATGCAGAAAAACTCGCCGTCCTTAATGCTCAGATCGATGCCGTCAAGCGCCTGGGCGGCACCGTCATAGCTAAAGGAAACGCCCCGACACTCAATCATGCGCGGCCTTTGACCTGGTCCTTTTTAGGCGTGATGAGGTTGGAGACTGCCTTATACACCGCCAGCGTCAACACCGAGTTGAGCACGGTCTTGATGAGGTTAAACGGCAAAACGGCGGGAAGCATGAGCGGCAGAATCACATCGGCCGAGCCATACCAGAACCAAACGCCGATGGTCAGGTTCGCGACCATGGACAGCGCCGTAGCGGCAATGACGCCGAGCATCAGGCCAATCACGGCACCCTTATAGGTATGCATCTTCTGGTAGACGATAGCCGCAGGCAGAATATAGCCCAGCGTGGCAACCAAGTTCATAAGCGCACCGACCCAATCGCCCGTGGTAAGCGCATGGATAACGATCGCCATAGCGGCAACAGCGGTGCCGGCACCAGGGCCATACGCAAATCCACACACCATCGCCGGCACCAGCGACGGGTCATACGTCAAAAACGGCGCCGAGGGAAGGATGGGCAGCTGCACATACATAAACAGTGCTCCCAAGGCGCACATCAACGCCATGGTAACGAGCTGTTTGGTGCTCCACCTATTCGTGTTCTCAAAATGGATATGCTGCGACTGTTCAGACATAAGATCACCTGCCTCTTTCATCCGGACTCTAACCGTTGGTACTGGTATCTCACCAGTTCAGCCGGCATGCGAACCAACGCACACACGGGTCGCGGACTCATCGGCTCGGCCGCAGGCACTTTACCTGCGCCACGGTGTCCCTTTGACATCGCCCGATTTACCGCCAGTGGGGAATTTCACCCCGCCCTGAAACAGCAATTGCAAGTGTAGCACGGGCAGGTTTTCGCGCAAGTATGCCAAGGGTAATTTATGGCGGGGACCAGTTGCCGCAACAACCACATTCCCCACCCATCCCAAAGTAACGCGCCTTTCGCGGCAAAGCCGCGAAACAGCGACCGGGACACGTATCCCCATCAGCCACGATCTCCGCCCACGCCGACCTCAAGGCCGTAAACGCAGGGGATCCGGGGGCGTGACGGGGGTTTCTCTCCGGAACATTTCCGCAGGACGCAAAGAGGCTCCGCAGCGCGAAGCGCGATGCGGAGCCTCTTTGCATGTCCGAGGACGTTCCGGAGAGAAACCCCCGTCACGCCCCCGGATTCCCGGTGGGAGTTCTAGACCTTGTCGGCCTTAGTACATACCGCCGCCCTGCTGACCAGCGGTGGCAGCAGCGATAGCGTCCTCAAGCTGAGTGTTCTTGGGCACATCGGAGACGGTGGCCTCGGTGATGAGAATCAGGCTGGCGACAGAAGCAGCGTTCTGCAGGGTGACGCGGCTGACCTTGACGGGGTCGAGGACGCCCATCTCGATCATGTCGCCCCACTCGCCGTTGGCAGAGTTGAGACCCTGGCCAGCGGGCAGCTCGGCAACCTTGTCGACCACGACAGCGCCCTCAAAGCCAGCGTTCTTGGCGATGGTGGCGACAGGAGCGGTCAGAGCCTTCTTGACGATGTCGACGCCGATCTTCTCCTCGGGGTCGTCAATCTCGACAGCGTCGAGCGCAGGAGCGGCGTCCATGAAGGCGACGCCGCCGCCGGCGACGATGCCCTCCTCGACAGCAGCGCGGGTAGCCTGCAGGGCATCCTCGACGCGGTGCTTGATCTCCTTGAGCTCGGACTCGGTAGCAGCGCCGACCTTGATGACGGCAACGCCACCGGAGAGCTTGGCCAGGCGCTCCTGGAGCTTCTCGCGGTCGAAGTCAGAGGTGGTGTTCTCCATCTCGCCCTTGATCTGAGCGATGCGGGCGTCGATGGCCTCCTTGGAGCCAGCGCCGCCGACGACGACGGTGTTGTCCTTGGAGATGGTGACGGACTTAGCGGTACCGAGCATATCGGCGGTGATGTCAGCGACCTTCACGCCCAGCTCGTCCAGAGCGGCCTGGCCACCGGTGAGGACGGCGATGTCCTCGAGGATGCGCTTGCGGCGATCGCCGTAGCCCGGGGCCTTGACGGCGCAGACGTTGAGGGCGCCACGGATCTTGTTGAGGACCAGGGTCGGCAGAGCCTCGCCGTCGATGTCCTCAGCGATGATGAGCAGGCCACGGCCAGCGCGCTGGACAGCCTCGAGAACGGGCATGATGTCCTGAACGCTGGAGATCTTCTGGTCGGTGATGAGGATGTACGGATCCTTCATCACGGCCTCCATGCGGTCGTTGTCCGTGACGAAGTAAGCGGAGACATAGCCCTTGTCGAACTGCATGCCCTCGACGGTGTCGATGGTAATGTCGAACGTCTGGGAATCCTCGACGGTGATGACGCCGTCCTTACCCACGACCTCCATGGCCTCGGCGATCTTCTCGCCGACCTCGGGGTCACCGGCGGAGATGGTACCGACGGAAGCGATCTGCTCCTTGGTCTCGACCGGCTTGGCCTGCTTCTTCATCTCGGCGACGGCAGCGTTTACAGCCTTGTCGATGCCGCGACGGATGGCCAGCGGGTTGGCGCCGGCGGCGACGTTACGCAGACCGTCGTTGACGATAGCCTGAGCGAGCAGGGTTGCGGTGGTGGTGCCGTCACCCACGGTGTCGTTGGTCTTGGTGGCGACCTCCTTCACCAGCTGAGCGCCCATGTTCTCGATGTTGTCCTCGAGCTCGATCTCCTTAGCGACGGAAACGCCGTCGTTGGTGATGGTCGGGGCACCGAACGTGCGCTGCAGAGCGACGTAACGGCCCTTGGGGCCCATGGTGACGGTAACGGCGTCGGCCAGAGTGTTGACGCCCTTGGCGAGCTTGGCGCGGGCATCGGTGTTGAACGTAATGTTCTTTGCCATGGTAGGTAATCCTCCAAAAGAAATGTGACTCGCGTCGCCGCTTCCGAGTCCTATGCGGCGGACGCGTTCAAAGACGAATCAGAGATTCTGACGAGACTAGGCCTCGACGACGGCGTAGATGTCGTCGGCGCGCATGAGCAGATACTTCTCGCCGTCGACCTTGACCTCGTTGCCACCAAACTTACCGTAGATGACAACGTCGCCGACCTGAACGTCCATGGGGATGCGCTCGCCCTTGTCGTTGACCTTACCGGCGCCAACGGCAACGATGGTGCCGCGCTGCGGCTTCTCCTGAGCGTTGCTGGCGATGTACAGGCCAGAAGCGGTCTTCTGCTCGGCCTCGTCGGGCTTGACCAGGACGCGATCTGCAAGCGGCTTCAAAGACGACATGCTTGTTTCCTCCTTTGTGGGCCGCGCGGTCATGCCGCGCGGGTTAACCCTTTTTGTTTGCGTACGCGTTGAATGGTACCCACGAATGGCGGGTTATACAACACGGAGTCAAAAAATCTTATTTTTTGGCACTTAGATTTTCTGAATGCCGGGGGATAACTTAGCAGTGGCTCCCGTGTGGCGCCGGAGGGGCGGGGCATAAGGTTTCCTGCTCGGGCAGTCCTGCTCGCACGAAGGCCACATTAAGTGGCCTTCGGCTCGTGCGGAACTCGCGATAAACCTTATGCCCCGCCCCTCCGGCGCCACACGGGAGCTGAGTCAACGTTATCGGGCCCGGCATTCAGAAAAGTCAGTGCAGCAAAATGGCGATGCGGGTAGGGCGCACAAGAAAGGGGCACGTTGCTGAAACGTGCCCCTTAAGTTGCGGTGGAATATGGACTGTTTTTGGCTGTTGAGGTGTTATTTAGTCCGTATTTCACCGCAACTGAGGGGTGGGATGTGGGGTTAATGCTCGTAGATCAGGTTGCCTGCCAGATAGGTTGCCTGAACTTTGGTGTCCTGGAGTTCTTGGGGGTCAATGGTGAGCGGGTTTTGGTCCAGGACTACCAAGTCGGCGTATTTGCCGGGCTCTAGGCTGCCGAGGTTTTGCTCGTCGCCCGCTGCGTACGCGCTACCAAGCGTGTAGTTGCGCAGGGCCGTTGCCGCATCGATGCGCTCGCTGGGGAGCCAGCCGCCCTCGGGCCAGTGGCTGCGAGGGTCTTGGCGCGTAATAGCCGTGTAGAGCACGTTCATGCTGGTAACGGCCGTGATGGGGCTGTCGGTACCAAAAGCTTGGCGGATGCCGCGCTGCTTATAGGTCGCAAACGGCCACATGATGCGGCTGCGTTCCAGGCCCAGGTCGCGCTCCGGGCCACCCGGGTCGAGCGTGATGTGGCAAGGCTGGCTCGAGGCAATGACGTTGAGCTTGCGCAGACGATCGATGTCCTGAGGCAGCAGATTCTCCAAATGCTCAAGCGTATTATGACCGTGCTGGGGCAGGCCGTAGAGCTCTGCCGCCTCCTCAAAGATATCGAGTGCGGCATGGATGGCACCGTCGCCGATAACGTGGATGCGCACGGTGTGGCCGCGCTCGGCTGCCGCCAGAACCAACTTGCGCATGCGCTCGACAGGAACCGTCAGGCGCCCCTGGTCACCCGGGAAGCGCGGGTTAGTATAGGGCTCAGTGAGGTATGCGGTATGCTCGCTCGACACGCCGTCGAAGAACTGTTTAAATCCTGGCGCCGAGAGCAGCGCGTTGTTTGCGTAGCGGGTCTGGAGTTCTTCCAAGCGCGATTGGTCATCCAGCAGCGTGGGGAACAGGTGGGCGCGAATGCCCAGCTTGCCGGCGGCCTGCAGCCTGTCGTAGACATCGTCGCGAATAAAGTCGCAGCCCGGCATGGGCATGAGCGACATATCGCAGATTGAGGTGATGCCTTGCTCGGCCATACGCTTCATCTGGTCGCCGTAAGCGCTCGCGATGCGGTCCTCGCCCAGCCATTCCAGGCAGCGCGGCAGCAGCTGCATAGCAGCTGCCTCGTGGGCAATACCCGTAAGCTCACCGTTTGAGTCTTTGTCGTAACTGCCACCCGCCGGAGGCTCGCTGTCACGCGTCACGCCGAGGGCTTCGAGTGCGCGGCTGTTGAGCCACAGCGTATGCCCATCGCCCGAATACATAACACAGGGGCGACCGGGGAAGGCGGCGTCGAGGGAGGCCTTGGTAGGATGCTCGGGCGGATCCCAGCGGTAATCGCGCCAGCCCTGGGTCACGACCCAGGCGTCGTCGGGCAGGCCCTGGGAAAACTCGAGCGCATGCTGCACCAGTGCCGCCTCGGACGTGCCCATATCCATGAGCATATACGGCGAGGAACCGACCGAGGTATGGAAGAAGTGCAGATGAGCGTCATGGAAACCGGGGCAGACAAACTGCTCGCCGTAATCGACCACCGGCGTGGCGGCAGGTGCGGCGGCAATCACGTCATCGGGCGCGCCGACAGCGACGATGCGATCGCCCGCGATGGCGATCGCCAACTCGCGGGCGGTATCGATGCCGTCTTGCGCGGTAAAGACGTTCTTGGAGCGAATAATCCGATCGATATGTCGCATGGGCATCCCCATCTCTGGCAGGTAATTCAACACCCCCGAGTGTACTCCCCCGCCCTTGTAACAAAACCCCAAGCGGCAAACGGCAACTTTACCAGCCCTAGCGGCAGGTGGCATACTGGAGAAAGCCTGTACGATTTTGCGATCAACCCAGCAAGGAGCAAATCGACCATGACGAAGACCAAGGCACAGCAAATTATGGCGGCAACCGAGGTTCGCGCGGCAGACGACGTCACCGCGGCCATCCAGGATATCGCCGCCGAGTTTGAACCCTACATCATCAAGCAGCGCCGGCACTTCCATAAGCACCCGGAGTTGAGCCTTGCCGAGGAGCGCACGACTTCCGACATCGCCAACCAGCTCGACGCCATGAATATCCCCTACGAGCGTCCGCTCAAGACGGGCCTGGTGGCGACGCTTCGCGGCACCGCGCCGGATGCCTACCGCGAGGACGGCACGCCGCGCCGCCGCATCCTGCTGCGCGCCGATATCGACGCCCTGCCCGTCACTGAGCAGACCGGCGAGGAGTTCGCCAGCGTCAATGAGGGCTGCATGCACGCCTGCGGTCACGACTGCCATATCGCCATGATGCTCGGCACGTTGCAGATTCTGCGCCACATGACCGATGACATCCACGGCGAGATTCGCATCGTATTCCAGCCCAGCGAGGAAAACGGCCAGGGCGCCAAACTCATGATTGGCACGGGTGTGCTCGACGGCGTCGATGGCGCCTACGCCGCGCACATCTGGAGCGAGGTCGACGCCGGTACCGTAAGCTGCGAGCCCGGCCCACGCATGGCAAACACCGACTGGTTCCGCATCGACGTCCGCGGCACCTCGTGCCATGGCGCCATGCCCCAGCGCGGCCACGACGCCGTTATGGTTGCGGCAGAGATCGTCAACGCCCTGCAGACCATCGTCTCGCGCGAGATTAGCCCCTACGAACCCGCCGTCATCACCGTCGGCGAGCTGCACGGCGGCACCGCGCGCAACGTTATCGCCGGCACGGCGTACCTCGCCGGCACGGTGCGCACCTATGGCGACAAAACGCATGAGGAGATGCCCGAGCTTATGCGCCGCATCGTGGAGCACACCGCAGCAGCGCTAGGCGCCGAGGCCGAACTCACCGACTACACCATCGCCAACTACAAGGTCGAAAACGATGCTGCCTCGAGCGAGCGCTGCCGCCAAGCTGTGCTCAAGTGCCTGGGCCCCGCAGGCGAGGGCCATTACCGCGGCACGCTTTCGGGCGAGGACTTCTCGGAGTATCTGCGCCGCGTACCGGGCGTGCTCGCCTTTGTTGGCACGCGCAACCCCCAGATCGGCGCCACCTATGCCCAGCACTCCTGCTTCTATAAGATCGACGAGAGCGTGCTCGCCAAGGGCTCCATGGTAGCCGCTCAGTATGCCATCGACTTTTTGGCCGAGCCCACGCAAGAAGAGCTCGACGGCCCCACGATCGCCGCGGTTGCCGAGACCAATCCCGACCTGGCAGCCAAGCTGCGCTCTGCCAAGGCAACGGCCGCCGAGGCCCGCGACGCCGTGCACGACGCCCGCACCGCCCGCCATGCCGCCATCAAGGGCATTCACGATGCCCGTGCCGCCGCTCGCCACGAGGAGAAGCGCGACGAGTAGCCGTCACGCCCACCCATAACAACCTAGCTAGAGCAAAGCGGGGGCGAACGTTATCTCAACGTTCGCCCCCGCTTATGTGTCGACCGCTTTTCTAGCGCGTCCTCCGTCACGACAGGTAAGAGTGAAGA
Organism: Collinsella sp.; assembly: GCA_036304065.1. Taxonomy (GTDB): domain Bacteria; phylum Actinomycetota; class Coriobacteriia; order Coriobacteriales; family Coriobacteriaceae; genus Collinsella. Next base: position 17,429 of record JAXIZI010000016.1, on the reverse strand, counting down.
ATGGTGAGCCAGCGTGGGGTTTCGAGGTGGATGATATCGGCAGGAACTCCGACGGGAGCGTGACCACCAAAGAGCAGGCCCGCGTCTGCCGGGTTGATAAGGCGCACGATCCATACGGCAACGACCAGCACGCACAGAACAATAACCGCAATGTCGATGCCGCGCTTTAGCTTGCTCGACGTCACCTCCTCGCGCACGAACGCGAGCACAAACGCAATCGGCACCACCCAAAACAGCGGATGGTAGGCAAAGGCCGCCGCAAAATCGAGGCGCAGTGCTGCCAGCCAGGCCCTCGTCATGCCACATCCCGGACAGGGAATGCCCGTCATCAGGCGAAACACGCAGCCGATATCGAGCAGGTAGAGTGCGAGCCAGGCGACAAAGAGCGCGCCGATGCAAGAAAGGGCGCGGCGAATGAGTTCCGCCGCGCCCTTATGTCCCTGGGAGCTGTTCACGCCGCTCTTATCGTTAGGCACGAGCGCCAAGACGGACGTTGTAAGCCGTTGCCATGGCATTGGTATTCTTGATGATGATGTTCATGGCAAAGATGAGGCCAAGGCCGCACAGCAGCGCGCCGACGATCTGCCACATAAGAACGGTGGTACCGTTCTCCTGGAACATCAGGCCATAGCGAGGAGCATTAGCCTGCAGGCGGTTGCCGATCTTGTAGTACCAGTAGAGTGCGTAGAAGCCGCAGGTCACGAACGACAGCAGGATAAATGCTGCCAGACCCGGCGTGGAATCGCCGTCGTCCTGGCACATGACATTGATGTCGCGAGCGAGGCAATAGAGGAAGTAATATGAATAGATGCCGCAGGTCACGATGGAAAGCAGGAGCCAGCCGATCACGCCACGGTCGGTTTTAATCGGAGCATAGCCCATCGGGGCGGGTGCAGGCTGCTGAGCATACTGCTGCTGACCGGTGTACTGCTGCTGGCCGGCGTACTGCTGCTGAGGCTGAGGCTGAACTGCCTGAACCGGAGTGGGCTGAATCTGCGTGGGCTGCGGAGCAGGTTGGGGCTGAGGTGCAGGCTGCGGCGCGGGCTGCGGAGCAGGAGCAGCGGGAGCGGCACCGACGGCAGAACCGCAGACGGGGCAGAATTTGGCATCATCCGAAATGGGAGAACCACAAGTGGGACAGAACATAAGCTTCTCCTTTTCCTAAGGCGTTGCACGCCTTCAAACCTTACACGTCTATGTTCTCAACAATAGCCGCGACGTTGTTGCGCAACATTGGCCAATTTCCGAGAAATTTTACTGCAACCGTTTTCCCAGGCATTTTCTTGCTTTCGCAGTAGAAAAAGGCGCCCCGGGCTCAGTTGCCCAGGGCGCCTCGACCGACTATTCGGTTTGATTGTTTTCGGCAGCAGGATTATCGCCCGGCTCATCCGCCGGCGTGGCAAGGGCATCCCAATCGGGCTCCGCAGGCGTCGCCTCGGGCGCCGGGGCAGGTGCCGGGGCAGGTGCGGGCGCGGGTGCCGGAGCAGGGGCAGGTGCTGGCGCGGGCGCGGGTGCCGGAGCAGGGGCAGGTGCGGGTGCCGGTGCAGGGGCTGCACCAGTGGCGGCCGTGGGATTGAATCCCGCAGGAGCAGGCTTCTTCTCACCCGGAAGCACAAACGTCAGAACATCGTCGGCATCCTCATCGGCCCACTCGCTGGCATAGCGCGCGGCCCAGTAGCCAACGGCGCGATACTTGAGCATCTTGCCAAACACAGTCAGGAACACCGTGACAAAGGCAACGATCATCAAGAACAGGATGAGCGTAATGCCGCCGCCCTCGATGATTGCCTCAAGACCCGTGGGGCGATAGTAATAGCTATACATACCAAACGTAGCAATGGCGCCAAAGATGGCGGTGAAGATCCACGTGATGATGTGCGACACGATGCCCGTCAAAAACTCGGGAAGAATCGAGGCGCAGAATAGCTTGCCCAGGTTGGCCTTATAAGACTACCAGACCTTCTCGAGCGAAAACGCGCTTTCCACGCGCCCCGCGACGGCGAAGTGCATCACGGCGGCATCACCAAACATCTTAAAGAAGATGCCCAGTACCACCGACACGATCATGGCAAAGACAAGCAGCCCCATCGAACCGATGAGGGCACCCTCAAGACCGCTCCAACCATTGAAATAATATGAACCGACGGCACCGATCACGACGCTCTCGATAGCCGAGAACACCACGCCAATCACCGGAATAATGGCCACGAACTCGAGCACACCGGTAATGACAGACGAGAAAATGCCCAATCCAAACGAGGTCGAGCGCAGCAGCGGACGCTCCATGCCGTTATCATCCTTGAGCGACAGGTCACGACCCCACTCGATGGCAAAGCCCGCGCCGCACACGCTTGCCACGTACGCGAGCAAAAAGCCAATGGCCGCTGCGATACCGCCGATAACGGGGATAAACAGCACCAGCACCGAGACAACACAGATCAGCGCCGGCAAAAAGGCGATTTGGCATACGCGAACCAAGGCGCCGGGAACCTTAAGCATGTCGTTGAAGGCCTGAGCCATACAACCCTTGGGCGCGTTCATAGCCGGCTGGGGCGCAACGAACGGCTGCGGCTGGGCAAACGGCTGACCCTGCGGCTGAGGTTGAGCTTGCGGAGCGGGACCGGCGGCCTTAACCTCGGTATTAGGGGCACCGCACACGCCGCAGAACTTGTCGTTATCGCCCATGGGGGCGCCACACTGCGAACAGAACATCGAAATCATCCCTTCGTATCTAGAGCGAATCACCTGGATCGCAAACGATGTCTTTGGCATCATTATCGCCCAATGTGGGGACAAATACCGCAAGATGACCGATTTGCAACGTAGCCGGTTTATTCAATGATTCGAAGGGTACGACCGGGCTAGTTCGTGCCGCGGAAGCCCTTGCCGACGATTTCGGAGCTATCGACGATGGTGATGAAGGCGCCAGGGTCAATCTCGCGGGTATAGCGGCGCAGTTGCACTGCCTCGCGACGGCTCAGCACGCTCATAATCACCGTGACGCACTTGCCCGAGAAGGCGCCGTAGCCACGGCTGATCGTTGCCGTGCGGTTGAGATGCTTGACAATAAACTCCTCGACTTTGCGCGGTTCGGCGCAAATAATCGTACAGACCTTGCGCAGGTGGATGCTCTCGATGGCCTTATCGACGACGAGCGTCTTGGCAAACAGACCAAGCACACAGTACAGGCCGACGCGCGGGCCATACAGGAAAGCCGCGATGGTCACGATGCCGATATCGACCAGCAACAGGGCACGGCCGATCTCGAGCGTCGTGCGGCGTTTGAGAATCATGGCAAGGATGTCGGTGCCGCCCGTCGAGGCGCCAATGTCAAAGACAATGGCACTGCCCAGCGCCGGCAAGATGACGGCAAAACACAGGTCGAGCCACATATCGCCCGTCATCGAAACATCCGTCGGAATGAAGAGCTCAAACAGCGAGACGTAGGCCGAAAGCGCAAACGAGGCAAAGACGCTCCAAAGGATTGCCTTGCGCTCCAAAAAAATAAAACCCAGGATGACCAGGACCGCGTTGATAATCCACATAAAGACGCCGACGGGCAGGGTCGGGAACAGCGTGGAAAGAATGACCGACACGCCCGAGGTGCCGCCGAAGGCAAAGTGATTGGGGGTTTTAAAGGCCACGATGGCAAAGGCCGTGAGGATCAGGCCCAGATTGAGCTCGGCAAAAAAGCGCGGAAAGCCTGGCTCCTGACTGCGCTTGCGGCCGGCGCGCTCGCCACGTTCGATATCCTCGCGACCGACAACGCGTTCCATCGGCACCACGGGAGGACGATGCACCTCCTCGGCAGCACGCGATGCCGCCTCTGCCGCAGCGGCTTCAATCGCCCATGCCTTGCTTTCGGTCTCGTGTTCGTCGGCCATTACGGCAACCCCTCGTTAACAATTTGGAAACAATGCGCCCATTAGGGTAACGCGGAACGCGAAGATTGCAACCCTTAGTTAGACGAGCGGTATGCCTAGATCGAGGCTATATGGAAAACGGTCGACCGCACTTTTGTTTGCGCGGTCGACCGTTTGGTGTTTTCGCAGATAAAACCTGCCAAAACAAACCTGTCCCTTTTTGGTAGGTTACTCGTGCTGGCTGGTGCGGTGCTCGTACTCCTCGGGGGTGATGACATCCTCGATGCGCAGATTGACGCCTGCCACCTCAAGGCCGGTCATCGCGGCCAGACGCTCAGTGACGCGCGCCTTAACGTCGTCAAAGATCGCAGGCGCATAGGCGCCATACTCGATGATAACCGAGATGTTGACGACCACGCGGTTGTCATCGGTGACTTCGACCGTCACGCCCTTGGTCAGGTTCTCGGCACCAAACTGTTCCTGCACAAAGTGCATAAGGTTACCCTTCATGCCCAGAACGTGCGGAACCTCGCGGGTGGCCATGGCGACGATTTTCTCGATCACGCCGTTGGAATAGGTCAGCGAGTCCTCGGACTCGTCCGCCTCCTCGTCCATCTCCTCGTTATCCTCGTCCGCATCGGACTCGGCCTCGACGAGTGCCTCGTCCTCGAGCGTTACGTCCTCCGCCTCGGCGGCGACGGCCTCATTCGCCTCGAGCTCGGTATCGGCTACATCGACCTTCGTGTTAAAAGCCATGGTTCCTCCTTATGCCTGCCGCGGATGCGACAGTCGAATACGTATTAGCGGCCGCTAAACAGGCGGCCGAAGAAGTTGACGATACCGTTCTCGCCGTCGCGAATCTGGCCGATCACGGCGCCGATCAGCACAAAGAATGCGATGACGAGCGTGTCCCACAGGCCCAACGTAAGTACCAGCACGGCGAGGATAAAGCCTGCCAAGGCGCCGAGCGTAGTGTTGGGGTGGCGCACGGCGTAGCTCCAGATAGCAGCGCCCGTACCTTTGATGAGACCCATGGCCTCGTCAAAGTCGTTGGCGGCGCTGTCGTGCTGCTCGCCGGCCTCGGGCTTGGTGTCGGCGGACTCGCCTGCCGGCGTAGCGTTCTGGTCGATCGTCAGGCGCGGCGTGCGGGCGGTCTTGTCTTGATTGGTATCACTCACCGGAAACCTCCACGGTCTGGACGGTAGTCTTGGACGGCAAAAAACGGACGCGCGCGGTCGTGCCCGGCGTGCCGAGCATGGTGTCGCAGGCCTTCTCGATGCGCTGCTGCATCGAGGTGGCAAGAGCGGCAACGTCCTTGTCATCGAGCGCGATGGCCTCGACCTTAAAACGAACGCGCGACTCGTCGGAGCCTTGAACGCGTGCCTCGATATGCTCAACCATCACGCGATCATCGCACTCTGCCGCGGCACGGGCGCACGAGGAAAGCGCTGCGAGCGTGACCTCGATATTGCGCTCCCCCGCCGGATGCACGCAGGACGGCTCGCGACGCGCGAACATCAGGCGGAAAAAACCGATGAGCACGCCAAGCGCCACGATAGCGGCACACACCGTAACGACGACGCGAGGCATGGCGTCACGCAGCAGCAGCATAAAGCGATACGTATACGGTCCCCAGAACTGGCAGACAAGCGTACCCAGCGCCACGATGGCGGCGGCAAGATACACGATCGCTAGGGCTCGTTTGAGTACGCGCACGCGCGCTCCCTTCAGGTTTCGGTCCACAGAATGCAAAACGATTCGCATCATTATAAAAGAGCCGGGTCCGGTGCCATACGCACGCGGATCCGGCTCATCTATTCCACGAGGCTTGCATGCTCGCTTCATTATGCCCAGATATGCACGGCTTAACCCGTGTGGGCGCTACTCCTCCTCGAGGGCAGCGATGACCTCGTCGGTCATGTCCATGGTGCTGTAAACATCCTGGACGTCGTCGAGCTCCTCAAGACGGTCGATGAGGCGCTGGACCTTCTTGGCGTCGGTACCGGAGACCTCGGTCGGGGTGGTCGGGACCATGGTGGTCTCGGAGCCCTTGACCTGGATGCCCTGCTCCTCGAGTGCCTTGGAGACAGCCATGACGTCGTTAGCAGCGGTCCAGACGATCCACTCCTCGCCGGCGTCCTCGTAGTCCTCGCCACCGGCCTCGGCGATAGCCATCATGAACTCATCCTCGTCACCGGCAGCACCGTTGGCGATCATGGTCTCCTTCTTGGCGTTCTCGTCCAGGATCTCCTTGGCGACGACGATCTGGCCCTTGCGCTCAAACTGGAAGGCGACGGAGCCCGAGGTGCCCAGGTTACCACCAGCGTGGGAGAAGGCGGAACGGACATCAGCGGCGGTGCGGTTGCGGTTGTCGGTCAGGCAGTCGACGTAGACGGCGACACCGGCGGGACCGTAGCCCTCGTACACGATGTTCTCGTAGACAGCGGCGTCGGCACCCGAACCGAAGGCCTTGTCGATAGCGGACTTGATCTTGTCCTTGGGCATGGACTGAGCCTTGGCCTTAGCAACAGCAGCAGCGAGGCTGGCGTTGTTCTCAGGCAGCGGGTCGCCGCCGAGACGGGCAGCAACGGTGATGTTGCGGCTCAGCTTGGAGAAGAGGGCGGAACGCTTGGCGTCCTGCGCGCCCTTACGATGCTTGGTTGTGGCCCACTTAGAGTGTCCGGACATACGTGTCTCCTATCGGTTTCGACCTAAAGCCCAGCGCAGATGCTCGGGCAATATAAACAAACGTCGTTATGATATACCTACTGGCCTGCGAGATAAACCCCAAAATGAAGGCGTCGTGATGATACAGCCCCTTGGTGCAAAGTAACCTGTCCCCTTTGCACCAAATTAGGACCAGAGGAGGTCGCTGCGGGTGATGGTGGCGCCGATGGCAAAGGGCATGCAGGCGATGACCGGATACAGGTAGCGCATGTAGGTCGAGCCGTTGCAGGGACCGATCAGGCACACGGCGAGCACGCCCAGCAGCGGCACCCAAATGGCCAGCCCGCGCCACGAATGACGACGTAGCAGATAGACCACCACGGCGATCATGATCCACACATAGGTGGCCGAGCTCATGGTGAGCGAGATAAACGGGATGCGCTGCACCGCCACGCGATACAGGTTGATCAGGTGGTCGCACCAGCGCACAACCTTGCTATCGACCGGATGGAAGTCGAAGTACTTGAGGTTATCGGGCTTTGCCATAATCTCGGCACTACGCGCCGTGCTGTAGACCCAGGCATCGCGGGCACTCGGATAAAAGTAGCCGTAGTAGTTATTGATGAGCGCCGAGATATAACACTCGGGATCCTTTTTGAACATCTGGGCCCACACCTCAAAATAGGCCTTGATGTCCTCCTGCGAGGCATACTCGTTAAAGCAATTTTTGACGGCGTCCGACTTATCCGGGTTGTAACGGCGGCCCAGATTCTCGTACTTGAGCACGCGGTCGATCACGGCACGCTCTTCGTCGGTCACCAAGCCGTCGCAAGGAGCCTCCACGATGGTGCCGTCCTCCTTAACCGTGGGGTTGACGCCCGAGTTGAGGCCGTCGTGCTTTTGGACGAAACGAGCCGTCTGCTGGAACGGAATCGAGAAGATTTCGCGCTTGGAACCAGGCGTGATGTCGTGCGCCGGCATAAAGACCTTAGTGAAGTACATATTGGAGGCAAGGCAGAGTGCAAGCACCGCAAGAACTCCCACCCAGCGGAAACGCGGGATGGCGCCCGAAGGCGCAGCACCAGCCTGCTTGGCTGCACGATGAGCCACATGCGCGTCCCATGCGCAAAACGCCGCCGCGATTACGCATGCCGCCAGGGGAAACACCAGGCCGCCGTTACGCAGAAACGTGGAACCCATGGCGCCCAGAGCGAGCAGCAGCCAGTCATGGCGCGCAAAGAGCACGGGCCTCTGTTCGCCCGCACGCTCGGCATTGGCATCGCGACGGGGCAGGCCGCAGGCCACGAGCTTCACGGTCTGCACCAACAGCACCAAAAACGCGTCGGCAAACAGCACATCTTTGGTAAGCAGAGCCGCATAGTTGGAGAACATGGGCATAAACACAAAGAACAGCAAGATCACGCCGCGGACCGGCAGGCTCACGCCCAGCTTGCGCAGCGACGAGATGGAATAGGCCATGCAGGCGGCCGTAATGACGAACTGGGCGCAGGTGTAGATGGCAAGACCTGCGTTGGCGCTATTGAACAGCGAAAGCCCCAGCTGGACGCACGAACCGATGATAGCCGTGTGCACCACGGGGTGATGTCCGTTGAGCAGCACATTGGGATTGAGCAGACGCAGGTAGTCACTCGTGCCGTTGGGGTAGTTGAACCACTGGCGAATCTGCGCGCCCGTGTCTCCCATAAAAAGGCCGGGCAGCGAAGCGATGAGCGTGGGCGCCCAGGCGATCATAAGCACCAGGAAGGGCCCGGCAAAGGGATGGACCGAGAGCACGGCGTGAGCCACACGCCATACGCGGCCAAAGTGCGCTTCGGAAAACGGAATGCGCCGAGAGCTCAGCCAATCTAGACACTCGAAGGCAAGGTAGAAGGCAACGACCGCCAAGAGCATCCAGCCCGCACCGCCTATCCAGGCGCAGATGATGCGGGCCTTGTCGCCGAGCACGATCTCGGCCGAATCGGTGAGGTCGTAGCTGCGGCCAAACACCATGCAGACGGCAAAGAACAGCGACGGAAGGATCACCGAGGGACGCCAAGCGTCGCCGCGGCCAAAGAACACGTAGCGAAACGGCAGCGTGAGCAGGCAGGCAAGCGCAAGCAGCATGACCGCGTCGGTATGGCCGGCAAACGAGAGGAGCACCTCGTAGCACACGTACAGCATGCCCGAGGCTTTGGGGTCAATTGCCAAGACTGCGTTGCTCGACACCGGGGCGGGATCGATGGAAAACGCCGTGGTCGCCAACAGCGCGAGCAAAAATGCGATGAGCGTCTGCTTGGCGGGATAGCGCTTAAACCAGACGATGCGGGCAGCGTCGCGCGCAGCCGTTGTGGAGAGGTCGGGATCCTTCACAGTCCGAAAGCCTTTCTAGAAACCTATCAAACTCGGCAAAACCACCACAAAGGTACCTGTCCCCTTTGTGGTGGTTTTGGTGGTTAGGCGTCCAAGTAGACGCGCTGGGGGCGATTGCGGTGTCGGGCGAAGATGATGAGCGCCAGACCGGCGATCACGAGCGGCAAACTCAGCAGCTGACCCATGGTGATGACGCCGCCCAGCAGATAACCCAGCTGGGCATCGGGCACGCGCACGAACTCAACGAGAAAGCGGACGATGCCGTACCCCATCACGAACACGCCCATAAACGTGCCCTGGGGCAGTAGCGGCTTTTTGCGGCTGAGCACCTGCAAAATACAGAAGAGCACGATGCCCTCAAGAAATGCCTCGTAGAGCTGGGAGGGGTGACGCGGCATATCGCCCGCGGTGCCACCGAAGACCACGCCCCAGGGCAGATCGGTCGGCTTGCCCCACAGCTCACCATTGACAAAGTTGGCACAACGGCCCAGGCACAAGGCCAGCGGCGCGCCTATGACGGCAAGGTCTGCCAAAGTCCATGCGTCGAGCTTATACATGCGGCACACGATGATGCCGCCGATAATGCCGCCCACCAGGCCGCCATGGAAGCTCATGCCGCCCTCGTTGGTGGCAAAGATCTCGAGCGGGTGCGCCCAGTAGTAGCCGTCGCCGTAAAAGACGACGTAGAACAGGCGCGCACCGATAATGAGGCCAAAGACCACGCCGACCACGACACTCGTCAGGTCATCAATCGTGATGTTAAAGCCCCAGCGACGCTGCGTGCGGTACATGACGACCGCCGTGAGCAGAGCGCCGACCACATAGGCCAAGCCGTACCAGTAGATGGTGATGGGCCCCGCCGAGATGGCGACGGGATCAAGCATATGGTAGAGGTCGTTGAGCATATCGGTCCCCCTGCTCCCTACATACAAATGCGGCCGCGGGCCTTGCGCTCGCAGCCGCATATTCGGGCGTGACGTCTATGCGGAGCATATCGCCCGCAGCTTTCACTTCTTAGAACGGCGCATACTCGTCGTACAGGTCATCGGTCTCGCCGGAGGCATTGACCTGCTCGACACGCGTAACGCCGGGCACGTGCTCCTTGAGGATACGCTCGATGCCCATGGAAAGCGTCAGGGCGCTCATGGGACAACCGGCACAGGCGCCCTGAAGCTCCAGCTTGACGACGCCCTCGTCATCAACGCCTATATACTCCATGTCGCCGCCGTCGGCCTGTAGGTTGGGGCGAATCTCTTCAAGAACCTTCTTAAGCAGCTCTTCGTTAACAGCCACAGGGGCTCCTTTCTCACAATAACGCGGGCGCGCCCGCGGACAGAGCTATGTTACTACAGCCGTGTACCCGCTCACGAGCCGTCCATGCGCGCGGACACGACTTTCACGAGCAGTCAATTTGGGACGGGGCTCTTTTGGCTGCCTTTTGTTGCCAGCTGGCGTTGCCACGCGCTACTGCTGAGCCCGCCCCTCGGTGCCGATGTGGACATCGACGATGACCTGGCGGTAGCTGATGCCACAGGAGTCGAGAATGCGGCGGCTGATACGGCCGTCATCGGTGTCGGCGTACTTGTTGTCCAGGTAGACGACCTCGCCCACGCCCACCTGAGCCAAAATCTTGGCGCAGTCGTGGCACGGGAACAGCGTGACGTAGACCGTGGAACCCTCGAGGTCCTTGAGCGAGCCACGGTAGTTGAGCACGGCGTTCGCCTCGGCATGGACCACGTAGTTGTGCTTGTCCTGCAGCGGGTCGTCGCTCGTACCCCACGGGAAAAAGTCGTCGTTGAGCGCCGAGGGTGTACCGTTGTAGCCCACCGAAAGGATGCGGTGGTTGGTGTTGGCGATGCACGCACCCACCTGCGTGTTGGGGTCCTTGCTGCGGCGCTGCGCGGCGATGGCCACGCTCATAAAGAACTCGTCCCAGCTAATGACGTCCAGGCGCTTGCCTGACGAAGTTTGATGAAGATCGTCCGACATGGCAGACACCTCCGTAATCGCAATAGTTTGACCCATTGTAGCAGGTGAAAGGTGGAGGCGTTTGTCCCACCGGCGCCCTCACTTTTACACGCGGCGGGGCTTTTGGTTGATGTGGTAGAGCTCGGCGAGACCCCGCAGCGTCAGCGCGTCGTCGACCGTCAGGCTATGGCCGACAAGGGCCGCAAGCGCCTCGGCATCGTCGCCGGTAATGACGATGGGCACATCGCCCTCCCCCGCGGCCTTGGTCGCGCGCATCTCGGCAAGCACCATGTCGAGCATGCCGTCGATGCGGGCAACCTCGCCCAAGACCACGCCCGAGCGCATCGCCTCGCGCGTGTTGCGGCCAATCACATGCGTGGGAGCCGAGGGCTCGACCTGCGGCAGGCGCGCCGCAGCGGCCGAAAGCGAGCGGGCGCCAAGTGCCAGACCCGGCGCGATGACACCGCCGACAAAGGTACCGTGCGCGTCGATGACCTCGATATTGGTCGTGGTGCCCAGGTCGATCACAATGCACGGCGAGCCGTAGACGGCGCGTGCCGCCACAGCATCGGCGATGCGGTCGGGGCCGATCTCGGCCGGATCGTCGTAGTGCACGGGCATGCCGGTCTTAAGTCCCGGCCCCACGGTGAGCACGCGCCCCGTGCAGGTGCGGGAAAGCGCCGCTTTCCACGGGCGCTCGAGCGCCGGCACCACGCAGCTCAGCACAGCAGCCGCGGGCACAAGCGCACCCGGCATGCCTGCGTCGGCCGCCAGTGCGGCCATGACCTGCACGAGACGCATGCGCGCCTCGTCTGCTGTGATGCTCGACGGCGTGGTGATCTCGCACGTCGCAAGCGGGCATTCCTGCGCCGCGGCTGAATCCTCGGCAAACAGGCCAAAGCGAATGAACGTGTTGCCCACGTCGACCGTCAATATATATGCGCAGCCATTAAGCATCGTTGGCGCTCCTTTCGTCTGTCCAGCAGTATATCCCGATGATTATTCTGGGACGGGGATTTAAAAATCATTGCGTACCTAATGATTTTTAAATCCCCGTCCCAGAATAATCATCCGGCAAACAGGGGCAGCTAAAAAAGCCCCGTCCCAAATGAGCTGCCGTGCGGCTATACTGGTGCGCGGTCGTTTGCGAGCTCACGCGGCGGCCCTTGGTAACCCGACTTCCCGCGCCGTATCCGTAACGGCGCTCCCGGGGGAAGCGGATATACGCAAAGGAGTTCTATATGAGCAATCCCTCGAACCGCGCTTCGATGCGCGGGCAACTCACGCTGCGCGGTGTCGTCATCGGCGTCCTTGGCTGCGTGATCATCACGGCAAGCTCGGCCTACACCGCCCTCAAGATGGGCGCACTCCCCTGGCCGATCGTCTTCGCTGCCGTCATCTCGCTGTTCTTCCTTAAGCTCATGGGCAATGCCAGCCTCAACGAGGCCAACGTCACCCACACCATCATGTCCGCGGGCGCCATGGTCGCCGGCGGCCTGGCGTTTACCATCCCGGGCGCCTGGATGCTGGGCTATGCCGACCAGATCAGCTGGCTCGACATGTTTATCGTGGCACTCGCCGGCACTATCTTGGGCCTGCTGGCCACGGCACTCATCCACCGTCACTTTATCGTGGACGCCGCGCTTGAGTTCCCCACCGGCAACGCCGCAGCTCAGACCCTGCGCGCGACCGAGGCCGGCGGCAAGACCGGCAAGCAGCTCTTTGGCTCCATGGCCATCGCCGGCATCTACAGCGTGCTTCGCGACGCTCTGGGCGTGGTGCCCAGCATGCTGTGCGCGCTCAATATCCCCGGCGTGACCTTTGCCATCTATAACTCGCCCATGCTGCTCTCCGTCGGCTTCCTCGTGGGCTTCGCCCCCGTCGCGTTCTGGTTTGCCGGCGCGCTGCTGGGCAATTTTGGCATCATCGTGGGCGGCACCGCTGCCGGTCTATTCGACGTTGTGACTGCGCAGGGCATTGTTAAGTCCCTGGGTATGGGCCTTATGATGGGCTTTGGCGTCGCCGTCGTCCTCAAGGACATCCTGCCGCAGGTCGCCGGCATCGTCCGCGGTCTTGCCGCCGACAGCTCCACCGACACCGACGAGCAGTCGCTCATCTCGGGCTCCCTTAAGCTCGACGCCGGTATCATCGGCCTGGGCGCTGCCGCCATCGCCGTGATCATCGCCATCGTGCTCGACCTTGGCCCCGTTCCGGCCGTCATCGTCACGCTGTTCACCTTTGTCACCACCATCATGAGCGCACAGAGCTGCGGCCAGACGGGCATCGACCCCATGGAGATCTTTGGCCTCATCGTCATGCTCATCGTGGCTGCCTTCGCTCAGATCGCTCAGGTCAAGCTGTTCTTTATCGCTGGCATCGTAGCCGTGGCGTGCGGCCTTGCGGGCGACGTCATGAACGACTTTAAGGCCGGCGCCGTGCTGGGCACCAACCCGCGTGCGCAGTGGATCGGCCAAGCCATCGGCGGCATCGTAGGCGCCCTGGTCGCCGCCGCCGTCATGGTCGCGCTCGTCACCGCCTATGGCCCGGACGCCTTTGGCCCCGACAAGAGCTTTGTTGCCGCGCAGGCAAGCGTGGTCGCCACCATGGTCTCGGGCATCCCGAGCGTGCCGTGGTTCGTTGGCGGCTTTATCGCCGGCATCGTCATGTACTGGCTCGGCATTCCGGCCATGATGATTGGCCTGGGCGTGTACCTGCCGTTCTACATGTCACTCACGGCATTCCTGGGCTCCTGCGTCAAGCTCGCCTACGACAAGTGGTCCGCCCACCGCGACGCCACCGCCGGTCTTTCTGACGAGGAGAGGGCTGCCAAGGACGCCGCCTTCCAGGAACAGGGGCTGGTTGTCGCCAGCGGCCTGCTCGGCGGCGAGTCCATCGTCGGCGTTATCCTGGCGTTTGTCTCCGTGGGCTTAAGCCTGCTGGGCTAAGCTGAGCAGCTGCTCGACAGCAACCATATTGCCTACGATTTGCCCGGTCGGTAGCTTTCGCGGCTACCGCCCGGGCTTTTTGATATCGAAACAAAGAAAGGCCGGCGCGCTGCGTTTAACAGCGCGCCGGCCTTATCGGTTAAGCTATCGAAGCGTTCCTGCTATGAACCGAAGTTCGTTGCAGAATCTACGCTCGAAACGCTACATCTGCTTGCGACGACGATCGCCCAGCGTCACGCCCGCTGCCACGAGCGTCACACCGCCGATGACGAACACCTCGCCCGCAAGCGCGGAATTGTCGCCAGTCTGGGCGAGCGCGGCAGGCGCAGCCTGTTTCTTGGCAACGGGGGCCTTTGCAGCAGCCTGCGCAACCTGAGGCTTGGCCTGCGGCTCAGCCTTGGGATGATACTTGTCGTACTCGGCCTGAGCGGCAGCCAGGGCATCCTTGGCATCTCCGAGCTCGGCAAGCGCGGCGGCATAGGCGTCGTTGGCATCGGACAGCTTGGCATCGGCATCGCTCAGAGCAGCCTTGAGGCCAGCGGCGGCATCGACGGCGGCCTTATAGCGAGCGTAGGCAGCGTTCAGCTTGACCAGCTTCTCGTTGCCCGTCGTGCCCGCGGCAAGGGATGCCTTGTGGTCGACAGCCTCAAGATCGGCCTTGAGCGCCTCGTCGTTGGCAAGCTCGGCCTTGGCCTCGACGATCTCGAAGGTCGCATCGACGACGGCTTCGTTGGCGGCCTCGAGCTGCTTCTGGGCATCGGCGACACCGGCGACGGCGGCGTCATAGGCGGCCTTGGCGTCGTCGACCGCCTTCTGGGCTCCAGCGAAGCGCTCGAAGGCCTTGTTTGCGCCGGCCAGTTCGCCCTCGGCAGCCTTGGCCTTGGCCTGCGCGTCGGACAGGGCCTGCGCCTTGGCGGCAACCGCCTGCTTGGCGTCCGAAAGAGCAATCGCGGCCTGGACATCTGCGGCCTGGGCCTTGTCTACACCAGCCTGGGCGGCATCGTCGGCCTTCTTTGCCTCGTCAAGCGAGCCCTGCTTATTCGCAAGGTCCGCCTGGGCGGCATCGCGCTTGGCAGCAAGGTCCTTGACCGAAGCCGTGGCGTTGTCATACGCCTCATTGGCCTGTTCGGACTTTGCCTTGGCGGCATCGCGGGCGCTGCGAGCCTTCGCCTTGTGAGCAGCGGCCTCGGCTGCCTTCGTCTTACTGTCAGCAAGCGTGGCGTTTGCCTTATCGAGAGCCGCCTGGGCAGTAGCGGCCTCGGCCTTGGCGGCATCGAGGTTCTGCTTGAGGGACTCGATGTCGATTCCGCCGAGTGCGTCCTTCGCGGCGTCGTATGCCGTCTTCGCGGCGGCGGTACCGGACTTAGCCTTCTCATACTCGCCCTTGGCGGTGTTCATGTTCGTGTCGGCTGCGGTGAAAGCGTCCTGGGCGGCATCCTGCCCGTTTACAGCTGCGAAGTAAGCTTCCCTTGTAGTTCCAAAGTTCTTCTGCGCCTCGGCAAGCTTGCCCTGGAGCTCCTTGAGCTGCGCCTTCTGCGCCTGCGTGCCGCCCGCATTGTAGGCGGAATCGATGTAGTCGTTGAGGAGCTTCTTGAACTCGGAGACAGTGAAATCAGCCTGCGTGTCATCATCGCTGTAATCGAAGATGGTTACCTCGGAATCGGTATTCTTGCCGCTACCGGTCGCGATGCCGATGGCTCTCGTAGAGGCATCGATAATGTTGAGATAGTGCCCGCACTCGTGGTAGATGCTGTTGTAGTTCTGATAGATGTAATAGGACTCATATCGATATTTGCCGAGTTTGTCACCATACTGCTCTACATACTTGTCGAAAATCTTCTTTTCCTGAGTATAGAGGCCGGTATAGGGCCAGCCGAGGGTATCCTCGGTCTCGCCGCCGGTATATGCGCCGCCTCCGCCAGCAAGGTTTTCACCGTTGTCGAAGTAGCAGTTCGAGTGTCCCCAGATGTTCGATGAATATGATGTATTAAGGGCGGCTGCCGCAGTCATACGGAGGCTGACGCTGAGCGCCGACTGACCGTTCGCCTTGCGGAGGTTGTTCTGGGTGTCGAGATATGTCAGGGCGTTGCGCATCTGCTCCAAGGAGAGCGGATTGGTGTCGCGAGACATATCCTGATCGACGTACTGGTCATACCAGTCGGCCTTGTCCTCAGCACCGGTCAGCATCGATACGGCATCCTGGGCGTTCTTTTTCTGTGTGGCGGTGAAATCGCTGCTGTTGCTGATGTAGGCCATAAAGCCGAGCATGCCCTTATTGATGACTTCCTGGTCAACGGTCATGTTGGACTTTAGGTCTGCAATCTGCTGTTCAAGAGCCTCAACCTGGGCATTAGCAGCGTCATAAGCCTTTTCCGCGGCGTTCGAAGCGGCGCAGGCCGCCTCCCACTCGCTGCGCTTCTGCTGACGGATCTCGACGAGACGGTCGTACTCCGCCTTCTTGTCGGCCTCGGTCTGCTGGGCCTGCTCGTATGCCGTCTTCGCGGCGTCACGCTTACTGGCCGCGTCCTTGTACTCCTTGTTTGCCGCATCATATGCAGACTGGGCAGATGCCACAGCGGCATTGGCGGCGTTGGCCTTCTCCTGCGCGGCGGTGGCGGTATTCTGGGCCGCCTGCAGGTTCGCCTGGGCGGTGGCGTCGGCAGCCGTCGCGGCATCGAGCGCAGTCTGCGCGGTCGCGAGCTCGCTGGCGGCAGTGACCTTGGCAGCCTCGAGCGCGTTCAGATCGATACCCGTGCCCGAGGTCGCGGCATCGAGCGCGGCCTGCGCCTGGTTGAACTTCTGCTGGGCGTTATCGCGCGCGGTGGTCGCAGCGGCGAGAGCAGCGGCAGTCTCCTGCTTCTTGGCCTGAGCGGAAGTCAGAGCGGCCTCAGTGTCCTTCTTTTCCTGCTGGGCGCTGGCCTCGGCAGCCTTGGCCTGGTCCAGATTGGCCTGTGCAGTAGCAACGGCCTTATTGGCGTCATCGAGCTTTGCCTGCGCGTCCTCGACGGCCTTCTTGGCGGCCTCGTACTCGTCCATACCCATGGCCTCGAGCTTGGCCTGGGCATCATCGAGGGCCTTCTTGGCCTCATCCTGCTTTGCCTTGGCGTCCTTGAGCGCCTGGGTCTTATCCTCGACACTCTTGTTGGCCTGATCGAGCTGATCGTTCAGGTCGCCCAGCTTCTTCTGCTGCTGTTCGGTCTTTTCGACGGTGGCTTTGAGCTCGTCAATCTTCTCCTGGAGCGCGGCGACTTCTGCTGCGTTCTGCTCGATTTCGTTGTCGCTCACAGCCTGCGAGGCCTGATTCTTTTGCTGCTGCGCCTGCTTTTGAGACTGGCCCGCCGCGTCGGCCTTCTTCTGGGCGGCATCGTAGGCGGCCTGAGCGTCCTTGAGCTGCTTTGCCGACTCCTCGGCCAGCTGGGCAGCCGTCTTTACGACCGCTTGGTTACCGGCGGCAACGGTGTTCTCTACAAAACTACCCATTACAGTCTGAAGTGGGCCACCGATAAATTTCGATGGCGAGCATTCGGCGCATTGCCTACGATACGGGCAAGCCCCGAGGGGCCGCCGATCGGGCGCCTCCGGATGGCCGTCTGCCCCTGCCCCGTAGAGGGCCCGG
>JAXIZI010000015.1:0-1864 GCA_036304065.1 Collinsella sp. | reverse complement strand
GGTGCGCACGATCGTCATGCCCGCCTTCCTGCGCGACGAGATGGCGGACTTCATCGAGATGCGCGACGATGTTGCCCCTGACGAGCGCCTGTTCGCCGTGACCAAGCACTTCCTGGCCCACGAGATGGAGCGCGGGTGCAAGGCGTCTGGAGTGAAGCGCATCCGCGTACACGACATACGCCACAGCCATGTGAGCCTGCTGATCGAGATGGGCTTCTCCGCGCTGGCCATCGCCGAGCGCATGGGCCACGAGGCGGTGGACATCACCTACCGCTACGCGCACCTGTTCCCCACGAAGCAGGACGAGATGGCCGCCGCGCTCGACGGAGCGAGGGGGTAAGAAGGATGCCGTGCGAGAACAGCGCCCGCAAGCGCAGCAAGACGATGGCGTTCCGCTGCACGCCCGAAGAGCACAAGCTCATATGCGAGATGGCTGCCTGGAGCGGCATGCTCAGGCAGGACTACATCATCGCTAAGCTAACCGATACAGAGGTTGAAGTGAGGCCCTCCGTGAGCATGCAGAAGGCGCTGAAAGACTCGATGGCGGAATTGGCCAAAGAGGTGAAACTGGCGGCCTCCTACGGCGAGCTGAGCGAGTCCCTGCAGCAGAGGATCGAGCTGGTGATGAGGCTCTTCCTGGCGCTCAGCGAGCCGATAGACGCACCAGCGGAAGAGGAACCGCAAACGAAGGCGCCCTCGGCTGTGCCGAAGACGCCTGAAGCTGGCGCCGATGGCGACATGAGCATCTTCGGGATGGGGCGCGGGTAGCGTAATATCCGAAGCTATCCTTGAAGAGTGGACGCGAAATTGGTTCTTGATCCATGTGCGCAAAAGCAGAAGATGGGACCCATACGCTGATGAAGGGTGATGAGGCTGTCGAGGCGGGCGAAGTATTGACCAATTTGCTTCTGCTCTGCCGCAGACGGAACGGGAACACTCAACTCCATCACCTTGTTCTTGGAGATGTTGAATCTAGAGATTCCCTGAGCCAGCAGAGTGAGATCGGAACGAATCGAACTTGACCTGAGCATGTAGGCTAGGTAATGCGGGTCAAACGTTGAATCTTGTCTGTATCCAAAACAGAAGCTGTTGAGGTAAACATCATCCTGGTCAGAGAGCCAAACTGAGGACATGCCAACTTCATCTGGCGTTTCAGAAGACACAGTGAAGAACGTGTCACCGTACGCAACTTTGTTTTGGCTTGAATCTATTTCGACTGTCTCGAGCCGATTTGTGTCCGTCAGGGGATTGTCGAAGACATTGGTATACGGAACGAACCTAGCGTTGCCATGACCGAAATCTTCCTTGGTTTTACCGCTCAGACCGCCATAGGTTGTCCCACAGTTGCCCAACTTACGCTGTTCCCAGGTAGATGTATCTATGTCTTATAATGATTGCCAATAGTTAAGTGCATAACTTTTTGCAGTTCGTAGATAGGTTTCGCCATGGTTTTCGATAAAGAGGCCGCGTTCGAGGAAGCGGTCATCACCGTGCTGAAGCAGCACGGCTGGGACGACGCGGGGGGCGTGCTTCGCTATCCCACCGAGCAGGACCTCATCAACAACTGGGCGAAGATTCTATGTGCGCGTAGCGGTAGGTGATGTCCACCGCCTCATGGCCCATGCGCTCGGCGATGGCCAGCGCGGAGAAGCCCATCTCAATCAGCAGGCTCACATGGCTGTGGCGAATGTCGTGTATGCGGATGCGCTTCACGCCCGACGCTTTGCACCCGCGCTCCATCTCGTGGGCCAGGAAGTGCTTGGTCACGGCGAACAGGCGCTCGTCAGGGGCAACATCGTCGCGCATCTCGATGAAGTCCGCCATCTCGTCGCGCAGGAAGGCGGGCATGACGATCGTGCGCACC
>JAXIZI010000014.1:0-89412 GCA_036304065.1 Collinsella sp. | reverse complement strand
GGGTCTGATAAGATTCCCATAGCGGTCTTCGTCCTTTCCTAGAACCTGTTGTTGTGGTGATTTCAGATTCTAGGACGAAGGCCGTTTTTCGTTAAACGGGCGCTAGGGCGTCACCCTTACACCAACATTTTCGACGCGATCGGTGCGCGGCATTATTTTTGAGTTTTCGCTCCGAGCGTTTAATCCGCAGTGCCGCCCACTTTGGAAGCGCCGGCGTCGTGCGAGCGCGCAGGACGGCGCCATGGTGCCCTGGGCGGCCCCAAGCACGTGGGGTATCGCCGCAGCGATTGTGCTGCAGGCGGCAATCTTCGGTTTTATGCACATGAACTGGGTGCAGGGTTGCTACGCGGGTGCCGCCGGCCTCATTTTTGGCTGGGTACTCGTGACCACTGGAAAGCTCCGCTACACGATCCTGCTGCACTTTGCCTTTAATGCCGGGTCGTATCTCATGACGTTGCTCTGGTTTGTGAACACGCCGTTCGACGTGGTGGTCACGGTCGCCATCGCTGGCTTTGTGCTGGTAGAGGCGATGCGCTCGCTGCGCCACGCGTGTGGGATGGACGCAGCGAGCGCGCCGCTGCCCTAGTTGCGGCGTCCGCCGCCGTTGGCGCCCTGTCGTCCCTGGGCCGCGCGATTGCGACCGGCAGTGTTCTGTGCGCGTGACATGCCGCCGTGGCCCTTGCTGCCCTTGGGTCCCTTGCCAGCGCCGCCGCCATGCGGTTTGCCGCCCTTCTTGCCGGTGCCATGCCCACCGCCGGCCGATGTCTCGCCCGGGCGCGGGGGCACGGGACGAATCAGGCAATGCTTGGTGTAGCCGATCAGGTCGCGACGGCCGGCTTTTTCCAGCGCCTCGCGCACAAGCTTGTAGTTTTCGGGCTTGCGATACTGGATGAGCGCACGCTGCATGGCCTTTTCGTGCGGGTCGCGTGCGACATAGATTGGCTGCATGGTGCGCGGGTCCACGCCGGTGTAGTACATGCAGGTCGACATGGTGGACGGGGTGGGGTAGAAGTCCTGCACCTGCTCGGGCATGTAGCCCATGTCGCGCACGGCTTCGGCAAGGTCCACGGCTTCCTTCATGGTTGAACCGGGGTGGCTCGAGATCAGATACGGCACCACGTACTGCTTGAGTCCGTATTCGCGATTCAAGCGTTCAAATTTACGGCAGAATGCGTCGTAGACAGCTCGGCTCGGCTTGCCCATCACGGACAGCACCGCGTCGCTCACGTGCTCGGGCGCTACGCGCAGCTGGCCCGAGACATGGTGTTCCAGCAGCTCGCGTAAAAACTCGTCCGAGGCATCGGCCATGGTGTAGTCAAAACGGATGCCGCTGCGCACGAAGACCTTTTTGACGCCCGGCAGCTGGCGCAGGTCGCGCAACAGCTGCGTGTAGCCGCTTTCGTCGACCACCATGTTCTTGCACACGCTCGGCCACAGACAGCGCTTGTTCTTGCACACGCCGTGCTTGAGCTGCTTGTCGCAGGCGGGACGGCTAAAGTTGGCCGTCGGTCCGCCTACGTCGTTGATGTAGCCCTTAAACTCGGGATCGCGCGTGAGCAGCTCTGCCTCGCGCATGATCGAGTCGTGGCTGCGCATCTGCAACACGCGACCTTGGTGGAAGGTGAGGGCGCAAAACGAGCATTCACCAAAGCACCCGCGGTTGGAGCTGATTGAAAACTTGATCTCGGCAAAGGCCGGCACGCCGCCCGCGGCATCGTAGTCGGGATGCCAATCGCGTGCGTAGGGGAGCTCGGCCACCTCGTCCATCTCATCGGTCGTCAACGTCGCCGACGGCGGGTTCTGCACCACATAGACGCTGTTGGGATAGGGCTCTACCAGGCGATGTCCGGTGATGGGGTCCATATTCTGCTGTTGCACGTTAAAGCTGCGTGCGTAGTTGAGCTTGTCGGCGGTAAGGTCGTCCCAGCTGGGTAGCAGGTCGTAGTCGTAGACCTCGTCGAGCGAGCCTGTGCGGTAGACGGTGCCGTTGATATAGGTGATCTGATCGATGGGCAGCCCCGCGTCGAGCGCGTCGGCAATCTCGACAATCGCGTGCTCGCCCATGCCGTAGATGAGGATGTCGGCGCCCGAGTCGAGCAGCACCGAGCGCTTGAGCTTATCCTGCCAGTAGTCGTAGTGGGCCAGGCGGCGCAGGCTTGCCTCGATGCCGCCGATGATGATGGGGGCGTCCTTAAACGTCTGGCGGATGAGGTTGCCGTAGACCGTGACGGCTCGGTTGGGACGGCGCCCCTCCTCGCCACCGGGGGTATAGGCGTCGGTGTGGCGGCGGTGTTTGGTCACCGAATAGTGGTTGACCATGGAGTCCATGTTGCCGGCACTGACCAAAAAGCCCAGGCGCGGCTCGCCGAGCACAGTGATGCTGGCGGGGTCGGTCCAGTCGGGTTGGCAGATGATGCCCACCTTGTAGCCGTGCGCGTCGAGGACGCGACTGATGATGGCCATGCCAAAGCTGGGATGGTCCACATAGGCGTCGCCGCAGATGTAGACAAAGTCGCACTGGTCCCAGCCACGCGCATCCATGTCGGCGCGGCTGACGGGGAGGAACTTATCGCGGCCCGGTCGCCAGGGGCGGGCGGGCGTCGCTTGGGAATGCTTGGTGCGGGCGACCGTGGCCTGCGCCTTACCGCCGCGCTTTTGCTGCTGGCCCTGTTTGCCCTGCTGACTGCGCTGGTTGTTCTGAGCGTGCTGAGGCTTTTTTGCCACGATCCCTCCCGGTGTTTGTATGCTGCACGTAATTGTAACCAGTCTTTTTGGGACGGGGCTAAAAAGACTGGGGGAGTACATGAGCTGGGGATCGGCGCGTCGATGCGGGTGCCGTTTGTTTCCAGACTGTGTATCTGCGCGTTGGAGAACCCGTCTCGCGCGCACGCCATGTTGTCAATGGGTTACAGTATGAACGGCGGCTATATGTCTGCCAACGCACGAGAGGGTCGTCAACAAGGAGGATGCACGACGATGCAGCGTGCCAAACAGATATCGGAGTCTATTGAGCTGGGCATCATCTTGGCGCTCGCCGGTGGCTTTATGGATGTGTATTCGTACATTGGGCGCGACCATGTTTTCGCAAACGCGCAGACGGGCAACATGCTGCTCGTGGGCGTGAGCATCTCGGAAGGCAACTGGGCGCTTGCGGGGCGCTACTTCTTCCCTGTGGTGTCGTTTGCCGTGGGCATTATGCTTGCCGACCTGGTACACGAACGTTTTGGCAGCGTGATCCACTGGCGTCAGGTGACGGTGTTCTTTGAAGCCGTCATCTTGCTGGGCGTGAGCTTTATCCCCGGTGGCGGTTACAACCTGCTCGCCAACTGTCTCACTTCGTTTGCCTGCGGCATGCAGGTCGAGAGCTTCCGCAAGATCCACGGTCACGGCATCGCTACGACCATGTGCATCGGCAACTTGCGCAACGCGCTGCAAAACGTGGACGATTACATCATCACCCACAGGCGCGGCTTTTTGGAAAACGGCCTGCTGTACTTTGGCGTGATCTTTACCTTTGTGTTTGGCGCCGTGTTGGGCAACTGGTGTATTGAGCGCATAGGCCTGCACGCCATCGTCGTGGCGAGCGTGCTGCTGTTTGTCGCGTTTGCCATCATGTTCATCGACCGCGAGCGCGACTTGCGCTTACGCTGGAAGGTTGCGGCCGAGGCTTGGAAAGAGGGCTGTCGAAAGTAACCGATTGCGGCAAAGGGGCGGTCCCTTTGCCGCACTGATCAATATTGGGGAGGGGACGGCCATCTCGGCCGCCCCCTTTTTTGAGTCTTAAGCGCTAAGGTGCATGTTTGTAATGACAAGATTTGACGTCAGCAAAGCGTGTTGCTTGAGGCTATAGAATAAAAATGTCATCTTTCCAGCTATGATTATTAGTTGAGGGGATGGACATATGCCAGAGCTTTTTATTCAAAATAAGACGACAGCAATCAAGTTGATGGCGCTCTGCATTTTATCTGCCCTGGTGGAGCTGTCTGTTGTTAAAGCTGAATCGTTGATAATAGACTATGGCCTGCTTCGCTCTAATTATCGTAACGTTTTATGCATTGGGTTAGGCCTGCTAGTATTGCTCTCAGTTGAGCTGGTGACAAACCTGTTCAGATCAAAATATGCGGAGCAATTGGCTTCCGATGGCGCTAACTGCTTCTATAGATTGCTTGCCCGCCATGCTTTAGAGCGGCCCTTAGTTTTAGCAAAAGACAGTGACTACCTGTTATCGCGCATTGAAGAGGCTGGGAACCTACAGCCGATGATTGGAATATTTACAACTGCGTTTCTTCCGTGCCTAGTGACGGGTTTGGTATCGTTTGTGGCGCTATCTAATATCTCTTTGTTGCTTTTGATTCCTGTTTGTGTTTCGGCATTGTTTATCTCGCTTCTATATCCGTTCGCTCTTAGTAAGCTATCGACTAAGAGCGAAAAGGCATTGGAGGCCCAGGCGAGGGGTTCTGCTTATTTAGCCCAACTAATAAATTGTCGACTTTACATTCGTATTTCTCGTTCAATTAACTTGGAATTACTTCGCTATAAAAAGATGCTTAAAGCCTGCAGGAACTCTCGAGTTGAGGAGAGTGTCTTTGCGAGATTGGCAACTGAAATAGTTGACGCTGGCAACATCATTACTGGCTTGCTTTCAGTTCTGCTGCTTATTTTCCTTGTGTCAAAGCGCGGACTGACGGTCGGGATTGCGGTGCAGAGCTATCAACTTGTACTTCTATGCTATTCTCCTTTTCCTCTTGTTCTGAATTGTTGGGCTCAGCTTCAGCCGTCGTTTAGATCGTTGCACCGTGTCTTGGAATTACGTCGTCTTTTGGAAGCTGAAAAACCTAATTTGATATGTTTCGATCACGCTGATCGAATTAGTTGGAAAGGAATCATTCTCTCGTTTTCGTCGAACGAAACTAATGAGAGGATAACAATTCCAGATTGCACGATACAGGCACCTTGTCTGGTTTTAGTAAGCGGCCCTAATGCATGTGGTAAATCTTCATTTCTGGAAGTATTGAACGGATTATTGTCGCCAGTTGCTGGCAGACTGTGTGTTAATGAGTCTACTGTCACTTTCGATGGTTCGACTTTAATCCAGCTACCCTGCGCAACTATGCCGCAAAGACATTTGATAATGGGGGGAACTTTCAGGAAGGCTCTTTACTATGGTCTTGTAGATATTGACTCTGAAAAACTCATCTATCTTTTGAAGGGTTTTAGCCTCGATAAATTATTTGAAGTAAATCCCATCATTGGAGCTAGGGGACACAATTTGTCTGGCGGAGAACTGGCTTCTCTATTACTTTGTAGGGCCTTTCTGAGCAGTTATTCTATTATTATTTTGGATGAGCCTTGCAACAATTTAGATAATGCTTCGATATCCTTTTTGAAGATGGTGGTTGCGCAGGAGATGAAAGAGCGAATCGTCATCATTGCGGATCATGGACATGGTTTCGAACAATTTGCAGACTATGTAATGCAGTTTCAGGAGCCAGAAAAAACTATCTAGCTCCTGAACGTTGCTACGAACTGCTTTTTGCGATTTATTCGAGATGCTCTTCAATCCGAGCCCTCAGAAGGGCAATGGCTGTGGGTATTCCAATTGCGGCGGCCAATTCGGCTTTATCCAAAACCTGTATGCTAAAGCACGATTGTTTATCACATTGAAGGACGATAACTGAAGATAGCTTCACTTCCCGTTGGCTGAATATGTCGTAATCTCCAAATAGGAAGTTACCTTTTATTGTGTAATTCGGTATGTTCGTTACGCACTTCATCTCAAGTCTGTTTAGGCCATAATCGAACACCGCAACTTCCTTGTGTTCGATGATGAGCGCAACCCTGGGCATGTTACTAAAACCACCGTCGACGACAGTAAAGAGTTTTTCATTTGCATCGTCATAAACGGTATATTTTAGACTCAATAGCTGTCCTAGTGGACCCGTGAACCCATGTCTTTTGATATTGAGGTTGTCTCCGGCTGGGTTGATGAGAGCTAGAGCATGCGGATAAGGGTTACCTTCAATTGAGATTCGATATTCGTTTGTAACCGTCTTGCTCGATTTAGGACCAGTAGCCACCACGCGTCATCGCCTCGATCGAATTGGAACCGACTTCTGCTTCGTGCGGAGAATTGCGCAGTATGTTGCAGTACATGCAGCTGCAATAACCGCATGGGCAATTTCTAACAAAATGAATGACGCTATTTACTGCATGCATGTTAAATGGACGAATACTTCTCATGATCTGCCTCCCATTGTTCGATTGTTTCTGACTGTTCTATTACCTTCTTCACCTCCTCAACACTGTTGAACCCTAGGTTTTCAATCGACGAGTACTCAACGTAAACAGAAAACCTGCTTTCAAGATAAATAAGCAGTCGAACTAAATCTGATGAGGACAAGTTGAATGGCGGGTCGGTCAATTGCTGATTTCTTAGATTTTGGTCAAATTGAGTCAAATCCAAATCTCTAATATTGCTTATCGCTTTTTCGATTTCTGCGTAGATGGTTTCATCTTTACGATATGCTGTCATTTCAGCACCCCAATATCGAAATCAAACAACTCGTTCTCGATTGTTTTGCAGCATAGTAATGATTCTTCTGGATCTAAGCTGGCTGAGAAACAGGGCATTCCTCTTAGTCGAAGTTCTCTTGCTGCTTGAATTGCTTTATCGCTAGATGAATAGCTTATTTGAAACCTATGCGTCTCCAACCCTTCAGTGGCGTCAAGTACTTCGTTTGTAATTTCAAATTGAACTTTCTCTGCTTGCGTTAGCGTTTCAATTATGGGCATGAGTCCAAGCATTATGTCGTAGTCGGCTATCGTGTATGGGATATTGATAATGGCCAAGTCAGGGCAGAAAGCTCGACATGCAGCAATCGATCCTAATCCGTAATCTCCGTAAATGTGGTCGTCGTATTTCATAAGCACATTGGGCGTTTCTAATAGAGCTAGGTCGGATTTATCATTCTCAATGATGATGTTGATCTGCTCATTCATTTTGATGACGGCGGATTGGCCACCATCAAAACTAAGGGTGTTGCAGCCCCAGATTTCATTTAAAGGATTGAAGCTCAAAGCGCATAGATTGGGATGGTGCTTTCTCATCTCGCTAACGATGCTACTAAACGTAATTGTTGAATCGGCGGGTGTATATAGATTCCCGACAACAATTTTTGGTATCAGGGCTAATTCCTGCATGTCGCTTTTGCTAGACTCAATTTGTTCAGTGGCGAGTTGACTGACAACCTTCTTATTTACAGAATGTGCATAGGTTTCAGCGTGTTTACTAAATTCTATGAGTCCTGTGGCGCTTTCTTTCGTCGATAAAACGACAACCAGGTCTGATTCATCGATTGTCGTTACATAGTTAATTCGATTTCTTATGCCAATTTCTTTGCAATTAACAAGGTTGGCAACATCTACGCCGTCCGGTAGAATGCCGCATGGTGTTGATACCCGAATATTGTAGCCAACTCCTAGCAATCCAATTAGAAGAGGATAGTCAGCTCTCGTGAAAGATATAAGTCCAATTGTCTTCATGATTATTATCGCTTGTTCCTTTTAAGAGCCGTTGTAATGGACACTTCGTGTCTATGAAGCTCAAAGCGAAGTATTTTCTGATTAAGTCGATCAAAGGCAATTCGTTTTGAGTTGTCGCATGCTGTTCGTTTGTAATCAGGGCTAATTACTCCTTTGCAATCTGCGCTTTTAATGCATTGAGTGCACAGCTGAAATGCCCAACATTTTTTACATGAATCGCTGGTCAGCTTTGAAACATTGATCATCTTTTCAATTTGACCTAAATCAAATCCTGAATCCAATGTACCGATATACATGTCCTTGGTTGTTTCGCTGACCCTTTCGCAAGGAAGAAGCGCTCCTGCTGTTGTCACAAATAGACGCGTAACTCCTGGCTCGCATGGACCACCGGGTATAGCTTTTGTTGGGATGTTCGAAGGTGCAAATCGCTTAATGTTTTGGTTGATGCTTGCAAGCGTATATGAAGCGAGCCTATCGCTGCAGTTTCCTTTTTCGATCTTGCGCTCGTCCATAATTCTTGCCTTAAATAAGGCGTAATTCAGTTGACTTGAGAACTTGTCATTGTAGGGGGCGATACGTCCGTTGCGTTCCAAGTAGTTGAATTGAACATCGCAAGCCTCGATATCCTTATCATTTATAAAGGAAGAGACTGTTTTATAGATGTTGTTCGTGTCGACTACGGCATTAAAATGAATATATTTGTTGCGTTCAGGATGGTTGTCTAAAATCATATGAACATTGTCTATAACTGCTTGGTATGAGGACTCACCATTAGCGTAATGCCTAGACTTATCATGGATTTGCTGCGGTCCGTCAAGACTGATTAGCAAATAGAATTCATGTCCAGAATCGAAGAAGAATTTAACCATATCTTCAGATAAAAGAGAGCAATTGGTTGTAATTCGAAATGAGATGTGTTTTCCTTCAAATACCTGTTCTGCATATTGAGTAATTCTATATAATTTCACTAAATCGAAGGAGAGGTTCTCCTCCATAAAATGCTACGACCGGGTTTGGGTTGTCAATCGAGTGCATCTTAAAGAATTCGATTGCATGTTTGGCCGTCGAAACAGACATAGAGTTATGACTGTGGGTTCTGTTGTATAAGGAGTTTTCGGAATAGATACAGTAATCACATCGGAAGTTGCAAGATTGAGTCAGCTGAAGGGTTATCATCCGTAAATTTCTTTCCAGCTTAACTTTCAAAAGGTCAATTGATGGATAAGCGACATCCTGCAATGGCGAATCGCAGCAGTAGCCACATGATTGTAGTAACTGGAATTCTTGGTCTGTTTTATAGGAGTCGGGGCAAACTTCGCCTGCTTGGACTTCTGAGATGTAATTGAAGAGATCTTTGCTTACTGCAAGTATCTCGTTTCGATTGGCATCATAAATGTAGTGGCCCAAGAGGGTCTTTATGGGTAGAACTAACATCTCTACCGCCTCTTTCATTTCACTAATGTTATTTTAGTGAACTAAGATGTTTACTATAAGGTAACCATTTATAAACGTATTGTCAAACATATATTGCTAAAACAGAAACAATTTATAGACTGAGTGGTCGTATCCTTTGGGCGATTGCTTCTATAATCTAGCCTTCGCTGCTGTCGGGAGGGAAGGTCTAGGACTCCGTTATCATGTTGAAACGCTTTAACTAATTTGACGTTCTCACGTGTTTTTCGTTTCAAAAGCGTTAGGATGGGACTCATAGCGTGGGGCGTAATGGATGCCCCGCACACGATGGGAGGCTATCAATGGCTAATCGTTTCGTTCTCAATACCATCTCTTATCATGGTTCCGGCGCCATCAAGGAGATCCCCGGCGAGCTTCAGCGTCGCGGCTACAAGAAGATCTTCGTCTGCTCCGACCCCGATCTGGTCAAGTTTGGCGTTACCGCTAAGGTGACCGACGAGCTCGACGCCGCCGGCATCGCTTGGAGCCTCTACTCCGAGATCAAGCCCAACCCCACCATCCAGAACGTCAAGGACGGCGTCGAGGCCTTCAAGGCCGCCGAGGCTGACGCTATTGTGACCATCGGTGGCGGCTCCTCCATGGACACCGCTAAGGCCATCGGCATTATTATCAACAACCCCGAGTTCGCCGATGTCCGCAGCCTCGAGGGCGTTGCTCCGACTAAGAACCACGCCGTGTTCACCATCGCCGTACCGACGACCGCCGGTACCGCCGCCGAGGTGACCATCAACTACGTCATCACCGACCCCGAGAAGGTCCGCAAGTTCGTGTGCGTCGACACCAACGATGCCCCCGAGGTCGCCGTCGTCGACCCCGACATGATGGCCTCCATGCCCGCCGGTCTGACCGCCTCCACCGGCATGGACGCTCTGACCCACGCCATCGAGGGCTACACCACCAAGGGCGCTTGGGAGCTTTCCGACATGTTCCACTTTGAGGCTATTAAGCTGATCAGCGAGAACCTGCGCGACTCCGTCGCCGAGGCCAAGTCCGGTCAGCCCGGCTCCGGCCGCGAGGGCATGGCTCTTGGTCAGTATGTCGCCGGCATGGGCTTCTCTAACGTCGGCCTGGGCATCGATCACGCCATGGCTCACACCCTGTCCGCTCACTACGACACCCCGCACGGCGTCGCCTGCGCCATGCTGCTGCCGATCGCCATGGAGTTCAACAAGCCGGTTTGCGCCGAGCGCCTGGCCAAGGTTGCCGTCGCCATGGGCGTTGACACCACGGGCATGAGCACCGACGAGGCCGCCGATGCTGCCATTGCCGCCGTCAAGCAGCTTTCCGCCGACGTGAACATCCCGCACGTCTGCGAAGCCATGAAGGCTGACGAGATCGAGGTCCTGGCCAAGGACGCCATGGCCGACGCCTGCTTCCCGGGCAACCCGCGCGAGGCGACGCTCGACGACGTCATCGAGCTCTTCAAGAAGATCTGCCCGGCTGCCTAACTTGGTTCGGCGGGCCCCTGCCCGTTAGCCCCACAATCGTCCTCGGACATGTCGGAAGCCCCCGCTGCGCACTTCGTGCGGCGGGGGCTTCCTCCGTCCTGCGGAAAGATTGTGGGGCTAACGGGCAGGGGCCCGCCGGCTCGTTGTCGTGGCGGGCACTGTTCGGAAGAGCTCGATGGGTCATCTCGTTGGGTAAATATTTGTGCGTGATGGTATCGTTGTTGGGGCTTTTACTGATTACGGGATGTTGACTTTGGAGTTGTGGATGGTGTCCCAAATGGATTCTACGCTTGGTTTTATTACTGACCAGCTTAAGACGCTGACTTCTATTGCTTCGCCTACGGGGTTTACTCGTGCGGCGACTGATTATCTGATGGAGACCCTGCGCGATATGGGGTTTGGGCCTGAGCGTTCTAATAAGGGTAACGTGCTCGTTGAGCTTGGTGGCGAGGGTGAGCCGCTCGTACTGGCGAGCCATGTCGATACCCTGGGCGCCATGGTACGCTCCATTAAGGACAATGGTCGCCTGCGCCCCACGACCCTCGGCGGGCACCAGTGGTCCACGGCCGATGGCGAGAACTGCACCGTCTACACGCGTGACGGCAATGTCTACACGGGCGTGGTCCTTAACACCGAGCCTTCGGCGCATGTGGCCGATGAGCCGGTCAAGACCATCGAGAAGAACATGGAGATCCTGCTCGATGAGAATGTCGACAGCAAGGACGATGTGCTCGAGCTGGGTGTTCAGACCGGCGACATCATCGCTATGGACCCGCGCACCACAGTGACGGAGAGCGGCTACATTAAGAGCCGCTTCTTGGACGACAAGCTGTCGGCCGCCATTTTGCTGGGCTTGGCGCGTGCCGTCGCCGCTGGTGAGGTGACGCTTTCGCGTAAGGTTTCGCTGCTCTTTACCGTGTATGAGGAGGTCGGCCACGGCGGTGCCTTTGTGCCGGCCGATACGCGCGAGATGATCAGCGTGGACATGGGCTGCGTGGGCGACGACCTGGGCTGCACCGAGCGTATGGTGTCGATTTGCGCCAAGGATTCGGGCGGTCCGTACAACTACGACCTGGTGACGGCGCTGTCCAATATCGCGCGCGAGCTTGAGCTCGACTACGCGATCGATGTGTACCCACATTACGGCTCGGACGTCGAGGCCACGCTTTCGGCTGGCTACGACATTCGCCATGGCCTGATCGGCCCCGGCGTGTACGCGAGCCACAACTACGAGCGCAGCCACATGGACGGCGTGCGCAACACCTACGAGCTGGTTCGCGCCTACGTCCAGCGCTAACGATGTAGCGGCCTCGGCTGACACAGCAGTGCCGACCGAGGCCGTCCTCTCTAAGTTGCGGTGAAATAGGGACTGTTTAGCGGCCTGAAACGCTTAAACAGTCCCTATTTCACCGCAACTTATGAAGGGGATGGGACTACTTGATGGCGGCAGTCACGGTACCGCCGCCCAGGACGATGTCGCCGCGGTAGACTACAACGGCTTGGCCGGGGGCGATGGCTCGCTGCGGCTCGTCAAAAGTCAGCAGCATTTGCCCGTCTTCGCCGCGCGTAAGGGTCGCTGCCTGGTCCTTTTGACGGTAGCGGTACTTGGCGCCCACGCGAATGCCACCGGCATCGAGCTCTGCCTCCATGCGGTCGGCAGGGGCGCTCCAGATCCAGTCATTGGCCGTGAGCGCTGCGGCCGTCAGGTCCTCGGCCTCGCCCAGATGCACAATGTTGTTGGCGGCATCGACGCCCGTTACGTACACGGGATGCGCCATCGCGACGCCCAGGCCCTTGCGCTGGCCAATGGTGTAGCGCAGCGCGCCGTTGTGGCGCCCGACTACACTGCCGTCGCGCCACACAATGTCGCCCGGTGCGGCGGGATGTCCGCAGCGGCGCTCGATATAGCCCGCGTAGTCGCCGTCCGCGATAAAGCAGATGTCCTCGCTTTCGGCCTTCTTGGCGTTGGTAAAGCCCTGCTCGGCGGCAATGCGGCGCACGTCGCGCTCTTTGTCCAGCCCAGCCAGCGGAAAGATCGTGTGCGCCAGGCGTTCCTGCGTAAGCGAATACAAAAAGTAACTCTGGTCCTTTTTGGGGTCCTCGCCGCGGTACAGCTGCCAGGTTCCGTCGGACGCCTGGCTCGTTTTGGCGTAGTGGCCCGTGGCGATGTAGTCGCAGCCCATATCCAGCGCCGCATCCAGCAATGCGCCAAACTTAATGTGGCGGTTGCAGATGATGCACGGGTTGGGCGTCAGTCCTTCCTGGTAGGCGTTCACGAAGCGCTCGATAACGTTGCGGTCGAACGTCTGCTGCAGGTCGAGCACATGGTGGGGTATCCCCAGGCGCTCGGCGACGGCCTTTGCATCGGCGATGTCGCGGTCGACTTTGCTCATGCCCATGGCGGGGTCGGGTGCGGGACAGGTGAGGCGCATGGTGGCGCCGACGCATTCGTAGCCCTGGCGCTTGAGCAGGTACGCGGTCACACTGGAATCGACGCCGCCACTCATGGCGACGAGCACGCGCTTGTTGTGCATGGGGAGGTTCTCCTTGGTGGCATGTGGCCAAAAAAGAAAAGCGGCGCGGGAGGCTGGTTCCGCGCCGCAGACATTGTAGCAAGTTCGGACGTCTCGTGGGACACCCTGATTGGATGGGCTCAGACTGCCGGGAGAGAGAGGAGACCGGCTCGTCCGTGGGCTCAACCTATGGGCGACAGGCTCTAGTCCTGGAACAGTGCCGTGGACAGGTAGCGCTCACCGGTATCGGCGAGCAGCGCCACGATGGTCTTGCCCTCGTTCTCGGGGCGCTTGGCCAGCTGCAGCGCGGCCCACACGGCGGCGCCGGACGAAATGCCCACGAGCACGCCCTCCTTGTGGCCCACGGCGCGGCCGGTGGCAAAGGCGTCGTCGTTCTCGACGGGGATGATTTCGTCGTAGACTTGGGTGTCGAGGACGTCGGGCACAAAGCCGGCGCCGATACCCTGGATCTTGTGCGGGCCGGCCTGGCCCTTGGAGAGCACCGGGGAGGTGGCGGGCTCGACGGCGACGACCTGAATCTCGGGGTTCTGCTCCTTAAGGAACTCGCCCACGCCGGTCACGGTGCCGCCGGTGCCGACGCCGGCGACGAAGATGTCGACCTTGCCGTCGGTGTCATCCCAGATCTCGGGGCCGGTCGTGGCCTTGTGGATGGCGGGGTTGGCGGGGTTCACAAACTGGCCGGCGATGATGCTGTTGGGCGTCTCCTTCTGCAGTTCCTCGGCTTTGGCGATGGCGCCCTTCATGCCCTTGGAACCGTCGGTGAGCACGAGCAGCGCGCCATATGCCTGCATAAGCTTGCGGCGTTCGACGGACATAGTCTCGGGCATGGTGATGATCACCTTGTAGCCGCGAGCCGCCGCCACCGAGGCGATGCCGACGCCGGTGTTGCCGCTCGTGGGCTCGATGATGGTGTAGTCGCCGCCGCGCACGAGCTTGCCGGCCTTCTCGGCCTCGTCGATCATGCTCTTGGCGACGCGGTCTTTAACGGATCCGGCGGGGTTGAAGTATTCCAGCTTGACGAGCACGCGGGCCTTGAGGTCCTCATCGGCCTCAAAGTGAGTGAGCTCCAGAAGCGGAGTGTGGCCGATAAGCTGATCGATGGACGTGTAAACATTGCTCATGGTGAACCTCCAAAGTGTTCAAATGACTGGATACCGTGTGGTTTTACGGTGTGTATAGCAGCGAAACCCACAAACCTTATGGGTTGTTCGTTTTGCTGTTGGCAAGCATAGTAGACAGTAAAGCCTAGTAACGCAATAGGAAATAGAAGATTATTACGAGTCGATTAACCATCTTGACCGGAACGGGTATTTTCAAAACCAATATTTCGGCTAGAATTTCTACGGACTAAATGACCGAAAGGCAGCACTATACATGTTGGTTTCTACTAAGGGCAGATATGCCCTGCGCGTTATGGTCGATCTGGCCGAGCACCAGGCAGCCGGTCGCATCCCGCTCAAAGAGATCGCGGCGCGACAGGGGATTTCCGAGAAATATCTCGAGAACATTTTGGCTACGCTCGTGCGCGCCAACATGCTCTCGGGCATGCGCGGCAAGGGCGGCGGCTATGTGCTCACGCGCCCGCCCGAGCAATACACGGTGGGCGAGATCTTGCGCCTGACCGAGGGCAGTCTGGCGCCGGTCGCCTGCCTGGATGGCGACTGCAAGGGCTGCTCGCGTTCGGATGAGTGCCCCACGCTCGACGTGTGGAAGAACCTGGACAAGCTCATCAACGACTACCTCGACGGTGTGACGCTCGATCAACTTGTCGCTCCCAACCATGGCTACGACTACGTCATCTAACCCACACCTGCATTTGGGGACGGGGCAGAAATGGTAGATTCTCTCGCCCTTTGAGACTTGACAAATAAGAAGGCCGCCCATTTTTGCGATGGGCGGCCTTCGTTTTGGGTCGATATGACGGTTCGTATTGAACAGTTCTAGCCCTAGGCGATGCTATCGAGAATGCTGCGCATGATGGATACCAGGATGCTGCCCATAAAGGCCGATCCAAAGCCGGCAATGGAGATACCAGCGCCCAACAGATTGACCGACAGGTAGCTGGCCAGCTCGAGCATAAAGCTGTTGACTACGAGCTGAAAAATACCAAGCGTAATAATAGTGAGCGGCAGTGAGATGACCGTCAGGAACGGCTTGACGAGCGAATCGACGATGTTGAGGAACAGTCCCACAAAGGCGAAACAGACCCAGGCCTCGGCAAAACCGAAGGGTTGGATGCCGGGGACGAGGAACGTGGCGATCGCGATGGCGATCGAAGTAAAGAGCCAGTTAAGCATAAAGCGCATGGTAGGGGGTCCTTTCTTGCGCGGGGAGAGTTAGTGACGCGTGAAGCAGCTTGCCGTGGCGACTTGGACGGCTGCGCGAACGCGGGGCCTTGCCTGGATGCCCATTGTCGCAAATATTCGTGGAGCTTACGTGCGCATTCGATTTCAAAACGGCGTTCGTCCTGAAAAACGCGCCGCTGACAGAGAGTCTTGTCGCTTTAGTTTGGTGGTGTGCTACACTGCTACGGGCAAAAGCCACAGGCGTTGCCCTATTGCATAGAACGGGCGAACGATGCCCGATGTCAGTATCAACTTCGATGCCTTTTGGCGGGTTTGGCGGTGATCGATGAATATCGAGAACATGTTTGACAAGCCTGATGTCAAGCAGCTGGTCCACGCATTTAGCCTTTTGGACGACGAGAAGGATATCCAAGCGTTTTTGACCGATATCTGCACGCCGCGCGAGATTTGCGATCTATCGCAGCGTCTGCAGGTCGCGCGTTACCTGGATGAGGGCGAGCCTTATGTTGAGGTTCAGGCCCGCACCGGCGCTTCGTCCACTACGGTGAGCCGCGTTTCAAAGGCGCTGAACGGCGAGTACGGCGGCTATCGCAAGATCCTCATTAAGCTGGAGGATGGCGAGTAGGCGGCGCAAAAAACGAATTGTACAAAACCGCTCCTCCGGGGGCGGTTTTTATATGCCTGCAATCGGCTGGTGCGTTGGGGTCAGGTTGCTTTGTACCAAAAGATGGAGCTGCGGTGGCAATGTGTCCGCTTGGGCGGGTAGGATGGATGCATTGATTATTGCGAACAGTTTGAGCGGAGGACCATGCCTGTTCGAATCTATACCACCAATGCCGGCACGGATTTGAGTGATGCCGAGTCGGCGCTGCTTGCCGACCTTGTTGGCTGCCACGGACGTGCCGTGCTGCTGGCACCTACGTTTGCCGAGCTCGACCTGTGCCGTCATGATGCGGCGGAAGCCGGGATTTCGCTGGGTATTGACTACAAGACGCCTACATCGTGGCTTCGCTCGCTTTGGGAGCTTTTGGGCGACGGGCGCGGTTTCGTCGACAACCTGCAGCGCCAGATGCTGTTCTCGGACATGGTCACGCGTCTCGACGATGTCGACCTGCAGCCGCTTTCGCGCAGCCAGGGCACAGTGCGCATGCTCGCGCGCATGGCCCGCGACGTGTTGCCGGGCGTTGCGGGGACGGGTGCCGAACGATGCCGTGGCGACAACTGCCAGCCTGAGCCAAAAAGCGATGCCGAGGCCCGTGTGTTCGAGCTTTTGCGCGCCTATGCGGGCGGTTTGGACCGTCGAGATATGGTCGAGCCCTGCGAGGCAGCTGGCATTATGACCAGTGTCCTGGCCGATAGCCTGCCGGCGTGCACTCGCGCCGTATGCGTGCGCGGTATCACGTCGTTTACGCACGGTCTGCTCGAGCTGCTGTCTGCCGTGGCGAACAATGGGGGAGAGGTCGTCGTGCTGCTTGCACGCGAGCAGGCGGCGATGCGCGAGGAGCTTGCCGCGGCATTTGATGCCCGCGATGTGTTGTTTGAGATCGCGCCGCTGGGGAAGAACGCCGTCGCGTCTGATGCCGCTTGCGGGATCGCCGCTCAGCCTGCCTTTATTGAGGTCGCCGGCCCCCATGCCCGTGCTCATGTCTATACGGACGCAATTGATGATCTGGTAAAAGCGTGCCTGGGTTCCGAGGTCGCCGGCGCCGCGACGCCCGTCGACCCCGTGCGCGTGCTCGTTGTTTCTGCCCGGGCATCCCAGCTGTTCGGTGAGCTCGCCTCTCGTCTGGCGGCTCGTCATATCGCTGCCGAGACAACTGAGTTCACGGCGTTTTCCCAATCCATTGCGGGCAGGCAGTTTGCGGCGCTTGCCGGCCTGATCGAGCGCATGAAGGCCGCCGATGAGGGCATGGCGTCAAAGACCGAGTGGTGGCCCGCGCCGGAGCTTACCGACTGGATCTACAGTCCGCTTTCGGGTGCCGACGCCGCGAGCGCCCGCGGCTTCGACAAGAACATGCGCTTGTCGCGCAGCAAGACCGCTGTGGGCGTCAAGAGCCTGCTGCAGAGCGTGCAGGGCCAGGTGAGGGGCGCCCGCAAGGCCGCCAGCGACGATAACTGGTTTAAGAATGTGCCGTGCGTAGTCTCGGACGTGTTTCAGGCGCTGTGGCGCGACAAACCCGTGACGGCGCTCAAGGCCATGCTTGCCGTTGCCGAGGCGCTGCCCGATCGCGCTCTAGGCGGTCTTGACGGCCAGGCCCGTCGCCAGGCAGAGATGGCTTTGCTGCGCCATGCCATCGACATCCTTATGAACGATGCTCGCGCACTCGACGTGTCGCAGGCCGCGACCGTGCCGGTTCTCGACGGCGTTCGAACCAAGGTGGACAAGCGCAGTACCGCTTACGATTACGCGACCTACGAGGTCGATCGCACGCCACGGGCACAAGTGCGCTTCGTGTCGCTTGCCGATGCGTCGGTTTTGCGTCCTGGCGGCTACGATGCCGTGCTGTTTGCCGATGTCGACCTGGACAGCTATCCGCTTTCGCACGAAGAGGGCCCGCTTGCCACGTTGACAGCCGAGCTGCGCCGCGACGGCGTGTCTTTGGAGCCCGCTGCCCTGCTGCGCGTGCGCTTTGGCCGTGCGATGCAGGCGGCGAGCGGTCCGGTCGCGCTCGCCCGTGTGACGCACGATCGCCAGGCACGCGAGTGCTACCCGGCAGCCGTATGGACCGAGCTGTGGGCACATGCCGAGGCCGCTGGCGCTGCCAAGCCCATGCGCGTGGGCGAGGGCGATATCATCGCCGACTTTGATCCCGCGGCAGGTGAAGGCCTCAAGCGCGAGCGCGTGACCTGTGAAGCCCCTCAGCATCTGAGTGCCGAGGCCGTGCCGTATTTGGTCCTGCGCCGTCGCGATGGCGAGGGTGAGGACGCGCCGCTCGTGCCGCGTCTGACGTCCGCCTCGCAGATCGAGGCCTATTCGACCTGCCCGCTATGCTGGTTCGTCTCGTACCGCGTGAAGCCCCAGTCGATCGACGCGGGCTTTGGCAACATGGAAAAGGGCAACTTTGTCCACGACGTGCTGGAGCATCTGCATGCCCGTCTGCCCCAAGAGGGCATGGAGCGCGTGACGCCCGAGAATCTGCCGCGCGCACAGGAGCTGCTGCACGAGGTCTTTGACGAGACGTTGGCCGAGCACGCCGGCAAGCGCGGCACGGAGGGCCCGCTGGTGCCGCTCTCTGCGGTGGAGGAACGCCAGGTGGCCGAGATCTTGCCGCAGCTGGAGGGTGTGCTTGCCTACGAGTCCGAGGCACTTGCCCCCTTTGCCCCGCGCTACCTGGAGTTCGCCTTCAACGAGCTCAAGGTCGAGTATGCCGGTTGGCCGCTTGGCGGGCGCATCGACCGCGTGGACGTGGACGCCGAGAACCGCGCCGTGGTGATCGACTACAAGCATCGTTCGGGTGTCGAGGAGTTTAAGCTTGCCGACCCCACGGTGCGTGACGAGGAGACGGGCGAGGCCCCCATCGACGACCCGCGCTGGCTGCCGCCCCATACCCAAACGCTCATCTACGCGCAGGCCATGCGTCGGGCACTGGGCTTGGATACCCGTGCAGCGCTCTATTTTTCGACCAAGGGCGGCAAGCCCGCGCTGCGCGGTGCGGCGAGCGCCGAGTTGCTCGAGGAAGAGCGCGGTGACGGTCGCATCCCGGGCCTCAAGAAGGGCTTCCCGGGCGAGGGCGGCAGCATGGACTTCGATGCCCTGCTCGATCGCGTGGAGGCCGGCATCGCCGAGCGCTTGCGCGAGCTCCAGGCGGGCAACGTTGCCGCCGTCGACCCGGCGTCGGCTCAGGCCGCGCATGCGCGCTGCTCGTATAACCACGAAGGAACGTTTGTAAGGAGGGACGTGTAGACCATGGATCTTTCGACTTTGATGCCGCAACAGCTGCAGATTGTCAAAACGCTCGACCGCCCGCTGTTTGTCTCGGCGGGCGCCGGTTCGGGTAAGACCTTTACCCTCACGCGCCGCATCGTCTATGCGCTCTCGCCCGAATCCGGTCCGTTCGTTGAGCATCTGGACCAGGTGCTCGCCATTACCTTTACCAAAGATGCCGCGGCCGAGATTCGCGACCGCGTGCGCCGTGCGCTTATCGACGAGGGCATGGACGAGGAAGCACTGACCGTCGACGACGCGTGGATTTCGACCATTCACGGCATGTGCTCGCGTATCCTGCGCGCGCACGCGCTGGAGCTGGGCATCGACCCCGAGTTCACGGTGCTCACCGATACCGACGAGCTCATGGACCAGGCTGTTGAGCATGTGCTGGGTCGCGCGACGGCACCCGATGCCGCCCCCGAGCTCGCGGCATCGCTCAAGGCCCTCTATGCCTGGTATCCCATGGCGGGCGAGGGCGGTTCCTTTGGCGGCGGTACGACCATCAAGGGTCTGGTGCGCGACCTGCTGGAGCTGTCGAGCCAGTTGCCGGGCGGTATGGACGACGTGCGCGTGGCGCGCGGCCAGGCCGATACCTCGGCACTCGCCGATGCCTATCGCGCGGCGCTGGGCGCAAGCAAGGCCGCGACCGAGAAGGCGCAGACGGCGCTCGATGCCATCGACGCGTTCGAGGCGAGCGGCAAGACCATGGTCGATGCGGCGCGACTCATGATGTCATGCACCATGCCGCGCGCGAGCAAGGCATTCCCTAAGGAGCAGGTCGAGCTGCTCAAGGCCGAGGCCGCCGATGCGTTTATCAATATCGTGCTTGCCTGCGGTGCCCCGGCGCTCGATGTGCTGGTGGGCCTGGCCCGTTCCGTGGAGGCCGAGTATCGCGCGCTGAAGGCTGCCCAGTCCGCCCTCGATAATAACGACCTGCTGCGTATGGCCTACGAGGCCCTGCGCGATTACCCGGCCATCCGTGCTGCGTACGAGGGCCGCTTTAAGATGGTCATGATCGATGAGTTTCAGGATACCGACCAGATGCAGGTCGATCTGATACGCTACCTGACGGGTGCGGGGGAGCGCGCGCTGTGCACCGTGGGCGATGCGCAGCAGTCCATCTATCGCTTCCGTGGCGCCGAGGTCGAGGTGTTCCGTCGTCAGGAGCGCAAGGTGGGCTCGTCTGCCGCGCCCGAGGCGACTGCCGTGGCCGACGCCCCTGCCGGCGAACTCGTCAAGCTCGTGCGCAACTTCCGCAGCCATGACGAGGTGCTGCGTTACGTGGCACGCGTCTTCGACGGCGATGACGGCGGCCTGATGCAGGGCTTTTTGGATCTTGAAGCGAGCGACGGCCGCAAGGACACGCTGGTGGCAGACGCCTCGCGTCGCCAGGCCCTCTTTGTTGCCGGCGGCAGTACGCAGGAGCGCACACAGGCCAAGGCCCGTGCGATCGCCGAGCGCTTCCGCGCGCTTGCCGATGCCGGCCAGCCCCAGGGCGGCATGGTGCTGTTGCTGGGCCGCATGACCAACGCCGACGTCTACGCCCAGGCCTTCCGCGACCAGGGGCTCGACTGCGTCATCGCGGGTGGTTCGGTCTTTGCCCAGGCAGCCGAGGTGCAGACGGTGCGCGCCCTGGTATGTGCGCTCGCCAATCCGGCCGATACGGCGCAGGGCCTTATGCCGCTGCTCGCCTCGCCGATGTTTGCGCTCGGCGCTCAGGAGTTCCTGGCGCTGGCGACCAAGCTCGATAGCGAGACGGGGGAGACCTCGCGCCGGAATATCGACGCGGGCATCATGAGTGATTTCGACGTGCCGGGTCTGCAAGATCTGCCGCTCGTGACGCGCGCCCGCGAGGTGCTGCGGTATGCGCTTCGTCGCGTGGGCCGCGATTCGTTCGCCGCCATCGCGCGCGACGTGGTCAACGCCTCCGGCTGGTTTGTGCGTCTGGCACAGCGCGGTCCCGAGGGCAAGGCCATTGCCGCCAACGTGCTCAAGGCGCTCGACGCCGTGGCCGAGGCGGAGGCCGAGTTCGGTAACTCGCCGCGTTCCATCGCGCTGGCCTTCGACCGCTTCTTGGCGGGCAAGGAAGCCCCGGGTGCCCTCAACGAGGAGGGCGACGGCGCGGTGCGCATCATGACCGTGCATGCGTCCAAGGGTCTGGAGTATCCGGTCGTAGCGGTTGCCGAGTGTTTTGGCGTGCGCAAGCCGTCCGGTGCGGCTCATATGGGGCGTGTCGAGGGCGGAGCGCAGGTCGTGGCACTGCCAGCTCGTTTTGATGGCGTTAAGCTCGCCGATGGGACCTTTGTGAAGGGCGATGACGTCAAAAAGCAGTTTGAGCATGCGTTTAAGGGCAAGGGCACGTCGCTGTGGTTGCCGCCGGAGCTCATGGAGGACGTCTGTGCGACGGGCTCTCCCGCCGAGGCATTTGTCCGCCTGCGTAACGACGACCTGCAGCTTTCGCTCGAGGAGCGGGCTCGCTTGCTCTATGTTGCCATGACGCGTGCGCGCGAGCTGGTGATCTTGGCGATGGATGCCGGCGTGAGCCGCGGCAAGGTGACGGCGCCGACCTTCGATGTCGAGACCGATCTGACCTACGACGTGCTGCGCCGTATTTTGCCGACCGACGCTCTGGACATGCCGCAGCTCGATGCCGACCGCCTGGTGTTCGACAACTCCCAGTCGGGCGACTACGAGCTCATTTCGCTTTCTGACTTTACCTTTGGCGAGCAGGCGTTTGAGGCCAACGCTTCGCTGGATGCCGAGGGCAGGCTTGTTCGTGGCGATGTCGATACAGATGCTGCCGACGATTCGGCCAGTGCAATCGTCCCCGGTCCTGCCGACCCCAAGCCCGA
Source organism: Collinsella sp. (assembly GCA_036304065.1). Lineage (GTDB taxonomy): Bacteria > Actinomycetota > Coriobacteriia > Coriobacteriales > Coriobacteriaceae > Collinsella. Next base: position 67,329 of record JAXIZI010000014.1, on the reverse strand, counting down.
TTCGTTTGAGCTTGTGTATCCCCAGGCAGTGGGCGTGCGCATGGGCACCTGTCCGTTCCCGACGCGTGACTCGTATAGCTACTCGTCAATCGCCGCGGCGCTCCATGCCGAGACGGAAGACCGTGCCGCCGAGGCGCGTGTGCCCATGGACGAGGCTGGCGATGATGCGGAGTCGGATGGTTCCGAGATGACGGATGCGGACGTGGCCGCTGTCGAGCCCGCCGGCAACCCCATGGCGCTGGGCTCGGCGTTCCATGCCGCCTGCCAGTGGCTGATCGAGATGGGTTCCGATGCGCTGCCCGCTGAGCGTGCCGATGCGCTGGCGCGCCTGTGGCGCCTGACGCCGGAGCAGCGCGAACGCTTTGACGTTGCCCTGAACCGCTGGCTCAAGTCGGCTGTTCGTGCCGACCTGCTCGCGTGGCCGTGCGTTCGCGCCGAGGTGCCGTTCTTTTCGCTGGGCTGCGAGGACGAGGACATCGCCCGCTACGGTGCATATGCCGAAGGCGCCATCGACGCTTTGGCGACGAACCCGGCGGATCCGTCACGCGCACTGGTCATCGACTACAAGACGGGCGGCACACCGGACGAGACGCCGGAACAGCCGCAGGAGAAGCATGCCCTGCAGGCGCGCGTCTACGCCGACGTGTTGCACAAGGCGGGCTTTGAGACGGTGACGGTCAAGTTCGTTCGCGTGGAGCAGGCGAATCCAGCCATCTTCGTCGAACCCGCCGAACCTCAAGTAGTCACCTACAACCTCTAGCCCTCAATAACTTGCGGTGGAATACGGACTGTTTTGGCCAGAAAATCCGCCAATCAGTCCGTATTTCACCGCAACTGAGAGAGGGGAGGGGTGGGTAGTGCTGCCTGATCGTTCTGATCGCTAAAACCCGTGTTGGTTTGGCTAGGTTCGGGTGCCGTCCGCGCCGTGCGGTAAAATCGTTCAGTCAGAACACGAACCCGCATCGGAGCTCATCACATGGCATTCGTCCATCTGCACAATCACACTGTTTTCTCCATGCTCGACGGCGCAACCCGTATCCAGGATATGGTCAACCGTGCCGTTGAGCTGGGCATGCCCGCCGTGGCCATTACCGACCACGGCTACATGTACGGCGTGCCCGACCTGGCGCTGGCCTGCGACGCCGTCAATCACAACACGCCCGAGTACAAAACCTGGAGCCACGACAAGGCCTTCTTGGAAAAGGACCGCCGCGACGAGCTGGTGGAGCCCGACCCCGAGGAAAACCCGCGCGAGCATGCCCAGTACGTCAAAGACATGGCCATGTGGGACGAGAAGGGCAACATCGACGAGCTCAAACCGCCCCTGGTCATCAAGCCTATCTTTGGCTGCGAGGTCTACTTTACGCCGGACGAGACCCTTGCCCGCGACCACAAGCCCGAGCTCTACCATATGATCCTCCTGGCCAAAGACCAGGAAGGCTACGTCAACCTGATGCAAACGGTCTCCGAGGCCGCCGTGCAGGGCTTTTACTACAAGCCGCGTGTGACGCTCGACAACCTGCGCCGCCATGCCAAGGGCATGATCTGCACGAGCGCCTGTATCGCGGGCATCATCCCCAAATACATCGACCGCGGCGACATGGAAGGCGCCATCAAGTGGGCCGAGACCTTCCGCGACACCTTCGAGCCCGGCGACTTCTACATCGAGATCCAGGAACACGGCATCACCACCGACAACGGCCTGACTGACGAGCAGATGGACCGCACGCTCATCGATATCGCCAAGCAGGTGGGCGTTAAGGTCATCGCCACCAACGACTTCCACTACCTGCGCCGCGAGGATGCGCCTGTGCAGGACGTCATCATGTGCATCGGCATGAACGCCAAGGTCGACGACCCCAACCGCATGCGCATGACCGGCTCGGAGTTTTACATGAAGACCGAGGAGGAGATGCGGGCGATGTTCCCGTATTGCCCCGAGTCCTGCGACAACACGCTCGAGATCGCCGACAAATGCTATGTGGAGCTGGACTGGGACTCCATCATCCTGCCGCGCTTCCCGCTGCTCGACCCCGGCGAGACGCACGAGAGCCAGTTCCGCCGCGAGTGCGAGAAGGGGCTGCGCCAGCACTACGGCGACGACTGGGCCACGCGCGAGATCGGTGGCGTCAACATCAAAGAGCGCTTTGAGTACGAATACAAGGTCATTTGCGACAAGGGCTTTGCCGCCTACTTTTTGATCGTCGCCGAGTACGTGCAATGGGCCAAGGACAACGGCATCGGCGTCGGCCCCGGCCGTGGCTCGGCCGCTGGCGCTATCGTCGCCTACGCCATGAACATCACCGCGTTCGACCCGCTCGAGAACGGCCTGATGTTCGAGAGGTTCCTGTCCCCGCAGCGTACCGAGATGCCCGATATCGATATGGACTTCGACGATGAGCGGCGCCTCGAGGTCGTGGAGCACGTTCGCCAGCTCTACGGTCCCGAGAAGGTCACCCACGTCATCACCTACTCGACCATCAAGGCCAAGCAGGCCATCAACGACGCCGCGCGCGTCCTGGACTACCCGGTCTACATGGGCCAGCGCCTGTCCAAGATGGTCTCGAGCGACCCCAAGGTCAAGCTCAAGCAGGTGCTCGACAAACAACCCGGCAAAGAGGATCTGTTCAACCCCGATTTTGCCGAGGCCTATAAAAAGGACGACGACGCCCGCCGCATCATCGATACGGCGCTCTCGATCGAGGGTCTCACCCGTGGCGAGGGCGTGCACGCGTGCGCCGTTCTGATCTGCCGCGACCCCGTCAACGAGCACGTGCCCACCAAGCTCGACACCAAGGGCGGCGTCGAGATTACCCAGTACGAGGGCCATACCGTCGCCGACATGGGCCTGCTCAAGATGGACTTCTTGGGCCTGCGCACGCTGACGGTTATCTCCAAGGCCAAGGCAAACATCAAAAAGAACTTCGGCATCGACATCAAAGAGGAAGAGATCCCCTTTGACGATCCCGAGATCTTTAAGCTCATGGGTTCCGGCCATACCGCCGGCGTCTTCCAGGTCGAGTCCGCTGGCATGACGGCCACGATCAAGAACATGAAGCCCACCGAGTACAAGCACGTCGTGGCATTGATCGCCCTATACCGCCCGGGCCCGCTGGGCGCCGGCATGGTCTCGTCCTACATCAACCGTATGAACGGCAAGGAGCCGGCTGTCTCCTACGACGACCGCCTGGACGACATCCTGGGCGAAACCTACGGCACCATGGTCTACCAGGAACAGGTTATGCTCATCTCCGTCGAGATGTGCGGCTTCTCCAAGGGCGAATCGGACTCGCGTATCCGTAAGCCCGTGGCTAAGAAAAAGATCAAGCTGCTCACGTCGACGGTGCTCCACTGGGAGGATGGCTCGGACGAGACCACCTACGACCACTGGATGAACGGCGCTATCAAGAACAACTACACGCGCGAGGTCGCCCAGAAGATTTGGGACGATGTTCTCGAGTTCGCATCCTACGCCTTCAACAAGTCGCACTCCGCCGGCTACGCCATCCTGGTTATGCAGACGGCGTGGCTCAAGGCGCACTATCCGCACGAGTACATGGCGGCCGTTCTGACGTCCTATACGGGCAAGACCGACAAGATCGTGCACTATGTCTCGGCATGCCGTCACGACGGCATCCCCGTGCTGTCGCCAGATGTCAACGAGTCCGGCACCGAGTTCACGGCTACCAAGGAAGGCGTGCGCTTTGGTCTGGCCGGCATCCGCGGCGTGGGTACCGGCGTGGCGCAGGCGATTATCGCCGAGCGCGAGGCGGGCGGTCCGTTTAAGACGCTGCACGACTTTGTCGAGCGCGTGGACTCGAGCCAGGCCAACCGTCGCGTGATCGAATCGCTCATCAAGGCAGGCGCCTTTGACTCCACGGGGTATCCGCGTCGCCAGATGATGCACTTTGTGGACAAGAACAACCCCGAGAACATCATTGACGCCGCGATAAAGCGCCAGAAGGACCGCGCGAGCGGCCAGACCTCGTTCTTCGATATGTTTGGCGACGTTGAGGGCTCGGGCTTCGAGGTCAGCGTGCCCGATCCGGACGGCCAGGAATGGGACCGCCACCTCAAGCTGAGCCAGGAGAAGGAGGTCCTGGGCATCTATGTTTCGGACCACCCGCTGCGCCCGTTTGAGTACGCGCTCAGCAAAGCGCGCGACTTCTCGTTCTCGCAGATCGATACCGGCTACGAAGTGCAAAACCCCACGGGCGGCACCATCAACCAGGAGATCCCCGAGGGCAAGGCACTGTGGTGGGCCGGCATGGTCTCGAGCGTGTCCAAGCGCGTGACCAAAAACGGCGACCCCATGGGCATCGTTCAGCTCGAGGACATGGAAGGCGAGGCCACCGTCGTGGTGTTCCCCAAGACCTACAAGGAGGCCGAGGGGTACCTGTACGGCGAGGTCGATCCCGAGACCGGCGCACAGCTGTCCGATGCGTTTGTTCGTATTAAGGGCAAACTCGAGCGCTCGGACCGCGGCGACCAGATCATCGCGCAGGAGATCGTGCCGCTGGAGCTCAACGAGGAGAACAACAAGCCCAAGGTGTTTGAGGTCATGGTGCCCAACAGCCGCTTTAGCCAGGGCAACATGGCGCGTCTTGCCACGGTGCTCACCGCTAACCCGGGCGGCGACCGTGTGGAGATCTTTATCGAGCAGGTGGACGGACGCGTGCTGCGCGCCGAGGTGCCTGCCAAGGTCAACGCGCGCTCGATTCCGCTGCTGGCCGAGGCCAAGGCAATTGTGGGTAACCAGGGTCGCGTGACGGTGATCTAGGGACGGCGTTGCTGAGAGGTACTCGGTGCGAGATTGGAGGAAGTGATGGCACAGGGGACGTTTGTGCAGGCGCTCCGGAAAGAGGCGGCGCTGAGCGGCACCTTTATGAAGGGGCGTTCGCTCATGCTCAACGGCGCCGTGCTGTCGATCGAGGACAGCGGCTCGCGCTTCTCCAAAAACGTGACGGTTGAGGGTGCAGTGCGTGGCTCGCGCGGCGACCTGTACAAGACGCACGTGGCGCTCGACATGGACGAGCACGAGGTTATCGACTACGACTGCGATTGCCCCGCCGCCTTCCGCTATTCCGGCATGTGCAAGCACGCCATCGCCACGGCGCTGGCGTATCTGGATGCCAGTGGCGCCGAGCCCGTCGAGGGTTTGCGCACGCCGGTCCGCACGTTTACAGTACCGCCCGCACAGTCCAAGCAGCCCACGCGCCCCGCGCCCACCGCATCTGCGGTCAACCCCAACTTTCCCTTCCCGGCGCCCGTCCCCACGAGCCCGAGCCTTGTGGCGGCGCTTTCCGATCTTTCGGACGCGCGCATGGACGAGCTCGCGGTCATGCGTCGCAAGCTCGCCAGCACCATTGACCCCGATGCGCCCAAAGCGGTGCTGGAGCCCTCGCTGGTGCCGTACTACAATCCGCTGTTTGCCGATCGTTTTAACTGGGCGCTCGAGTTTCGCATTCGTAGCGGTTCGGTGTCCTACGTGGTTAAGGATATCGACGGCATGGCCGATGCCTATGTGCGCGGCGGTACGTTCTCCTATGGCAAGAAGCTTACGTTTGCCCATGTGCCCGAGGCTTTCGATGACGTGTCGACAAAGCTGCTCGACTTTATCGCAATGACGGTCGCCTACCTAGGCGATATTACGAGCTCGCGCTCGGCGTCGTATGACTTTGTCCGCAACGGTTTTGTCGCCGAGCGTCAGTTGCCGGTATCCGAGCATTCCATCGTGTCCGTGCTGGACCTGCTGCGCGGCAGGACCATGTCCTTTGAGCCTGCTTGGTCGCGGGGAACGACGACGCATCGCGCCTACGAGGTGGCAGTCGAGCCGTCGCCGCAGGGGGAGGGCGAAGTCCCGGCTAAGCGCCCGCCGCTCCTTGCCGCCAAGATTGCACCGGCGGCGGGAGGCAGCTACGACTTGCGCCTGCCGGCCGATACGTACTGCTTTGTCGCAGGCGACGCAGCCTATCTGGTCGATACGCGCCGCGCGCGCCGTACCGACACGGCGTTTGCCCAGCATGCGGCGCCGTTCCTATCGCACTTGTTGCCCTGCCGCATGCCGGTCCATATCGCCGCCGACCAGGTGGGCGAGTTCTGCCGCATGGCGCTGCCGATCTTGCGCGACTACACCGACCTGACCGCTCCCGCCGTACTTGACGCCGTGGCGCCCGAGCCGAGTTTTGCCATGGCGATTGGCGTCGACGATGGCCTTGTGACCTGCAAGATTACGGTGGCCTACGGCGATTGGTCGGCAGATCTCTTTAGTCTTGGTGCTCCGGGCAGTCCTTTCGAAGAGCAACGCCCCGGCGTTCCGCCCCGCGATACGCTGGCGGAGTTTCGCGTTATGGACACGGCTGCCCTGTACTTTGATTTCCGCGAGAGCGGCCTGGCGTTTGAGGAGCGCGATGACGAGAGCCTGTTCCACTTGCTGACCGAGGGCCTGTCTGCCCTGTCTGAGCTTGGAGAGGTCATGCTCAGCGACCGCCTGCGCCAGATTTCGGTCCGCCCTGCGCCCAAGCTCTCGGTGCGCGCCACCGTCAAGAGTAACTTGCTCGACGTCGAGCTGGGTGCGAGCGGGCTTTCGGCGGGCGACCTTGCCATCTATCTGGACTCGTATAAGCGCCACCAGACGTTCGCGCGCCTTACGTCCGGCGACATCGTTCGCCTGGATGAAGGTGCCCGCGCTGCGTTTGGCCTTGCCGAGGACCTGGGCGTCGATGCCGTCGACCTGCTCGACGGCGTGTCGCTTCCCGCGTCGAGTACCCTGTTCGTCGACAGCATGCTTGCGCGCACGCCCGCGCTCGAAGCCGATCGCGATGCCGCATTCCGTCGTACCGTCGAACGCCTGGATACGCTCGGCAAGATGGACTTTACGGTGCCGACATCTCTCAAGGCCACACTGCGCGGCTATCAGGTCGACGGCTACCAGTGGTTCGGCTCGCTCGAGCACCTGGGCCTCGGCGGTATCTTGGCCGACGATATGGGCCTGGGCAAAACGCTGCAGATGATCGCACATATCCTGGCGCGCGTGGAGGCGGGGGACACTAAGCCCACGCTCGTGGTGTGTCCTGCGTCGCTCGTGTATAACTGGACTGCCGAGCTGGAGCGTTTTGCCCCGTCGCTCGATGTGTGCGCCATCGTGGGCGCCAAGGCTCAACGCCGCGTGCAGATCGCCGGCGTGGCCGAGCATAACGTGGTTGTGACGTCGTATGACCTCATGCGCCGCGATATCGACGAGTATGCCGAGCAGGACTTTGCCCGCGTTGTGCTCGACGAGGCCCAGTACATTAAAAACCCGCTCACCCAGGTGGCCCGCGCCACCAAGCGCCTGCCGGCCGGTGTGCGCTTTGCCTTGACGGGCACGCCCATCGAAAATCGCCTGTCCGAGCTCTGGAGCATCTTCGACTTTTTGATGCCGGGCCTGCTTGGCACGCGCGAGTCGTTTGCCAAGCGCTTCGAAAGCCCGGTCGAGCATGCCGAGGGCGATAGCGCCGCTCGCCTGCAGGCGCTCGTGTCGCCGTTTGTGCTGCGTCGTGTAAAGGAAGACGTGGTTGCCGACCTGCCCGAGAAGATCGAGGACACCGTCATGGCGCAGCTCACCGGCGAGCAGCGCAAGCTCTACCTGGCCAACCAAGACCGCATCGCCCAGCAGGTGCAGCATCGCGAGGCATCCGAGTTTAAGAAAGACAAGCTCAAGGTGCTCGCCGAGCTCACCAAGCTGCGCCAGATCTGCTGCGACCCGCGTCTACACTACGAGGATTACAAGGCGGGGAGCGCCAAGCTCGACGCTTGCATGGAGCTCGTGCACGGTGCGCTCGACGGCGGGCACCACATTCTGCTGTTCAGCCAGTTCACGGGCATGCTCGATATCATTGGCAAGCGCCTGGCCAAGGAGGACATCGGCTTTCTTAAGCTCACGGGCGCTTCGTCCAAGGAGAGCCGCGCCAAGATGGTCGCGCAGTTCCAGGCGGGCGAGGTGCCGGTGTTTCTGATCTCGCTCAAGGCGGGCGGCGTGGGCCTCAACCTGACGGCGGCCGACGTGGTCATCCACTACGACCCGTGGTGGAACGTGGCCGCGCAGGACCAGGCGACCGACCGCGCGCACCGTATTGGCCAGCAACATTCCGTGACCGTGTACAAGCTCATCGCCAAGGACACGATCGAGGAGCGCATCATGCAGATGCAAGAGTCCAAACGCGACCTGGTCAACAGCGTGCTCGGCGGCGATGGCATCTCCTCGGCGCTGTTTACCCGCGAGGATGTTTTGGCACTGCTCGGCGGCGACGGGCGTTAACCCGCTCGGGTGAGGCCGCCAGGGCGGATAGCCCGCGCTGTCCCATCGTCCCCGCTCGTTATGTGTTCATTTGCCATGCCGTGGATGGTTCGCTTGCCTTTGGGCATAAGAACCTCAAGAACATCGGCACATCAGCAAAGGAGAACATCATGGCGAAATTCTTTAAGGACCCCGATGGCAAGCTCATTGCCGCCCTTGGCAACGACGTTGCAACCCCCGCCGGCTGCACAGAGCTGACCGCGAACACCGAGGACGCGGCGCACGAGAAGCACGTGCCGGTCGTCGAGAGTGAGCGCGATGGTCACGTGATCCGTGCGCGCGTGGGCTCGGTCGAGCATCCTATGGTGCCCGAGCACTACATCGAGTGGATCGCCCTTGAGGCCGAGGGCCGTCTGGAGGTCCATTACCTTGAACCCGGCATGAAGCCCGCGACGTTTTTTGCCGGCGGTTCCAAGACCGGTACCGTCTATGCCTATTGCAACCTGCACGGGCTGTGGTCCGCGACGTTCTAGGAGCGCGCCCCCGCTCGGGGTATCATAGCTAGCATATGCACATGCGAGCGCCGACTGCATCATGCGGCCGGCGCTTTTACTACGACAACGATGGTTTACGACGGAAAGGGCTGAGCCATGAAGCTCGCACTTGCACAGATCGATATGCGCCTGGGTGATATTGAGGGTATCTGCGGTCGCATCGAGGACCAGGCGCGCCTGGCCCACGAGCGCGGTGCGCGCGTCCTGTGCGTGCCGGCTCCGCTCTTTATGGGAGCCCTGCCCGGCGGCCTGGTGGGCACTGCCGACTTTGAGCACGACATACTTGCCGGCTTGACCGGCGTCGCCGAGCGTATCCAAGAGCTCGATATGATCTGCATCGTGCCCGCGGCAGTTTCGTTTGAGGGCCAGCCCCTGCTCGACTACATGATGCTCAAGGACGGCCATGTGGTGCCGGCCCGTTCGAGCATTGCCCTGCAGCGCGGTGGGACCGGCGATGCCCGTTGGGCGCCGCCAGTCTTCGACGTGGACGGCGTGCGTATCGCCGTGATCTTCGACTTGGACCGCGAGCTCGAGATGCTGCCGACCGGCGTCGACCTCATCGCCTATTTCCAGTTCAACGCGTTTGATATGACCGACCGCGAGAGCGCTGCGATCGCCGCCGTGCGCAGCGGAGCCTACCGCAAGATCGCATCTAAGCGCAGCGTGTGGTTTGCCTGCATGGCGCCGGTCGGTGCGTACGATGAGTCGGTGTATACCGGCGGCTCGTTTGTGCTCGACGACTGCGGCCGCGTGGTGGCCCAAGCGCCGTGTTTTGAGGAGAGCCTGCTGGTTCAGGAGATCCAGCGCGGCGTGATGCTCGATGCCCTGGAAGATCACGAACTGCCCGAGTTCCGTTCCGAGGAGTGGCTGTGGCAGGCGCTGGTGCTCGCCGTTCGCGATAACGCCCGCGCCCGCGGTACGTCGCGCGCCGTGGTGGCGCTCGAGGGCGACTTGCCGTCGTCCCTGCTGGCGGCGCTTGCCGTCGACGCCCTGGGTCCGCGAAACGTGATCGGCCTGGTACTGGGACGCAACCGCATCTTTACGCCGGCGCAGGAGGAGGCCGAGGCTGCTCGCTGTGCCGCCGTTCGCGCCATTGCCGAGCGCCTGCATATTCGCACGGTTGAGCGCGATGCGCCGGATGCCGCGCGTGTACTCGACCGCGATGTGTCGGCGGGCGATGCCGAGCGCCTGCGCTCTCGCACGCTGGGCCTCATGCTGGAGGATACGGCGCTCGAGCTGGGTGCGATGGCGCTGAGTCCGCTGTCCAAAACTGAGTACGCGCTGGCGGCGCCCGCGCTTTGCGGCGGCTACCAGGGCGATTATGCGCCCTTTGGTGACGTATACCTGTCGACGCTCGAGTTTGTGGCGCGTGTGCGCAACCGTACGTCTGCCGTGGTGCCGCAGGAGCTCGTGACGCTCAACGCGGTGGAGGATTGCATGGAGCGCGTGCTGGCACAAGCGCTCTCGACGCTTGACGGTCCGGTCGACATGCTCGACCGCGCGGCGCAGCTGCTCGGCGGGCTTGAGCCAGGCGAGGTCGATGGCACGCTCGAGTCGCACGTCGACCGCAGCCGTCCCTTCGACGACATTCCGATGGCTGCCGGCAAGCCCGAGGCCTGCTCACTGCTGCTGATGCTCGTGCGTCAGGGCGAGGCGGCTCGCCGCATGCTGCCGACGGCGCCGATCGTCTCGGCCCGTTCGTTTGTCGAGCGCGCCTGGCCGTACATGCTCGCGTGGTCCGACCTGGGGCTGAGCGGCAAGGAACGCATGACGGTCGATGCGCTGGCGCGCGCCGAGGTGAACCGCTTTGCTGACGAAGATACAAGCGAACGCATGCGTGGCGAGATGATGGGCTTACTGGGTGACCTGTTGGGTATTTCGCCCGAGCAGATGGAGCAGCTGCGCTCCGAGGACGGCCAGCGCCGCCTGCACGAGGGCATGAAAAAGTTTGAGGGCGAGGTCCAGGACGCCATCGATAAGATGATGGGCGGCCAGGGTGGTCCGCAGGGTGGGCCCCAGGGTGGCCCGATGCCGCATCCGCCGGTTGATCCCCGACAATTTCCGTTCTTCTCTCAGAACTAGGTCGCTGCGCGCCCGCCAGAGCGGCAATCTGCCTTTCAATCGTCGGACATGACCGCCAGGTCAATGCCCTCCTCTTTCAAGGCACCTTGCTCGCTCTGGCGGGCGCTCGCTTGCGTATACTCAACCTACAATTCGATCTCGGCTGACTTATAGGGCTAGCGTTGTGTTATTCTAGAACAGACGTTCGTGAATGATGCGCGGGGCCTTGTCTTGCGCTGTGCTTGTGGCGAGGGGAGGTTGGCTTGGTTATCTTGGGCATCGACCCCGGTTTGGCCCATACGGGTTGGGGGATTATCGAGGAGCGGCGCGGCGAGGTTCGCTGCCGTGCCTATGGCTGCATCGAGACCAGTGCCGGAAGTCCGCTCGCGGTGCGCCTGTCGCATATCGCCCGTGACCTTAAGGATGTCGTCGAGCGTTATCGACCCGACACGGCTGCTGTCGAGAGTATCTACTTTGGCGCCAACGTTCGTTCGGCCATCCCCACGGCGCATGCCCGCGGTGCTGCACTCGTAGCGCTTTCGGAATGCGCGCTCGAGATTGGCGAGTACACGCCCATGCAGATCAAACAGGCTGTGGTGGGCACCGGCGCCGCGGACAAGCGGCAGGTCGCCTACATGGTACGCACTCTAACACAGCTCGACCACGACCCGCATCCCGACCATGCCGCCGATGCCCTGGCCTGCGCCATCTGCCACGTAAACCTCAGCCGCACCCGCGCCCTCACCGGTGGCGAGTTCTATCAACAGAGAGGAACCGGATACTGATGATCTCCCAGCTCCACGGAACGCTTGTCGAGGCCACGATGAGCTCGGCTGTCGTCGATGTGTCGGGCGTTGGCTTTGAGCTCGGCATCTCGGGCAGCACTGCGGCCACGTTGCCGACGCCCGGCGGCGAGGTCCGCCTCTACACGCGTATGCAGGTGCGCGAGGACGCCATGACACTTTTCGGTTTTTCCTCAAAGGATGAGCGCACGATGTTCGACCGGCTCGTGTCCGTTTCGGGCGTTGGCCCGCGCCTGGCGCTCGCCGTGCTTTCCACCTATACCGTGGGGCAGCTGTATTCGCTGGTGATGGCCGAGGACGACAAGGGCATGGCCAAGGTACCCGGTGTGGGCAAAAAGACAGCTCAGCGCCTGATCCTGGAACTCAAGAGCACCTTTGCCAAGGATAAGGGCTTTGTGCCGGTCGACGTGATTTCCGGACAGGTTGCGATGCCCGTGCCCGCTGCCGCTCCCTCGGTGATCGATGATGCCCGTGCGGCGCTCCTTTCCATGGGCTTTAGCCCGCAGGAGACCGATGTTGCCCTGAGCGGGTATGATGGGCAGAATATGCGTGTCGAGGATCTGCTCGGCGCGGCGCTTAAGCGACTCGGAATGGATGCGTGATGTGGGAAGCCGATGACTCTCAGGACTTGTGGGCGACGCCCGGTAACTCGCCGGCGGCATCCATGGCGCACGGCGAGCGCATGGTGGGCTCGGAGCTGACGGCCGAGGATCTCGATGTCGACCGCACTTTGCGCCCTCAGCGCCTGGACGATTACTGCGGCCAGGAGCACATCAAGCAGAGCCTGCGCGTGTTGATCGAAGCGGCGCAGAGCCGTGGCGAGACGCTCGACCACGTGATCTTCTCGGGTCCTCCGGGCCTGGGCAAGACCACGCTGGCCACCGTTATCGCCAACGAGCTGGGCGCTCAGATCAAGACCACGAGTGGCCCTGCCATCGCGCGCACGGGCGACCTGGCGGCCATCCTTACTAACTTGCAGCCGGGCGATGTGCTGTTTATCGACGAGATCCACCGCCTCAACCGTTCGGTCGAGGAGGTCCTGTACCCCGCGATGGAGGACTTTGCCCTCGATATCGTGATTGGCAAGGGTCCGGCGGCGCGCTCGATTCGCCTGGATATCCCCAAGTTTACGCTGGTGGCGGCAACGACCCGCTCAGGCATGTTGACCGGCCCGTTGCGCGACCGCTTTGGCATTTCATATCGCCTGGATTACTACACGGTCGAGGAGCTCGCGCAGATTGTGACGCGCTCGGCGACTATCCTGGGCGTGACGATCGACCATCCCAGTGCACTCGAGATCGGCTCGCGTTCGCGCGGCACGCCACGTCTTGCCAACCGTCTGCTCAAGCGCGTGCGCGATTACGCACAGGTGCGCGGCAACGGCCCCATCGAGCTCGATATCTGTCGCCAGGCGCTCGAGTTCTTCGAGATCGACGAGCTCGGTCTGGACTGGATGGATATTCGCATTTTGGAGACGCTCGCCAAGACGTTCTCCGGTCGCGCCGTGGGACTTACGACCCTTGCCAGCGCGGTGGGCGAGGACCCAGGCACGCTCGAGGATGTCTATGAGCCCTATTTGCTGCAGTGCGGATTGATGATTCGTACGCCGCAGGGCCGTCAGGCAACCCTCCGCACCTTTGAGCACCTGGGGATTGAACCTACCGTTTAGGGCGTTTTGTTTTGGCGGGCTGTTGGACTATCGCTGGGCATCGGGTAAACATATCGCCGTTCATCGGTTATGGGCGTTTTACTGTTGCGCGCCCGTGCTATGCTGAATTGGTCTTTTTCTCATTCGGTAACGAAAGGACCGCCCATGCCTACTGACATCGAAATCGCACGTTCTGTCACGCCGCTGCCTATTACCGAGGTGGCCAAGAACGCCGGCGTCGACGTTAAGCACCTTATTCCGTACGGCTTCGACAAGGCTAAGGTCGACTATTCACTGCTCAACGAGCCGACTGATCACCAGGCCAAGCTCGTCCTCGTGACCGCTATCAACCCAACGCCCGCGGGCGAGGGCAAGACCACCACGACCATCGGTCTGGCCGATGGCCTGCGTCGTCGCGGTATCAAGAGCGCCGTGGCCCTGCGTGAGCCTTCGCTCGGTCCCGTCTTTGGCGTCAAGGGCGGTGCCGCTGGCGGCGGTTGGGCCCAGGTCATTCCCATGGAGGACATCAACCTGCACTTTACCGGCGACTTCCATGCCATCGGTGCTGCCAACAACCTGCTGGCCGCCATGCTCGATAACCACATCCAGCAGGGCAACCAGCTCGGTATTGACGTTAAGCGCATCACTTGGAAGCGCGTCGTCGATATGAACGACCGTCAGCTGCGCCACGTCATCGACGGCATTGGCGGTAAGGCTCAGGGCGTGCCGCGCGAGGACGGCTTCGATATCACCGTCGCCTCCGAGGTCATGGCAATCCTGTGCCTGTCTACGAGCATCAGCGATCTCAAGGAGCGCCTGGGCGAGATTGTCGTCGGCTATAGCTTTGCCGGCGAGCCCGTCCGTGCCCGCGACCTTAAGGCCCAGGGTGCCATGGCCGCGTTGCTTAAGGACGCGCTCAAGCCCAACCTGGTGCAAACGCTCGAGGGCACGCCCGCGTTTGTCCACGGCGGTCCCTTCGCCAACATTGCCCACGGCTGCAACTCCATCATGGCTACGCGCATGGCCATGCGTTTTGGCGATGTCGCCATTACCGAGGCCGGCTTCGGCGCCGATCTGGGCGCCGAAAAGTTCCTCGACATTAAGTGCCGCATGACGGGCGTTCGCCCCAGCGCCGTCGTGGTCGTTGCGACCGCTCGTGCGCTGAAGTACAACGGTGGCGTCGCCAAGGCCGACCTCAACGAGGAGAACCTCGAGGCACTCAAGGCTGGCATGCCCAACCTGCTGCGTCACGTCGACAACATCCAGAACGTTTATGGTCTGCCCTGCGTGGTCGCCATCAACCGCTTCCCGACGGACACCGAGGCCGAGCTTGCGCTCATCGAGTCCGAGTGCCAGAAGCTCGGCGTCAACGTTAAGCTTTCCGAGGTCTGGGCCAAGGGCGGCGAGGGCGCGCTCGAGCTGGCCGATGAGGTCATGCGTCTGATTGAGCAGCCGAGCGAGCTCAAGTTTGCCTATGAGGACGGCGCCGATGTGGCCGACGCCCTCGATGCTGTTGCCACCAAGGTTTACCGCGCCGACGGCGTTGACTTTACGCCGGCCGCCAAGCGTCAGCTTGCCGAGCTGCGCGAGAACGGCTTTGGCAACCTGCCGGTATGCGTGGCCAAGACGCAGTACAGCTTTAGCGACAACGCCAAGGCCCTGGGCGCTCCCGAGAACTTCCGCATCACGGTGCGTGAGCTCAAGGTTTCCGCCGGCGCCCACTTTGTGGTCGCACTGACTGGCAGTGTTCTGACCATGCCGGGCCTGCCCAAGGTCCCTGCGGCCGAGAACATCGACGTCGACAACGACGGCAACATCACCGGCCTGTTCTAAGCTCGCCGCTCATAGCCGCTTGCCCGCCCCGTCGCGCCTACCAAGGCCCGGCGGGGCTTTTTGATCCTTAGGCCCGCGCATGTCTTGTAGATACCGACGGACTCTGCCCATCATAGGCTTTTGCGCTGGTAGAATGCATGGATAACTTGATGCTTACAGGCGACGGAAAGGAATCGTTGCATGGATCAGGACAAGACAACCGTGATGGGCGGCTGCGGTTCCGCGCAGGCTGGCGATAGCGCCGATGCGACCCGCGTTGTTCCCAACCCCGGTTATGTCGACCCCGCCGCGACGCAGCCTTCTGCCGAGCCCACACGAGTTATGGGCTATGGCGACGCGGCGCAGGACCCTTACGCTGCATCTTTGCAAAGCCCCTATGGCAACGCGGCGGCAGACCCGTTTGATTACGCGCCGCAGGATTCTTATGCCGCCTCGACGCCGAATCCCTATGATGACCTGCCGCAGAATCCCATTCCGCAGCCTCAGCAGACGACGTATATGCCTCGCACGGCGCAGCCTCGCTACGAGTCGCGCGAGCCGTATCGCGAGTACCCCAAGTCGATTCCGCAATATGGCGAGGACGAGGAAGAGACGCCGTCGCGTTCGTCGAGCGTGATTAAGAAGATCCTCATCGTGCTGGCGATCTTCTTTGCGCTGTCGGTTGTGTTTGCCATCGTGTCGGGCATGCTCAACAAGCGAGGGAGTTCAACGGCCGATACCGCTGCCGAGCAAACCGAGTCCGCCTCGTCTAGCACCGTCGATCTGAGTGATATCCCGGGGCAGTACTGGTCCAACGCCAAGAAGATCCTCAAGTCGCGCGGCGCCGATCTTTCGAATGCCGTGGTCCTGACTGATGATGGCTCAACGCCCGTCGTCGATGCCAACTGGGTCGTTACTTCTGCCTACTATAACGACAACGGCAACCTCGAAATTCAACTCACGCACAAGAACAGTTCGGGCAACTCGTCCGACGGCCAAAGCGGTACCGACAGCTCGAGCTCCAATACGCTGGAGGACTTGAGCAACAAGGCGCAGGAGTTGGGAGACAAGGCGCAAGAGCTGGGCGATACGGCACAAAATCTGGGCGATACCGCGCAGAACTTGGGCGACATGGCGACGGATGCCTGGAACGCCCTACAAAACGGCATCTCGGGCGCGCAGGGAAACTAGCTGTTAAGTGGGCTACAGCTGCTCGGCCGGACGGTCGGGCGAGCTAAAGCCCGAGTCAAACGTAACGACGCATGAGGCATCGGGTCGGCGCTCGTGCACGATGCGCGTGACGAGCCCCAGCAGCTCCTCGTCGGATATGTCAAAGCCGTCGGGACGCACAAGGTCAAATGACACAAAGCCATCGTGCTCGTGCAGGTCGTGGATGGAGAGCGCAGGATCGATCTGCATGATGCCGCGCTTGACCCAGCCGCGCAGGTCGTCGCCGGTGGTGGCGATGGGGTCGCAGTGTAGCGTGATACCGATGCCCATCTGATGCTTGATATCGTGTTCGATGGTGTCCAGAATCTCGTGGTGCTCAAAGGCATCGCCCTCGCCGGGCATTTCCACGTGTGCGCTGGCAAACTGACGGCCGGGGCCGTAGTCGTGCACCATGAGGTCGTGTGTGCCCAGGACCTGCGGATAGGACATGATCTTGTCGCGGATTGCCTGGACGAGCTTGGGGTCGGGCGCTTGCCCCAGCAACGGGCTGATGGCGTCGCGCACCAGGCCCATGCCGCTGATGCAAATGAAGATGCCCACGCCCAGGCCCGCCCAGCCGTCGAGGTCAAAGCCTGTCGCTTGCGAAATAAGCGCCGCCGCTAAGACCGAGCCCGAGGTGATGACGTCGTTTTTGGAGTCCTGCGCCGTGGCGATGAGTGTCTCGGAATCGATGCGGTTGCCCAGCGTGCGGTTGAACGCTGCCATCCAGAGCTTAACGAGCATGGACGTAGCCAGTGCCGCAAGGGAAATAAACGTGTAAGCGGTGGGCGAGGGCTTGATGATCTTGGTGACCGACTCGAGAATCAGGTTGATGCCGACGGCGCAAACCAGGACGGCGACGAACAGGCCGGCTAGGTACTCGTAGCGGCCGTGACCATAGGGGTGGCCTTCGTCTGCCGGGCGGCTGGCAAGGCGGAAACCGAGCAGGCTCACAATGTTGCTCGAGGCATCGGAGAGGTTGTTGAAAGCGTCGGCGATGAGGGAGACGGAGCCGGCGAGCAGACCCGCGATGCCCTTGGCCAGGCACAGGGTGATGTTGAGGCCAATGCAGACGAGGCTTGCGGAAAAGCCCGCGTTGGTGCGGCAAGATGCATCGACCGGCTCGCTCTCGCTGCCGGGAACAAGCGTATGTACCAGCCGATTTACAAATAGCATAGCGGTCGTCCTCACAATCATGTTTAAGGGGATAGTGTAGCTCGCACGGGGGCGCCGTGCGCCGATGCTCAGAAAATGCAGCAATAGTCTGCCGGTGCTAACGAACGAGCCTTCTCGTCTGCCTGGGTGGTCCATTTTGGGCCACATGGGTATGGGCATGTGCCTGCTTGCTCGACATACTTAATGTCGACAGCCCCTGTGCAAAGGAGGACGTTTCCATGGACGAGATGTTTGCCATAAAATGTCAAAACTGCGGCGGCCCTATGTACTCGCACCAGGCTAAGCGCAGCTTTGAGTGCGCCTATTGCGGCACGGTGGTTCCGTGGCAGGCGGACGCCGGAGAGCCCAAGAGCGCTTTGGGTATTCGCCATACGCCGTTGACGGTGGTGGATGGACTGCTCAAACTCACGCATGTGTCGCAACTCGAGCGCCCGCAGGACCCGGACTGGTATTTCTTCAATGCGCACTGGCGCAATCAGTCGGTCCTGGAACATCTGCTGTGGGAGGATCGCGGCACGGCGCAGGAGTTCCAAGAGGCCACGCATGTGAGCATTCCTTGCCCCTTCTGCGGAGCGTCCTTTGAGGGCGAGTCAACGCAGCGTGTGTTTGAGTGCCCGTCCTGCGGCAATAAGATCGGCATTGCGGACCTGCTCAAGCCGGGGACGTTTAGCAAGCGCCTGACCATGGGCGTTGGTGCGGAGTATGTGCCCGAGCAGGGTATTCCCTGCGAAATCTCGCCGCAGCAGGCACGTGCCAACGCGCTGCAGCTGGTGCGCCAGTATCCGGATGCCTTTGCCGGGCACGACGTGGAAGACGCGATCCAAAACGACATGATGCTCTTCTATTTCCCCATGGCGCTGGCGGACTTGCGCATGATGGCGAGCAGGTGCGCATTGCCGTAAACGGCCAGACGGGCCGCGCGGCCGCGGTGGTGTTTAGCGACAAGCGCGAAACGCATATCGTGGCGCCGCTCAGCCCGAGCCTGCATCTGTCCGGTGAGAGCACCGTGCACGCCACGCCCTTCGAGGTCAAATACGTTAAATCGCCCTTCCTGTACCAGATCGTGCGCCGTGGAGGCGGCGAGCAACCGCGCCAGGTTGCAGCCGCCGTCGAGGGTTCCTACCGAGAGGAGAAGCCCAAACGCCGCGGTCTGCTGGGTGCGCTATTTGGGAAGTAGGGGAGTAGCACCGGTTGTTGCCGTAAGGTGATGGCCGGGGGTGCGGGGCAGCTCTCAGGAGTGCGGGCTGCCGTCTGATTGTTTGAGGGTGCCAGATGTAAATAAACAGTGGAGCGGCTGCAAAAGAGCCTCCTCACTGGGTAAAATCAGGTTGTGCCGCGGAACCCGCTCCTCAGCTAGTCACACTTCGGAAGCGCGGGCAACGCAGGTATTATCGTCTAAAGGGCCGGCTGCAACCGGCCCTTTTCTGTGGCAGCCAATGGACCCACATCAGACGAAGGCCGCGTCTTTGCCTGTCAGGTCACGCTCGCCAGCCACGGCTAGAATGTCGTTGCCGGCGTCCATGACCGGTATTGTTTCGTAGCGTGCGTCGCAACCGCGAGTGCGCCTGCGACGGCTGCGGTGGCTTCGGTCGCAACGTGCTGCTACCCTTGCGTTTCGCCATTAGTCGCTTCGTTGATGGCGCGGTACTCGGCACTCAGCTCGCGCGCCAGCTCTTCCTTGCTTGGAAGATACGGCAGGTATTTGGCGGTAAACACTTGGTCGTTGTCTTCGGGCAGCGTGTACTCGACAATCGAATCGCTTTTGTCCGCGCAGAGCACGATGCCTATGGGCGGATTGTCGCCTTCGTTCATGAGCTCGCGCGTGTAGTAGTTCACATACATTTGCATCTGGCCCAGGTCCTGATGCGTAAGGTCGTCCGTCTTAAGGTCGATGAGCACGAAGCAGCGCATCAGATAGTTGTAAAAAACAAGGTCAATATAGAAATGGCGCCCATCAAAGGTGATGCGCTTTTGGCGCGCCTCGAAAGCGAAACCACGGCCAAGCTCCAGCAGGAACTTCTGAAGATGCGTGATGAGCGCCTGCTCTAGATCGCTCTCGCGAAACGCAGTATCGTCCGAGAAACCTAAAAACTCCAGTACATATGGGTCGCGGATGATATCCTCGGGGCGACGAGCCGGGGCGCTCTTTTGGATTTCCTGGGTGACGGCCTCCTTGTCCTTGCTGGCAAGTAGGCGCTCGCGGAACATGGTGTTGATCTGGCGTTCGAGCTGACGCGTGCTCCAACGAGAATCGGCGCATTCGTTCATGTACCATGTTCGAGCATCAGGGTCGGTTATACGCGATAACCTGCGGTAATGTGTCCAATTCAATTCGGAACGCAGCGCGTTCCGGATTGGGAACGCAAGATAAAACTGACGCATGTATCTTAAGCTTCTGGCGTTGAAGCCTCTGCCAAAATCCTTAGTCAATCTAACGGCAAGTTCGTCGATCAGTGCATCGCCATACTTGGCGCGCCCCTCTCCGCCCTGTTCATCAACAATACTCTTGCCGATCTCCCAATATGCCTCAACCATCGCAAAGTTAACGGCGGTATAGGCCTTGTCGCGAGCGGCGTTGAGAATCGAGGAGACCTGCTTGTAAAAACCTTCGGGCACGATTGCCGATTCTCCACGGTTTACCAGTTCGCCCATCACTGTCGCCCCACTTTCCTTTTGTGGAATGCGTCTTTATCGCATTTAGTTTAAAGCCTCGCGCGGACACGAATTGCTGTGCTGTCTGACATCTTCGCATGGGGCCTTGCGGTGACTAAAATGTGACCATAGAGGCAGTTTTAGCGAATCCCACGGGAGTGACGCGTATGGACAATAACACGCTGCTATTCCAGGACAAAGGTTCGGGTAGGTATAAAGACGTCAAGATCTACCCCAACCGTATTGAGGTGCTCAAGAAGGGCACTTTTGGTGGCAAGCACACCGAGATTGTCTATCTTAAGGACATTACGGGGGTCAACAGGATCAAGGGCCGCGATGTTTTTCTGCGTAACAGGCTGTTGACTGCTTGTGTTTTTAGCCTGAGCAGCCGTGCGAAGGCCCAGGAGTTTGTTAACGCGCTGAACATGGTGATGTAGCCTATGGCGGCGTTTGGGCCAAGGTAAAAATCGGGGGCACAGAACGGTGTCCTGCGCCCCCCATTGAG
This sequence comes from Collinsella sp., assembly GCA_036304065.1. Taxonomy (GTDB): domain Bacteria; phylum Actinomycetota; class Coriobacteriia; order Coriobacteriales; family Coriobacteriaceae; genus Collinsella. The sequence continues at coordinate 46,631 of JAXIZI010000014.1, read as the reverse complement.
TCGATGTGTCTAAAAGGCCGGCTTGCCTATTCGCTACCGTCCCCAGCGTTTTCGCGGTCGTTGGCAAGCATTGCCGCGCCGGCGACCGTTGTCGCTACGGCGGCGGCAGCGAGCCCGGCGGCAATGCCGGAGCCGTCGCCCGTGTCGGCGAGTTTTCCGCCCGAGTTCTTGCCCTTGTTGCCCTTACCGTTCTTATCAGCGCTGCCTGCGTTGGAACCCGTGCCACCGTCGGTGCCGGTGCCGCCTGCACTGCTCGAGGCCGCTACGGTAAAGCTCGCGGCTCCGTCATTAGCAAGCTTGTAGTTTTGCGCCGCGTCGCCCAAAAGACCGTTCGCGCGCACCCAGTACGTTCCCGCGGTAAATGCCTCGCCCTCGACCATTGCCGTGCCCGGAGCGCCGTCCGCGTCGTGCACAAACTCGAGCTGAGCCGTGCAGGCATCGTTTTCGAGTTTGCCCTCGAGCAGCGCCGCGACCTTTGTGCGCACATCCTCGCCGGCCTTAAGGCCTTCGAGCCCCTCAAAGTGGGGTGTCAGTGCGCGCGGATCGATATCGATGGGCACGGATCCCTGCAGCCCCGTAACGGTCTCGTTGCCCAAGGCGTCGACATCCACGTATTCGATGGTAAACGCATGGCCCGAAGCCGCCACGTTGAGTACGTTGCTGCTGTCGACAAGGCGGAAATGGCCCTCGCCAACGGTCTTGCCATCCTGGAGCGAGGCATCGCTCAGCGAGTCGCCGTACGTCATGCGCATGCGGGTCGGGAGGCAGCACGAAGCCGACTGCGTGTGCTTCGTATCGTAATTGTAATTGCGCTGGTAGATGCTCCGGGCCAGCGCCGCATCAACAAAGTCGGATGCGATGATGCCAATGTGCTTGAGGTAATCTGACTTTGTATCCTCGATGCCGCTGGGATTGATGTACGGGCTCTTATACAGATGCTCGTTGACTACTCGTGCCGAGGTAAAAGGATTGCCTCCGTGCGACAAGCCCGTGCAGCTGGTGTAGTTGATAGACCAGCAACGCTCCAGGACTTTCTCCTTGGCCCCGTTATCGTCCTCGACATCTACCTCGTTGCGCGTGCGCCCGGTCGTTTCCTTCAGCGCATTATCGACCCAGCTGAGCTTGTCGGTTCCCGTGAGTTTGTACTTGTCCTGGGCGTATACCTTGGTGCAATAGGGCTCTTTGTCGCCTGTTTCCCCCGCGGCTTCAAAGCCCCGCGCGTCTTGGACGAGACACATGGAACTGCTGTCGGTGTGCACTGCGATTTTGTTATCCCATTCGGTGAGGTCGAGTCCCCACGTGTGGCCGCTTACGCTGTCGCCGTCGAGTCCAAATCGACGTAGCAGGACGATCTTTCCGCGCACCTCGCCCAGTGTGGGAACGCGGCTCGACGTATAGAACAGTTTGGGGTTGTCGTCCAAAACCTTGGCGAAAGCCGTCGTAACACTTTCGTCGGTAGCCTCGTCGTTGCCTCGTGATACAAGCATGATGAGCGCTTCTGTCGGGTTTTCGTTCAAAAACGTTTTGAAGTAGCCTATGACATCGGAGAGATGCAGATAGTTCCCGTCTTTTTTGAGTAGGTAGAAAATCCCGTGGTCGATGCCGGGGTCATCGCCCTTTCCGAGCCGGATATCGAAATAGCGAATGCCTTCGAGCAACTGCGTGGGAATGTAATCCTGCTGGCATTTTACTTGCGAGGATTGGGGCTCAGTGTCGTTGTCCACGCTGCAGGTGCCCGAATCGTGCGTACCCGGGATGCTCAGCTCGTCGAGGAACTTGTTGTCGTCGACGTATTTCATCCAACATGGTCCGTCGACGTAGCTGCTGTACGTGATCCAGTCGAGGCTGCTAACCGTGGCATCGTTCTTTTTCATGTCGTAACCGATAAGTTCGAGCTCCCACGGAATGCTCTTACTCTTATGGCAGATCTTATTGTTGTCCTGGTCTTTGCCGTTCGATTCTATTGCCAGGTACTTAATGTCTTTTTTCTCGGTTTCTTTCTCGACCGTGCGGTCTCGGATGATGTAGGTTCCGTTTGATTGACGCTCGAACGCAAAAGCGCGGCTGGGCTTGTTGTCATACTCGCCGCCCCATACGTGGATGACCTTTCCATCTTTGTCCGAGTCGTCGTCGACCGACCAAATGCTGTAGCCCGTCTTTTTATGCTCTTCGAAATTGAGCAAGGTGCGGATGGCGTACCAGTTTGTATCGTCATTCTTGGTCGTTACGTTCTCAAGGATGAGCTTGCTGGACGTGCCGTCGTTAAACAGGTGACAGACGTTGCCGCGAACGTTGCCGTCTTGGTTGACGCTCGCGGTGCGAAAATAGCCCGCGGGGCGAAGGCGAATGACGAAATTGTGGAGGCTGTCCGACGGTGCGGGTGTGTTGTCTGCAAATGCCGCTCGCAGGGGAATGCCCGGCGCTGCGGTTTCGGGCAGGCTTGCAAGTGGTGACAACGCCGCAAGCCCTAGGCCCAGCGTAAACGCTCGGCGGCTGATGGCATGGTGTTCGGTCATAACTTCTCCATTCGCAGAGTGCGGTTATGCGATAGTTTTGGTCACTATACTGCCCAGATGTTTAAAGATGCTGGTTTAATTGTCTGCGCGGCGCAATAAATCGGTGGGCGGACGTGTTGGGGTGTTTGTCGTTTTCGTACTGTTGCCACATTTGGGGCGGTTCCGGCGTCCGGCATCCTCGCGTTCGTCGGCTACAGGCATAAGAAAGGGAGGGTCGGTTTACCGGCCCTCCCTGGGTACGAAGCGCTGGGGTACCGTCGCTTGTTTGCACTGCGACCGTGTTTCCCGTTGCGCTCGCCAGTCGCTTAGCGCTTGATCTCGATATCGTCGAGCTTGACGTCCATGGCCTCGGTCTTGGCCTCGGCGATGTCGTCGGCAAATTCCAGAGACTTCATCATGGTCTCGACGGCGTCCTTGTGCTCCTCGACGTTGTCGATACGCACATACACACTGCCGCCGTCAACGTCGGTGAAGTATTCGGTCGTTACGCCGCCCGAGTGTGTATAGGAAGCGTTGCGCCAAGTCTTGCCGTTGTACTTGACGGGGTCATTCTCGGTCCACTCAAAGCTGGCATTCCACTTTGCCTCGTAGTCGAACAGTTCATCGGCGTTCTTGTCAGAGTCGAAGACGGGGATGAAGCGATCGCTGGCGTGCTCGCTCTCGGTGAACTTAAACTGGGCCCTGTCGGCGGTGTCGCCTGCGACGTCGGTGATCTCGACGCCCTCGGGGACCTCGACCTTAAACCAAATGAAGTCGGTCCTCATATCCACGGCTGGCTTTTCTGCTCCGCCGCCACCTCCACTGCCGGTAGCGCCGCCGCTGCCACCGCAGCCCACCAGGGCAACCGCGGCAAAGAGACTGATGCAGAGGGTGAGAATCGCAAAGGCCTTCTTTTTCATGGTCGCGTCCTCCTCGATCTGTAACCGCCCATGGATTACCTGCCTTTACTGTACGCGTGGACGGCTCGCTAGGGTGGGCCATGTGTCCCATTCTGAGGGCCGGATTTGCGCCGTTAAGTGGCAATATGCACGGGTCCAAAAGAGGGGAGGGCCGGTGCTGTCGGCCCTCCCCGGGTTGGGCGCCCGTTGTTTTAATGGGGCGCATGTGCGCGGGTGCGCGTAGGCGCGTGCGGGTGTCCCGTTACTTGATCTCGATGCTCGAAATCTCGACTTCGCGTGCCTCGGAAACTGCCTCTTCCATGTCATCGGGGAACTCGATGGAGTTGAGGAGTGCCTCGGCTTCTTTCTTGTGCTGGTCGAAGTTCGAGATGAGGACGTAGACGCTTCCCGGCTCAACATCGGTAAAAAGCATGGTTGAGATGCCGCTGTTGTCCTCGTATGTTCCGACGAGCCACGTCCTGCCGTTATACTCGACGGACCCGCCATCCTTCCACTGGAACGTATCCCCCTTCTTTTCCGCCTGGTCGGCGTGGGATTCCTCGGCCGTCAGCGCTTTTTTCCAAACGGGGATAAAGCGATCGGCCGAGGCGTTCTCGTCTTCGGGGAAGGTGAGCTGGACTCTGTCGGCATTCTTGCCGGCAGAGTCGCTTACGCCGACGCCCTCGGGCATCTCGACCTTAAACCAGATGTAGTCGGTCTTCTTGGCGACGGGGGCCTTTTCCTTGCTCTCGCTCTTGGGGGCGCTGCCGCCGCCCGATGCGCTCCCGCCGCAGCCCACAAGGGCGAGCGCGGCAAAGAGGGCGATGCAAAGGGAAAGGATTGATAGGGTCTTTTTCATCATGGTGGCGTCCTCCTTGTCTGCTGATGACATCACGGCGCCGCATGCTGTTGGGGTACTGATTGCGCTGGCGGCGGATGTCTCTGTGTACTGTGCGACTTATGCCTCCGTTCATCGCTTGTGGCCGTTGCGCGGCCGTTCCCCAACGGGTTCCTTACTTATAGATATGCCCCAGCTTGTGCTGCTCGGGAGTCTCGAAAGGTGGGCCATGTGTCCCATGTTTGCGTTGGCATGGCCTATCGTGTGCCATAGAAATCCGCGATGGCCAGGTGCGCTGACGCTCGCGTACTTATGGGCTAGACTTAGCACCATTACGTGATCGATGCGGTCGGCCGGCGTCGGCCGCCCGACCGATATATATGACTTGAAGGTGCGTGTGCGTATGAGCCAAGAGATGATGGATAAAACCTGTCGCGGTTTTGCCGAGGCGCTGGCCGCGCGCGAGCCGGTTCCCGGTGGTGGCAGCGCGAGCGCCTTTGTAGGTGCGCTGGGCGCCTCGCTTTGCGGAATGGTTGCCCGCTATGGGGCGACAAACCCCGCGCTTGCCGATCGCGCAGACGATCTGACGCGCGCGTTTGCCCAGGCGGATGAGTTGGCGCAGGAACTTGTGGGTCTGGTTGCCGAGGACGTTCGTGCCTACGGGCAGGTGTCCGCGGCGTACGGTATTCCGCGTGACGATCCGGCTCGAGCGACCGCGATTCAGGATGCGCTGCATGTGGCCGCTCTGCCGCCGTATCGCATTATGGATGCCTGCGGGCGTGCGCTGGCGCTGCTCGAGGACATGGCCGACAAGGGTTCGCGTCAGCTGCTGTCCGATGTGGCGTGCGGCGCCGTGTTCTGCCGTGCCGCTATGCAAGGCGCGAGTTTGACGCTCTTTGCGAACACCACGTCTATGAAGGATCGCGTTCGTGCCGAGGAGCTCGAGACGGCGTGTGATGAGCTGCTCGACACATGGTTGCCGCGCGCCGAGGCGCTGGCGCGCCGCGCCTCCGACGCTGCAAGGAAGAGAGGATAGCCATGGCTGAACTGCTGAAGGGTGCTCCCGTTGCTCGCGCTTTGACTGAGGAACTTGCTGCTCGCTGCGCAGCCCTGCGCGAGCGGGGCGTTGTTCCGACGTTGGCTATTGTGCGTGTAGGTGAACGCGAGGACGACCTATCCTACGAGCGCGGTGCGCTCAAGCGCTGCGAAAAAGTGGGGATTGAGGCTCGTCGCGTTTTGCTTTCTGCCGATGTTTCGCAGGACGAGCTGTTGACGGCTATCGAGGACATCAATGCCGATTCGGCTGTTCATGGCTGTCTGATGTTCCGCCCGCTGCCCGCCGGCCTTGACGAGAACGCCGTCGCCGCAGCGCTCGATCCCGCCAAGGATGTTGACTCCATGACGCCGGCTTCGCTGCTCACCACGCTTTCGGGGCGCGGCGAGGGTTTTGCCCCCTGCACAGCCGAAGCTGTGCTTGCTTTGCTGGATCATTACGGCGTTGAGCTGGATGGAGCTAAGGTTGCTGTGGTCGGGCGCTCGCTGGTGATCGGGCGTCCCGTTGCCGCCATGCTTACGGCGCGCAATGCCACCGTGACGACGTGCCATACGCATACGCGCGACCTTGCTGCCGAGTGCCGTGCGGCTGATATTGTGGTTGCGGCCGTTGGGCGCGCGCACACGATTGGTGTGGACGCGGTTCGCGAGGGCCAGACAATCATCGATGTTGGCATTAATTGGGACGAGGCCGCTGGCAAGTTGGTCGGGGACGTTGATTTTGATGCTGCAGAGCCGGTTGTTGACACCATCACGCCTGTGCCGGGCGGCGTGGGAGCTGTGACCACCGCGATTCTCGCCAAACACGTGATTGAGGCGGCGGAGCGCGCATCGAAATAGGCGTTTTGGGCTGTTTGAGGGGGTTAGCTATATACCACGTGGTCAAACAATGCCAAATATGAGTACTGTTGCCAAGATAGTCACATATGTCTTACGTCTTTTTGGCTTCCTAACGGTATCCATTATCGTTAGGAAGCCTATTTTATTGAACTTATGGGGAATAACGTTGTCTTGCTTTTGGGCAAATGGGGATTTTCGGCACTCGTTACAGGGAAATTTGCTGCCACTAAATTGGTGACAGTACTCATATTTGGCATTTTTTGACCACGGGGGCTGCCGAGGCCGTGGTTTCGCCCTTTCTGCGCCGAAGCGATACACTGTTGCCGTTTGATTTTTTCGCTCAAGGAGGATGCGCATGCCGTGCACAACGATTCTGGTCGGTAAAAACGCAAGCTACGACGGGTCGACCCTGGTCGCGCGTAACGAGGACTCGTCCAACGGGGTATTTGAGCCCAAGCGCATGCGCGTAGTGCATCCCGACGAGCAGCCGCGCGTCTACACGAGCGTCCTGAGCCACCTGACCGTTGAGCTGCCCGATAACCCCATGCGCTATACGAGCGTCCCCGATGTTGTTCCGGGCCACGGTATCTGGGCCGAGGCCGGTTTCAACGAGCTCAATGTTGGCATGTCCGCAACCGAGACGCTTACCACCAACGAGCGCGTCCGCGGCGCCGATCCGCTCGTGGACTACGTGCCCGCCAAGGGCAACGAGGGTGAGGACGGCTATGTGCCGGCGCAGCCCGGTGGCCTGGGCGAGGAGGACATGGTGACCCTGGTGCTGCCGTATGCCAAGTCCGCCCGCGACGGCGTGCGTATCTTGGGCGACCTGCTCGAGCGCTACGGCACTTACGAGAACAACGGCATCGCCTTTAGCGACGTGGACGAGATCTGGTGGCTCGAGACCATCGGCGGTCACCACTGGATCGCCAAGCGCGTGCCTGACGACGCCTATGTGACCATGCCCAACCAGCTGGGCATCGACAGCTTTGACCTGGATGACGCCGAGGGCGCCCAGGCCGACCATATGTGCTCCGCCGACCTGCGCGTCTGGATGGCCGAGTGGCATCTGGACCTGACGCTGGGCGTCGAGAGCGACGGCCCGGCTGCCGTCTTTAACCCGCGCGAGGCCTTTGGCTCGCACAGCGACAGCGACCATGTCTACAACACGCCGCGCGCCTGGTACATGCAGCGCTGCCTCAACCCCAGCGACGTGTGGGATGGCCCCGACGCCGACTACACGCCCGAGAGCGACGATATCCCCTGGAGCCGCGTGCCCGAGCGCAAGGTGACCATCGAGGACATCAAGTACGTGCTCTCGAGCCACTACCAGGGCACGGAGTACGACTGCTACGGCAGCAGGGGCACGCCCGCTACGCGTGGTGCCTATCGCCCCATCGGCATCAACCGCAACAGCCAGCTTGCCGTGTTGCAGCTGCGCCCCTATGCGCAGCCGGCCTACCGCGCCGTGCAGTGGATGGCCTTTGGTTCCAACTCGTTTAACGCGCTGGTTCCGCTGTACGCCAACGTCGAGACTATGCCCGAGTACTATGCCGACACGCAGGCTCGCGTGACGTCCGAAAACTTCTACTGGGCCAACCGCCTGATCGGCGCGCTGGCTGACGTCCGCTTCCATGAGTGCGGCCGCGCGGTCGAGGATTATCAGGAGAAGATCGGTGGCATGGGCCACAAGCAGATCCATGACGTCGACGCTGCCGTAGCCGCTCTGCCCGAGGTCGAGGTGCCTGCCGAGCTTGCACGCGCCAACGAGGCCTTTGCCGAGCGTGTTCGCGTGGAGACCGATGCCCTGCTGGGCAAGGTGCTTTACACCACGAGCTGCGCCATGAAGAACTCTTTCGCGATGAATGACAACGTGAGGTAGGGATTTCCCGTCGATCGAATAGCGCTAAAACGCTTTGTCGCTTTCGCTCAATCTTGGGTACAAGAACGCCAATGCAGTTGTTTGTGATTGGAGACAACCATGGTTATGAAACTCGATCAGCTTGTTAACGGCGCCATTAACGTGGGCTTTGGCGCTGCCGCCGTTGCTGTCGAAGGCGGCAAGAAGGTCCTCGACGACCTTAACACCAAAGGCGAGCAGGTCCGCAAGGACACCGCCACCCCCGATATCGCCCGCAGCGTGTCCGACATGTTCGAGCAGGCCGGTGGCACCATCTCCGATCTGACCGAGCGCTTGGGCATACAGGGCGAGACTGCGGCCCAGCGCGTGCTCGACGAGCTCATCCTTGCCCGCGTCCGCGTTATGACCGCCCCTGAGCGCACGGCCTTCCTAGCCCATGTGCGCGACATCGTCGATTCGGTCGAGGACAACGTGACCTCGGTGCCCGTCGAGTCCGTTGAGCCCGACGATGCGAAGGATACCGAAGAGGCCGAGTAGCAGCGCAGATGGCAGATTCCACCACCGATTACAACAATCTAGATCCTTTGGGTGACGAGGCGGCGGTTGTCGATGAGGTCGATGCCGCCGTCTCGGGCGCTCGCAAAAAGCCGCGCGCTGTCGATATGGTGCCCGAAGAGCCCGACGCGATGGCGCCGGACGAGGAATACCAGCTCACGCCGGCGGGTCGTCGCGAACGCATCGGGCAGATTGTTCGCTTGGTCAAAAAGTACCGTGTGTGGGATAACCTCACGCCGGTTCGCTTGCGCCGCCTGCTCGAGGAGCTCGGCCCCATGTTCGTCAAGATGGGGCAGATTCTGGCCAACCGGTCCGAGATTCTGCCGCAGCGCTTTTGCGATGAGCTGCGCCGTCTGCGTTCCGACGTGGAGCCGGTGCCGTACGAGGTAGTGCTCCGCTGCTTGGAAGAGGAATACGGCCTGCGCCTGGGGGAGATGTTCGATGCGATCGACCCCAATCCGCTTGGTAGCGCATCGCTCGCGCAGGTGCACCGCGCTCGTCTGGTGACGGGCGAGGACGTAGCCGTCAAGGTGCAGCGCCCCGGTGCGCAGCAGGTTATGGCGCAGGACATCGATATCATCCGCTCGGTGGTGCGCATTGTTTCCAAGTTCGTCAACACCGATCAATTCGTTGACCTGCACGGCGTAGTCGAGGAGTTGTGGACCTCGTTTCGCGAGGAGACCAACTTTTTGGCCGAGGCCAAAAACCTCAACGACTTCTACGAGTTCCATAAGAGCGTTCATGGCGTGACGTGCCCTAAATCCTATCTGGACCTGTGCACCGAGCACGTGGTGGTTATGGACTACGTCGACGGCATTTCGATCGCCGATCCTGAACACTTGGTGGCCGAGGGCTATGACTTGGAAAAGATCGGTGCTGCAATCGTCGAGGACTACTCGACGCAGGTGCTCGACGACGGCTTTTTCCATGCTGACCCGCATGCGGGAAACATCATCCTCAAGGACGGCATTGTCTACTTTATCGACTTGGGCATGGTCGGACGCATGTCGAGCCACGATCGCGGTATCGTCAAGGACATGATTTTCGCCGTGGCCGAGGGTGACGTGCCCAAGCTCAAGGATTCGCTCATGCGCTTCGCCGTGACGCGTGGCGACTCGGCTGAGCTCGATCATTCGGCCTTTTTGTCCGATCTTGACTTTATCGTGGCTGACTTTGCGGGCCTTGACCTGAAGGATCTGGATATCGGCGAGTTTTTGACCTCGCTGCTAAACTTGGCGCGCAAAAACGACGTTGAGCTGCCGAGCGTGGTGACGATGTTCGCGCGCGGCATGGTGACGCTCGAGGGTCTGCTGACCGAGTACATGCCCAACGTCAACATGATCCAGATCATCCAGACGCACATCAAAAACGAGAAGAGCACCTACGCCCGCATGCGCGAGATGAGCCGCGATCTTGCCGCGAGCAGCTATCGCGCGGCAAAAGGCTCGCTCGAGGCGGCCGAGTATCTGGGCTTGGCTTCGCGCATGCTCACACGCGGCCAGCTTAAGGTGAACACGCAGATCATGAGCAGCGATAAGGCGCTGCGACAGCTGGGTGAAATTATCGACCGCATGTCGATGGCTATTGTTATCGCCGGCTTGTTTATCGGTTCGTCGGTGGTGTACTACGCGCGCATCGAGCCGGTTGTGTTTGGTATCCCGGTCATTGGCTTTATGGGCTACGTGAGCGCGCTGGTGCTGGCGCTTATGCTGGGCCGCAATATCTGGCTCAACAGCCACGGCGGCAAGCGCTAGAGGCTGCGACCGTCACCGCATTTTCCTTTCGCAAACAATAGCTTTTACCTTGGGCTTCGCCTGCGTGCGAGGCCCTTTTGCGTGATAGCATATTGACGGTTTTAATCGATGGCCTAGATGGTGGTGCGGAGACGCACGAATGCGCGGTTTTCCTGCGCGTTTGGGGGAATCGGGGTGCAAGTCCCCGGCTGTACCAGTAACCGTAATTCCTCTTGGCTCGGGATGTTCGCGTCGCAGATCGGACGGCGCGCCTGAGCCGTTAAGGTTAAGTCGGATCGCCTCCCATCTTGCATGCGGCTGCGGCGTATGCCGCCGGTGTGCATAGGGCTCTGGAGGGAAGGGGGACCCCGATGGGGGAACTCGGGCGCAACATGCGCGATGACGTGGGGCAGCTTCAAGGCAACGCTCCAAGTACAGACAATAGGAGACAAATGGATATGTTTGAGGACGAGTGCCAGCGTGCCTCGCTTCGTCGCCGTGGCGTAATCGCGCGCGGCGTGGCAAAGCGCTGCCTGGTGGCATTCCTGGCCTTCGCGATGGCCTTCAGCACCACGCCGGCTCAGCTGTGGGCCGAGGGCGCCGAGGGCATTGCCGAGGCTGTGGCTCAGGCTACGACGCCGGGCGAGGACGCAGCGCTTGCGGGCGGTGCCGCTGAGCAGAGCGGCGCCGAGGTTTCGGATTCTGGGAGCGCGCCTGCAGCTAGTGCCGCCGCATCAAAGGCAGCAACTGGCGACGAAGGCTCGGCGACGGGGGAGAGCCCTGCCGCGAGCGAGCAGTCTTCAGCGGCATCCGCTGGCCAAGCAGGATCTGCCGCCGCGGCTGCCGTTCAGACAGAGAACCCGACAGAAACCGGCGATGTCGCCAAGAAGCAAGTCGAGGTCTCGTTCTCGATTATCGGCACCGATGCCGACGGCAAGGCTCAGACCTGGGTGGCACCCACGCAGCTCAAGCTCGACGAGGGCGCGACGGCTGCGGATGCCTTCGTTAAGCTGCAGCAGAAGACGGGCTTCAAGGCAGACTACGATCCGAACACGGCATACGGTTTCTACCTCAAAAGCATCACATCCCCGAGCGATGGCCGTACGCTTGCCTTCGATCCGACGACTTATGCCTTCTGGCAGCTGTTCGTCGACGGTGCGTCTTCCTCGGTTGGCGCGAGCAGCGTTAAGCTCACCCAGGGGCAGAAGGTTGAGTTTGCCTATACGGCTGGTAGCTCGTCCCCTGTCGTTAAGGACCAGGTTGCCGCAAATGTGACCGTCATTGGTCGCGATGCCCAGGGCAAGACTCAGACTTGGGTCGATAACGCGCAGTATGTGGTGACGTCCGGTTCGAGCGCACTTGACCTTACGAAGGTCGCGCTTGAGGCGAATGACATCGACGCCGTTGCTGCTGGCTCCTTCATTCTGAGCCTTAAGTACAACGGTGTTGAGCTGGGTACGCCCCAAGATTATTCGACCTATTGGCAGCTGTTCATCAACGGCAAGTCGAGCGACTACACGGCAGACAATGTCACCATTCATGCTGGCGATACCGTTACGTGGTTCTACGGTGGCTGGGGCGATAAGTTGCCGTCCGATTCCGTCCATGCTTCCGTTCAGGTCCTTGGTAAGGACAAGGACGGCAAGCAGCAGGTTTGGGCTTCGACGGGCCAGACGAGTCTCAAGGCGGGCTCTACTGCCAAGGATCTCCTTGAGCAGACCGGTCTTACTCTCGATGCTGGCGAATCGTCTTGGGGCTGGTTCCTCAACGGCATTACTTCGCCGTTCGATAGTAAGTCCTATGGCTGGGATGCTGCGACTAATAGCTATTGGCGCTTCTATGTAAATGGCAAGTTCGCCGACGTTGGCGCCGGTGCCTATGAGCTCCAAGAGGGCGATGCCGTCACCTTTATGTATGGTGCTGACGCCGATGCCCTTCCTGGCCAGGTTCTTGGGTCTGTCGATGTTATCGGTCCCGATGTCAACGGCAACAATACTCGCTGGGGCTCGGCAAGCAATGTTTCCCTGCCCGAGGGCTCTACGGCTCAGAACCTTATTGAGACGGTCCTGAAGGCCAAGGGCGTTACGTACAACGGCTCCCAGAGTGGTGAGTACTGGTTCCTCAATTCCATCAACTCGCCGTTCGATCACAAGCCGTATGCCTGGGATGCTGCGACCAATAAATATTGGCACCTGTATATCAACGGAGAGCCCTCCTTACTCTGCGCCAATCAGATTACGCTCAAGAGCGGCGATAAGGTTACGCTTGCCTATACCACCGACGATTCGGCCATGCCCGATCCCGACAAGATTGTCGTGGACCCGAGCGCGACGACTCCTGATTGGGATGCCGAGTGGGCCGGCTACGGCAACAGTGGCAACGGTTCGACCGTAACGGATGCCAAGACGCCTGCGCAGGCCGCCGGTCTTAAGTGGGCCTTCGATTGGAAGGCCGAGTCTGGTCAGCAGTATGCCAACTGCAGCGAGCCTGTCATCGCTAACGGCTTTGTGTACATCGCGACCGAGAACGAGCTCATTAAGATCGATTCGTCCACGGGCAAAAAGGTTGCCTCTGCGCCGCTTGCCTCCAAGGTGAGTTATACCTCTCGTCCGATCTACACCAATGGCCTTATCATCGTTCCGCTCAACGGCGGTGCGGTCCAGGCGATTACTGCAGACAAGCTGATCTGCAAGTGGCTGACGCCCGGTTTGACGGACTTGACGCAGAGCTCCTGCACCGTCGTTTCGGACGGCGAGTACGTCTATGTTGGTACGGTCGATATTTCGTATGACGAGAATTACAACGCGACCTACGGCAACGGCTCCTTTATGCGCATTAAGATTGCCACGGGCGAAGTTTCTTGGCAGAACATTGACGCTTCCGAGGGTTATTACTGGACTGGTGCGGCTTTGACGGATAAGTATGCCATCGTTCCTACGAGCGCGGGCACGCTTAAGTGCATTGATAAGACGACGGGCGATGTCGTTTCGACCATGAAGCTCGGCGCTCTCGCGAACGCCGACTGTGTCGCCGATCCGTCCAATGGTTCCACCTTCTATCAGATGACGCACGATGGAAAGCTCCATGTGATTTCGCTTTCGGCGAAGGGCGTACTGAGCGAGCAGAAGACGGTCGACCTGGGTCTTACTAATAACATGAGCGCACCGGCGGTGGCTGGCGAAAACTTGATTGTCGGCGGACAGACGGCTACTGGCTCTGCTCTGGCTCTCTATAATCTGAAGACCGGTAAGACCACGATGGTCACCGCTGCTGACGGTAAAGAACTGCCGGCCGGATTTAACGGTATTGCTGCTACTCCGCTGGTGAGTGTTCAGGGTGGCAAGACCTATGTGTACTTCACCGTTAACAGCGCGGATAGCAAGGATTACGTCAACTACTCTGCTGGTGGTGGCGTGTATCGCTATACGCTCGGTGATGCAGAGGCGACGCAGATTTATGATGCGGCTGGCCATTACCAGCACTGTGACTCTCCGGTCATTGCCGATGCATCTGGCAACCTGTACTACATCAATGACTCGGGCACGCTGTTCAAGCTTGGGGCCGTTGAGTCTTGGACGGTTGTCTTTAATTCCAACGGCGGGTCTGCTTGCAATACTAAGTTTGTTGCTACGGCCGATGGCAAGCTGGTCAAGCCAGCCGATCCGACGCGCGATGGCTACACTTTCGGCGGTTGGTATACCGATGAGACTTGCGCGCAGGCGTATGACTTCAGTACGCCGGTGACGGCCGATCTGACGCTGTATGCCAAGTGGACCAAGAATGCTGTTAACCCTGGCGGCAATGGCGGTTCTGGCTCCAATGGCGGCAATGGTGGCGCTGGCAACGGTTCCGGTGCTGGCGCTGGCACGGGCACGGGTTCCGGCTCCGGCACGAAGGGCCAGCAGGCTGGCGGCGCTGTCGCTCCGGGTCATAAGCCGATGACCAAGACGACGGTGTCGACCAAGACCGAGACCAAGGACAACAAGCCCAGCAAGAAGGACTCCGATAAGTCCGATAAGAAGGACGAGAAGAAGTCTGACAAGAAGTCTGACAGGAAGGACGGCAAGTCCGACAAGAAGTCCGATTCCAAGTCCGATACGGGTGCTGTTTCCACGACCACTGCTAAGAAGTCCTCTAGTGCTTCCGAGCAGGAGACTGGCACCAATCCGCTCGCCATCGTTGGCATCGCCGCCGGCGTGATTGGCCTCGCCATCGTCGGCGTGTTCGTGTTCACCAAACGTCGGTAGGTGAGGGTTGTGTCCAATAAATCCAAGGACGCTGACCCCAAGCAACCAGATTCCTCGTTCATTCAGTTCGACGATGCAAAGCAACAGGGCGCCGCTTTGGCGGCGTCCGCCTCTCGTCGCAAGGCGCTCCTTGGCGTTCTTGCTGCCGCGTGCACCATTCTGATCGTCGTCTCGCTGGGCTTCGTTCATCCTTCCGAGAGCGGCGCCTGGTCCATTGACTGGATCGTTCAGACCGTGACGGGGGAGAGCGTCGTCGCCAAGGACACCAAGGGGTCTGGCTCGTCTGCCGCTTCGGGCGAGGCTAGTTCCAAGGATTCCAAATCTTCGAATGATGCAAAAGACGAGCCCAAGGGTTCGAACGACGCCAAGGACGATTCCGAGTCTTCAAACAAGGAATCGGACAAAAACTCGGATAGCAAGAAGTCCGAGGACCGGGGCGGCAAGAAGTCTGGCGATAAATCCGCTGCCCAAAATACGGGAGCCGGTGATACTTCCAATGTGTCTGGCGGTGCTTCTTCGGGAGGCGGTCAGTCGTCTGATGGAGCCTCCAGCTCCTATGGCGGGAGTGCTCCCTCGGGCGGACAGGGCGGCTCACAGGAGTCCAGCTACGTTACGGTGACGGTTTCGGTCACATCGAGCGCTGTGGGCAATCCTGTGTCCTCTGGCGGCACCTTTACCTTTAACGAAGGCGCTACCGTTTACGATGCCCTGTGCGCGCTGGGCCTTTCTGTCAACGCACACGGCTCATCGTACGGCACGTATGTTTCTGCGATTGGTGGTTTGGCCGAGAAACAGTACGGCGGCACGAGCGGCTGGATGTATTCCGTCAACGGCACAACGCCCATGACGGCCTGTAGTAACTACGTTCTCTCAAACGGCGACAACGTAGTCTGGTATTACGTTACAGACTAGAGGCCTCGACATAGCGCGCCAGACGGGCGGTTCGGACCAACATCCGAGCCGCCCGTTTTTCATGCGAATGGGACTGGATCGCCGGGTCTCTCGGCAAACAAAAAAACCGGTTGGAACGGGAATTCCAACCGGTTATACATTCAAGCAAATAGTGAATCGACTACGACCGTGCGCCCTCGAGGAAGAAGCGGCGGCTGAAGTAGTTGTACCAGGTGACGAGGAATGTGGCGATGGCCTTCATGGCCTGGTAGCCGATGCTCAAAAACGTGACGCCCACAAACATGTACAGGTCGTTGAGGCCCAGGCCGATCACCGACAGGATGGTGAAGATCGTGAACTCGCGCTTGCGGCTCATGCCTTCGCGGTGGTCGAACACGTACTTCATGCTGAGCCAGTAGTTGACCACGACGGACGTGATAAACGAAACCGTGGTGCTCATCAAAAAGTCGAGGTGGAACAGCTCGACGAGCGCAATGAGCATGCCCCAGTCGATGCCAAAGGAGATAAGACCCACGACGGCAAACTTGAGGAACTGCTTGGTATGAGGTTGTGCCAGCGCCTTGCGCACGTAATCACATCCAATGCGTTGATGAATCGAGCAGAGGATACTTTAGAGCTTTTACAAGGGAAACGTAAGGTCTTTGCCAAGAACTATATGAACTCGCCAAATTTTCAAGAGCTAATCCGCAAACGTTGAAAATTTGCCCGTAAACGAGCGACACCCACGGACGATACTGCGCTGAGTGCGCGTCGTCCGTGGGCGCCGTAATGCTACAGGGGTTTCGAGCTATTTTGTCTCGTCGCCCTCCAGGAAGATTTTTCGGGTCACAAAGTTGTAGACCATGACAAGCGCGGTGGCACAGATCTTGGCGATATTGGCCTCGAGTCCCAGGCCGGCGTTGAGCGCCAGCACGATGCCATCGTTGAGCACCAAACCGATCACGGACAGCACGACAAAGATGATGAACTCGCGGCGGCGGCTCATGCCTTCCTTGTGCGCAAACACGTATTTCATGCTTGCGAGGTAGTTAAAGATGAGTGAGATGATAAAGCCGCTGGTGTTGGCGATTAGGATGTTGAGGCCCAGACCGTAGTGGAGCAGATTCATAATGCCAAAGTCGATAACCGTGGCAATGACACCGACGACGCCAAATTTCATAATCTGCGCAAGGAGCTTTTGCATGGTACCTGCCTTAAGCTGGCGCCGAAGCGCCGCGGGGATGACAAACTTAGCAAGTTTAGCCAATCCCCGCGGGTGGTGCTAGGCGCGCTCCTCGATAGCACCGTTTCTATATGCATCGAGCAGCTGGCGCAGGTCCTGGATCTGGCTGCGAATCTTGGCGCCAGTATCGGTGTCGCTCACCATGCGGCGACGGTCTGCTTGGTCAAAACGGTTGGTCTCGCTCTCGATGTCCACGTTGCGCGTGAGTGCCTCGGCAACCGTCGTAAAGGCCCGGTGCGACTTGAGGCGGCAGCCGCGCGAGCTCGAGATGAGCGTATAGCCGGCGATACCCGTCTTGGGATGGTAAGCGCGGCAGAAGCCGCCATCGATGACCAGTAGCTTGCCCTCGGCGCGGATGGGCTGCTCACCCTTGGTGGTTTTAACGGGCGTGTGGCCGTTGATGATGTGGCCGGTCGGCGAGCATGCCATGGCCGCGACGCCAAACTCGCGCATGATGTCATCGCAGACCGAGGGCGACTTGGTAAGCGTAAAGTACGGGTCCATCGGCTCGACCCAGGTGCTCTTATCGGCGATATAGGCGCGCTCAAAGGTACGCACCAGGCGTCCGCTGGCGGGTGAGTTAAAGCCAATCCACAGGTACCACATCCAGTCGAGGGCGTCGCGGTCGCCCACGCGCCAGGCGCGGCGGGCGATGTGGTCGCAAAAATCGAGATAATCGCGCCCGGCGTGCCAGGTGCCCAGACAGTTCATGCTGCTAAAGGTGCCGTCTTCGTTGAGCGGAACGCAGCCGTGGAAGAGCAGGTTGCCGTTGGCGACCTTGTACATCGAGCCGTGGGAATAGAGGAAATCGATATGGCGATGCAGGTGATCGGCGGTGACAAACTCGGACACGAGCTTGTCGATGATGTGCTGCTCCTGGGGCGTGAGCGTATAGGGGTCTGCCGGGTCGACGGTAGGGAAGTCGTTGGTCGTGAGCGGCCACACGCTGCCGTCGGCGAGCGTGACCGTGCCGGTGTCGTGGTCAATCTTGTCGAGCAGCAGGCGGTCGGTCATGTCGAACTCGGGGTGACGCTGGATAATCTGGCCCTCAAGCTTAAAGAGCAGCACGTTGATGGCCTTGATCAGCGGGGTGATGGACTCACCGGCGGTATAGGTGGCGTCTGCGAAGGCGACAAGCTCACGCAGCGAGATGCCGTAGTCGTTCTCGAGGATCTCGTAATTGTCGTAACGCAGGTTGTTGCGCAGCACCGTGGCGATGCATGCAGGCTCACCGGCCGCAGCGCCCATCCACAGCAGGTCGTGGTTGCCCCACTGGATGTCGAGCGAATGATAGGTGAGCAGGCGGTCCATAATCTTGGCAGCGCCGCCGCCACGGTCGAAGATATCGCCCACCAGGTGCAGGTGGTCGACGGCCAGGCGCTTGATGAGCGAAGCGAGCGACTCGATAAAGTCGTCGGCGCTGGCGGTCTCCAGGATGGACTCCACGATGCGCTCGTGATAGCGCACGCGATAGTTGTTCTCGTCCGGGTGCGTGTGCAACAACTCGTCGATGATATAGGCGTAGTCGCGCGGGATGGCCTTACGCACCTTGGAGCGCGTGTAGCGGCTTGAAAGCGAGCGAGCGACCATGATGAGCTGGTCAAGCATCGTCTTGTACCAAGTTGGCGAGTCCTCGCGCTGTCTGCGGACCAGCTCAATCTTCTCGCGCGGGTAGTAAATGAGCGTGCACAGCTCGCCCTTTTCGTCAAAGGAGAGCGTGTCGCCAAAAATCTCGTCGACATGCTCGCGCACGACGCCCGAGCAGTTGTTGAGGATGTGCATAAAGGCTTCGTACTCGCCGTGCACGTCGCTCATAAAATGCTCGGTGCCCTTGGGTAGGTTGAGGATGGCCGAGAGGTTGATAGTCTCGGTAAATGCGGATTGTTCGGTGGGGAACTGTCTCGACAGCAGGCGCAGATACTTGAAGTCTTGCGGGTTGCGACCGAATGCGACCATGAAACACCTTCCGATGGGGCTGGTAAAACTGATAAACGGCGTCAAACGTTTATCAGTATGCGCCGCTTTTGTTTCGATTTTGCGCCAGCGGCTGAATTGTCGGCTGAACGGTTTGGTAAATCGATTTAGTTGAGGTAGATATGGCGGTTGAGTGGAGACGACAGAGGGTGTTTTCTCAGATATTTATGCGTGGGGTCGGTGGAGACGATGGTGGTAAAGATGTTCGCTATTTTTGGTTCGATTTGGTAAATAGTGGACATATGTACCGTATGTAGGCTCACTGTGCGATAATTTGCGCAGCAATACGTAAGGAGCCTCATATGAGTGATTTTGTCCTGACCTGTGAATCTGCCGCCGACCGAACTCGGGAGTTCTTTGACTCGCGCAATATTCCTGTCGCGTATTTTCATTACGAGATCGACGATGTTGTCTATACGGACGATCTGTACTTAAGATTTGCCCGCTTATGACGGTCGATTGCGACGGCAAGCTGTCGCCACGTGAGAAGATTCGCACTAAGAAGCGCGCGATTTCCGAGATGGCTAAGACCATGATGGCACACGTGCAGGACGGTGCGGATTATTCGGGTAAGTGCATCATGTCGCACTCGGCGTGCCGCGAGGATGCCGAGGCAGTTGCGGCGCTGATTGAGGAACAGGTTCCGCAGCTTAAAGGCAAGATTGAGATCAATGACATCGGTACTCTGATTGGCTCGCATACCGGACCTGGTACGGTGGCGCTCTTCTTTATGGGCGACAAGCGCGTGGATTAATTTGCCCCATCACGTCGCTGCATGTTTGTTCAAGCGAAAACGGCCCGCCTCACGTTTGTGGGGCGGGCCTTGCTGTTGCGGCTAGCGTTTCTTTCCGCGGAAGAAGAAGCCGTGCAGTGATGGCTTGAGGCCGCGATTGGCGCGATGCTCCTCGACGCGCCGTGGATCGAAGCGACGCGCTCGATGACTTCGTCGGGAATCGGCACGTCGGGATTCATGTTCTCGACTTGGCTGACCTCGGCGGCGGCGACCTGGTCGATAATGGGCACATCGTCGCGCGAGATGACAGGTGTGGCGTCTTCCTTCATCTTGCGATAACGCTGCATCATGTCGGTCTGTAGCTGCTGGGCCGAAGGCGGCGTCCAGATGATGGCGTTGGCTCCGGCGGCGATGGTTTCACGGATGCTCTCGGGCGTCTTGCCGCCCGGTGCGATGAGCGGCAGGTTGGGATAGTGCTCGCGCAGCTCGCGTAGGACCTGGGGCGTGTTCTTGCCGGCGGCGATGTTGAGAATCTTGGCTCCGGCGCGCACCTTGGCGTGAGCATCGTCGTCGCAGCGAACGACCGTGGCGATGACGGGGATGTCGGCGATGTTGGTGATGTGCTCGACCATCTCGGCAGTGGCGGGGGAGTTGACCACGCAGCCCGCCGCGCCCTGCATCTCGGAGACGGCTGCCATCTGCACGGAGCGCTTACCGGTCGTAGTTCCGCCGCCCACGCCTACAAAGACCGGGCACTCGGCGACGGTCAGCAGCGCTTGCGTAATGGCGGGCTGCGGCGTGAAAGGGTAGACCGCAAAAACGGCATCGGCGTTGGAGTTGCGGATAACCGCGACATCGGTGGTGTAAATGAGCGACTTGATGCGGCGGCCGAAGAGCGTGAAGCCGCTGGCCTCCTCGATCTCGTCGGGCATGCGAAGAGCAGCCTTGCGCAGACGTCCGTCGATGGGCAGGGGCTCCATGGGGAGCAGTCCGTTGGGGGTCACGGCTACCTGGGGCTCGGTGAACTCGTCTGCGAGCTCGACCTCGGAGAAATCGACCGAGGCGACGATGTCCTCGTGAACCTCGGCGGGTACATCGATGGGAGCTTGGTCGTTTGCCGCGGCAGGCGTGTCGAAGGAGCTGGTGCCGACAAAGGCGTCGACGCGTTCGTTTAGGTCGTTGAGGGTATCCATGGAGGCTCGATTCTATGCGATGGTGGCCGGCGCGATGCAGCCGGAATTGCGAATGCTAAATCGTTTGACGAGTTGATTTTTCCCCGCCGCACCATCCGTTAGACCGAAGGGCGGGAGAACGTGAAGGAGCTGTGGTGGCGAGGATCGAGGTGCTATCTTGAAAGTCCCGTTTAAAAGAGAGGTGACGCGGTATGGAATTGACAGCAATGTTTGGCTCGATTGGCCTGTGCGTGGGCGCAATCGTTGCCGCCGCGGTCATCTACTTTGTGGTCACGGCCATTAAGGGCAAAAGGGCCGAACGCAAGGAGCGCGCGATGCTTAAACAGCATCGCGACCAGCAGGGCAAACGCGCACAGAGATAGCTTGTTGAGTTTTTGATCCGTGCGCTAGCTGCGTTTTCGGATCAGGGCAATGTAGAAGCCCTCAAAATCGCGGCTAGGCGGAATGGTCAGCGTGCCGGGCATACCGTTGGCGATGGCCGAGACATGGCCGGCGGCGATGGCCTCGGTGAGGGCGTTGCACTCGATATGCGGCTCCTCGCCGGCATCCTGGGCGCGACGCGCTTCACTTTCGCTCGGTGTGCCGTCGAGGGGGATAAGCTCGCAATCCATGTGCTTGTCGAGGGCCTCTTGCAGGGCGTCCTCGTTTTCCTGCGGCATGATCGAACAGGTGGAATAGACGAGCGTGCCGCCCGGTTTGAGGGCTCCCATGGCGCGGTCCAGAAGCGCGCGCTGCGAGCGGGCGCACTTGACGAGCAGCTGCTCGGTGAGGCCGCGCAGGCTTTTCTCGTTGCCACTGATGACGGTGCCCGTGCCGGTGCAGGGAGCGTCGAGCAGGATGCGGTCAAAGCGGAAGAACTCGTCGAGCTCGCGTGCGTCGATGCGCATGACGGGCACGTTTTTGGCACCTTGGCGGTGGAGGTTGGACTCAAGCTTTTCGGCGCGGGGAATGCTCATCTCGCAGGCCGTGAGGTGTGCCTGGCCCTGGGTGAGGGCGGCGATCTGCGTCGTCTTGCCGCCAGGGGCTGCGCACATGTCCAGGATGTCCTCGCCTGCCTGGGCGCCCAACACCAAAGGCGGCATCATGGACGACAGGCTCTGTAGGTAGATCTTGCCGTCGCGGTAGATGTCGAGGTCCCATAGGTCGGAAACCTGGGCCTCGGGCAGGATAAAGGCGTCCGGATACCAAGCGACGGGGTTGTGGGCGATGCCGGCGGCACCGAGCGCCGCAGCGATGTCCTCGGCGGTCGCCTTGAGCGTGTTGGCGCGCAGCGTGACCGGGCGTGTGGCCGCGGCGCCGAAGCCCTCGATCATGAGCTCGGCATCGGCGGGCGCATAGGCGCCGGCGACCGTGTCGACCATAAAGCGCGGCAGGTCGGCGGCGCAGGGAAGGGCGGCAAGCTGGTCGGAAAGCTCGGTAGCGGCAAACTGCCTGAGCTTGAGCTCGGGCTTAACCTGCTTTTTCTGCTTACGACGACGCTGCTTGGACATCCGTCTTTCCTTCCACCTAAATGATTATTCTGGGACGGGGATTAAATAATCATTCCATGACTCCCGTCACAAAAAGACTGTACTGTGGCGCCCGGGAATGATTTTTTAATCCCCGTCCCAGAATAATCATTCCCGGGCGCGTTGCTACTAGCGTGCTTTAGTACTGGCTCTCGTGCTTGCTGAAGAAGTCGAAGCGCGGGGGCAGCGGCTTCACGCGGTGGTCGCCGGGCTTCTCGCCCAGGCTCTCTACGAACTCGTCCGTGGAGGCAAAGATGTTATCCCAGCTAAAGAAGGCGACCGGATCGACGTCGAAGTACTCGCAGATGAGTTCGCAGCCGGCCGGGACGATACCGTGCATCAGGACGGTCGCCACGCGCAGCTCGGTAAAGGCATCAACCAGGGCCTGCGTCATCGCTGCGTTTGCTTCGTCGCCCTCGAGCTTGTTGGCGGCCTTGGAGGCGTCGCTCCAGCGCTTGTTGGCGGCGCGCAGGTAGTCGTCGCACACGGCAAGCGCGCGGTGCGTCTCGAACTTGTACATGGCCTGCTCAAAGGCAAGAGCTGCCTGCTCGGCAGCCTCGACCACGGCGGCAGAGGCGGCACCGGCGGGGATGCAGCCGTTGCGATAGGGGCTCTCGTCGCCTTCCTTGACGGCGACGCCGTAGAAGCAGCTGCGGGCCAGACGGTTGAATACGCCGGTCAAAAGGGCGCTCTCCTTAAGGGCCGGATCGATAACGCGCTTGTCGTCGCAGGCGCGCACCTCGTTGCCGTCCTTGTCCTTGCCGGTCACACGCGTGTCGTATGCCTTGGGGCTAAAGCTCACCGGCTTTTCGGACAGGCCGAGCGACAGCCAGTGCGCGCGCATCTGCTCGCAGGTGTAGTGGTTGAGTAGGTCGTCTGCCGGCGGGGGAGGCGTCTGCGAGGACGAGCTGGCCTTTTTGCCCATGTAGAGCAGGTGGTAGCAGGCGCTGACGGTGCTCTGCGTGAGGTCCCAGCCCAGGGCCTCCCACATGGCGGTCTGCGCGATGCAGTAGAAGTAGATGTTGTCCTGACCGATAAACTGGTAGATCTGTGCGTCGTCCGAGCACCACCAGTCGCGCCAGTCGAGCGAGCTGTGCTGGTAGGTGGGCGCGGGCACCTGTGTGGAGTCGGCAGCGGGCTCGCCCATGAGGGCGGCATCCTGGGCGGCGACGCCCTCGGTCACGCCGGCGGCCTTGGCATCGCGCGCGAGCACGGTACGCGTATAGCTGATGGGCGCCCACAGGCTCTCTGGCCAGCACCAGCAGGTGACGTCGGAAACGCCGTTGACCTGGGGCACCGGAACGCCCCAGTCGATGTTGCCGGTGATGCGGAAAGGCACGAGCGCTTTGCCGCTGCGGAAGCGCACGCCGCCGTTGGCGAGCACCGCATGGGCGTCGTCGCGCTCCTTCCAGCTGGGGAAGGTGACGGTAAAGCTGCTCTTGTTTCCCTCGGGCTCCAGCACGGTGTGCTCGGGCAGCTGGTCCTCGACGGCATCGAAGGCCTCGCGGAACTTGTTTTGGATATAGAGCTGGGCCGGCAGCAGCCACTCCTCCATGGTCTTGGAGACCACGGAACGAACCTGCGGGTTCTGGGCGAGCTTGGCGGTGTAGGTCTTCATAAAGTCGAGGTAGGCCGGCAGGTCGAAGTAGAGGTTGTCGACCGGGCGCAGCTCGGGCACCTCGCCGGTGAGCTGGCTCTTGGGTGCGATGAGCTCCTCGGGCTCAAACTGGTGACCCAGGTCGCACTCGTCGGCATAGGCCTTCTCGGACTTGCAGCCCTGGATGGGGCAGCGGCCGATCACTTGGCGGCCGTTGAGGAACGTGCCGGCCTTGGCGTCGTAGAACTGCAGCGTGGAGCGCTTGGAGATGGTGCCCTGCTCATGCAGGCGCTCGATAATCTCGGCGGTCACTTCGTTGTGAATCTGCGCAGCCGGCTCAAGGCCCGAGCCGCCGTAGATATCGCAGCTGATGTTGTAGTTGTTGAGGGTCGCTGCTTGGCGGGAGTGATTGGACTCGACGTACTCGTTAATGGACTTGTCGTAGCCCTCGTTCTCCTTGAGCTTGCGGTAGCTCTCCATGATGGGCGAGCCGTAGCAGTCGGTGCCCGAGGTGAAGATGACGTTCTCGCGGCCCAGACGGTCGCGCAGGAAGCGGGTGAAGAAGTCGGCCGGGACAAAGACGCCGCCGACGTGGCCAAAGTGAAGGCCCTTGTTGCCGTAGGGCTCGCCGGCGGTAACGATGGCGCGGCGAGGCCAGCTGGGACGGTCGTTCATGGAGTATTTTGATGCCATGGGACTCCTTCGCATATGGTGAGAGCGCGGCCGGGCGCAAGGCTTGGCGACGCGGTGGTCAATTCGTGCATATCGTTCGACATTATCGCACATGCGGACGGGTACGTGGCAGGGGCGCTATCCTAAGATGCTATGAATGAGATTTCCAACATACATGCGTTTGAGGACGAGGATTTTCTGCACGCTTGCTTCGTGTGGGGGATGGTCGTAGTCGGCGTGTTTGCCGTGTGCTTGGTGCCGGTGTTTATGCTGCTGGGTGGGCCTGCGGACTTGGATGCGGCTGACGCGGGCGGCTGGATGGCTGTCGTGGGCTGGATAGTCGGCTTGGCTGCGATCTCAATGGCGTCGTTCGCCGTGCACGAGCTGGTGCACGGTGTGTTTTTTAAGCTGCTGGCGCCTGCGGGCGCGAAGGTGACCTTTGGGGCGAATCGCGAGACGGCGATGATCTATGCCTGCGCCGAGGGCGTTGTGTATTCGCGCCGGCGGTACATGGCGGTTTGCCTGGCGCCGACGGTTGTTGTGACGGCGGCGTTTGCCCTGGGATTTGCGTTCTCGGGCTATCCGCTGCTGTGCTACCTGGCGGCCGGCTTGCATTTGTCGGGTTGTGTGGGCGATTGGTATTACGTGCGGACCATTTTGCGCGACCGCCGCATTGTCGCCTGCGAGGATACGTCCTTTGGCGTGCGCTTTTTTGGGTGAGGAGATGTCGATGAAGTCGTTGTTGCTGCATGCGTGCTGTGCACCATGCTCGCTTGAGCCGGTTCGCCTGCTGCGCGAGGAGGGGTTTGAGCCCACGATTTGCTGGACCAACCCCAATATTCAACCGCGCGATGAATGGCAGCGCCGCTTGGACGAGCTGCGCCGGTGGTGTGCCGATGGCGACATCGAGCTCATCGAGGCAGGGGAGGACCGCGATCGCTGGGAGACCGGCGTGGCGCCGCTGGGTGCCGACCGAGCCCGTCGCTGTCGCGCGTGCTATGCCCTGCGTCTGGCCGAGGCGTGCCGCGTGGCCCAGGAGCGCGGGTTTGAGTTTGTGGGCACGACGCTCGCCGTCTCGCCGTACCAGTTGTTCGAAACCTGCAATGATGTGTTGGAGCGTCTGGCTGCCGCCCGCGGTCTCACCCCGGTGATTCGCGATTTTCGCCCGTATTACCCCGAGGCGACACGCCGTTCGCGCGAGCTTGGCATGTATCGGCAGAACTACTGTGGTTGCCGCTTCTCGGCTGTCGAGGCGGCCATGGACCGCGCCCGTATCCGCGACGAGCGCAAAGCCGCCAAAAAGTAGTTCATTTGGGCTGGGGCCTTGAGCTGTCTGTGCGGTACGGTCGTTTTTGGGAAAGTCGATTTAATTAAGCGTGTGATCGTGGCTCGCTTGATACCAAACGACGACTCCTATGATTCTAATCCTCCGTTTGTTAAACATCAGATCCGGACTTGCTGTTGCATATGAATGGGACGACAGCACAATCATGTCGTTTCCTTCTGCAAATCGCCTAATTACCGGTGTTTTACCGTCTGCGAGCGCCAATACAGCACAGCCGTTCCAAGGCTTTGCGGTGGTATCGACAAGTAGTAAGCTGCCGGGAGGGTAAATGCGGGACATTTCGTCACCTTTGATTTTAACGAAAACGCTATGTGGGTGACGCTTGGCTACGTCTACGGGCGCGCAAGCATTTTGTTGGCTGTGCGTGATGCGGCGCTTTTGCGATTCGATATCGATGACGGGAAATGCGCCCTCCATTTCGTGGATAGCAGGGTCTTCGTCGGTGACGATTCTTTTATTTGCGAGCTTTACGGCCAAACCGTTTTCCTCGCCAACAAGTTCATCGCGGGTGCAACCGAAGAGCGCTTGTAACTTTTCAATATGGCGCTCACGGGGGGCATACCGACTTTTTTCCCAACGACAAACGGTCTCTTTAGATACCCCCAACATCTCTGCAAGTTGCGCCTGACCAAGATGCTCCATGGTGCGGAGTTTACGAATATTTGCCCCGAAGCCCATGGCTATAGATCCTCTCGCCACAGGGGGAGGCATAGACAGTTTGTGCCACCATAGCCTTTGGTGAGCTCGTCAATGGATAACGGGAATAATTCCATTCCTGCTTTCTCAAGCGCTTCGTTGGTCCAAACGTTTTCTTCATATACGCATAGTTTTCCTGGCGAGAGCGCAAGGATAGACGTTGCGTTGTTCCGGCGCTCTCTTTCGTAGGCGGTTTGATTCCCGCCTCCGCAGTCAATTACTTTTATTGGTTCGCAACAGGCTGCAGAGAGTATTTCCGGAATCGTGCGATCGATAGGAGTGATCGTAAGGCCCTTTCCGGATCGTTTTAGTTGAATGCTGTATGCATCAACGGCATTGCATATCTCACGATCGATGAGGAACGCGTCGTGATCAATTCTACTTATGAACGTATCGAGGTGGATACGCAGCCCGTCAGAGGGGACTCGAATCGCAATTAGCTCGGTGGTCTGGAATTTATTTGAGGTCAGGAGCTCTTTTGCAAGTGACTCGACGGCGGCGGGTTCAGTTCGGTCAGAGATTCCAACTAAAATTGTCTTAGCACTGATAACAAGAATGTCTCCGCCTTCGATATGGTAACTACTCCTGTTCAA
The DNA here is from genome assembly GCA_036304065.1 of Collinsella sp. GTDB lineage: Bacteria > Actinomycetota > Coriobacteriia > Coriobacteriales > Coriobacteriaceae > Collinsella. The sequence continues at coordinate 19,668 of JAXIZI010000014.1, read as the reverse complement.
ATCACATACTGGGGTTTCTCCCATGATCTTGTGGTGGGTGAATATCTGCCGGTATAAGGCGACCTCACGATCACGCTCAGGCCAATACATATGATTTAGGATGATGCCGTCTCCGACTACCACAGCAGGATCACGAGTGAAAAAAAGCGTGTTGAGGGGATTGACCAAGAGCGAGGCGGGGTCAAATTGCTCGTGCACGAGCGCTCGTAGTGTTTCCGACTGGTTTGAACATAGCTCAGTGTCTCCAAAGCGAATGCCGTTAAGTACTATATTCACCAATTCCTGGGTGTTCTTAGCGTTCTCAAACAGCTGGGTTATTGTCTCGAGGAACTCTCTGCCTGTTGCTCCGCTGCAACGGAGGTAGTCATCAATAAAATATTTAAGTGATTGGGGCTCAGTTTCAAGTGAGTCTTCGAGAAGGTCCCTAATTTCAATGGTTTCTACGCCATGCTTCTTAAGCAATTGAACCATGGAATCGTGCTCATATATTGCTTTGTCGAGGTCAAAACGACCGCTCCATTTTCGCAGGGAGAAAACTTGGCTGAAGTCGGCATCAGGGTAGTTTTGTGTTTCAGCTCCAGGTCGATGGACAAGTACGGCTTTTAAATGACCGATTTCATTTGTTATGTGTACGCCTTGCATGTCTGTCTCCTGTCCTGCTGGTTTTTATATAAGGCTAAGGCAGGTTCCTTGTTGTGTTGCGGAAAAGTTAAAAGACGTATGTAATTGATAAATAACATCAATTTTAAAAATCAGATTGATTAATAACGTCACTTTAGCTGCCGTTCATAGGTGAAAAGCGACACGATGGCGATGGTTGGCCGACCAACGCTGAGCAACCTCATACATTTATGGTGCCAGCTGGATAGATGGGAAAAGGAATGAAGGAGGAGAAATGGCAGCGGAAAGTTCGAAAGGCATCAAGCAGTTCAAGGTCCCGCACGTATATGCGATCATCTTTGCACTTATGGTCATCTTCGCTGTTCTCACGTGGATTGTTCCCTCTGGGTCCTATCAGCGTCAGGAGGTGAACGGTCGTGAAGTCACTGTCGCAGGTACGTATGAGCAGAGTGAAAAGACATATATTGACGAGGAAACCGGGGATGAAGTAGATCTCAGACAAGGCGTCTTCGATGTTCTTCAGGCTCCAACGCGCGGTATACAAGAGGCAATTGAGGTCGTTGCATTCATCTTGATTGTGGGCGGTTCGTTTCAGGTTATTACTAAAACGGGCGCTATCACGAGCGGAATGGGTCGTGTCGTTCGCCGCTTTAAGAACAAAGACATTCTAATTATTCCTATTGCGATGGTTCTCTTTGCATTGGGCGGAACGAGCTTTGGCATGGCGGAAGAAACTCTTCCGTTCTTTGCGATCTTCATGCCAATTATGATGGCTATGGGCTTCGACTCGATGACGGCGTTCATGGTCGTGTTCGTTGGAGCGCGCACGGGTTACATCGCCTCAACGATTAATCCGTTTAATGTTCTCATTGCGCAAGGTATTCTTGGTATTCAGGGCAACCCCCAGCTGTGGCTGCGTATGATTGCCTGGGTTGTTTTGACCGCCGTTGCAATTACTTGGGTTGTCCTCCATGCACGAAGGGTAAAGAAGAACCCTGAGTCATCGATCACATTTGAGGATGATATCGCCAAGAAAGTCGAGTTCGCTGCCGATGAATCTGCCCTTGACGCGGAATTTACGGGTCGTCAAAAAGGCGTGCTTGCGGTATTTATCGCTGGTATGTGCCTTATCATCTGGGGACTTGTGACCCAGGGCTGGTATATGAACGAGATTTCTGCGGTCTTTTTGGCCATGGGCCTGTTGGCTGGTGTTATTGCGGGCTTTAGTCAGGACGTCATCGCTCAGGAATTTGTTGCGGGTATCGCTGACTTTGCTTTCTCGGCAATTGTCGTTGGACTTGCGCGTGGCATCCTTGTCATTGCCTCTGACGGCATGATCATTGATACCATCCTCAATGCGCTCGCTACTGGTCTGGGCGGCATCCCGGCGGTTCTCTTTACTACGCTTCTTTATGCGGTTGAGAACCTCCTGGCGATTCTGGTTCCCAGCTCATCTGGCCTTGCAGCACTGACCGCTCCCATTTTTGGACCTTTGACCGAACTCATGGGCCTTAATCCCGAGGCTGCCGTGTGGGCTCTCTCCATGGGTAGCGCGACGATGTCTTTGATCTGTCCTACTAGCGCCATTCTTGTAGCGGGTTTGGGCGTGTGTAAGATCAAGCTTGGCCAGTGGTGGAAGACCGTTTGGAAATTCTTCTTGGTCGTGTCGCTCATCAATATCGTATTCGTAGCAATCTCGGGACTTATTGCCCTGTAGGTTTCATGGCTGAAATGGAGTAACAGGAATGTCTAAAGGACTGAATGTACACAGCGAGATTGGTAAGCTCAAGAAAGTTGTGCTTCACCGCCCCGGTCGTGACCTTGTGAACGTAAAGGCGGAAGAGTTCGAGGATGTCTGGATTCACGACTGTTTCTATCTTGATGTGGCTCAAAAGGAGCATGATGCCTTTGCGGATCTTCTGAGGAGCGAAGGTGTTGAGGTTCTCTATATGGAGAAACTCGTTGCTGAGGCGCTGGATGCATGCCCCTCGGCTCGCGCTGAGTTTACCGATACATTTATGGCTGAGAGCGGGATTGTCAATCCTCTGCTTGAGCAGGCTGTTCGTGAAAAGCTCGACGCTATTTCAGATTCGTATCAGTTTGTACTTGAGGCTATGGGGGGGTATCGTTATCGTGACCTTGAGCTGCCTCGCGTCTCGACTACGCTTAGTATGATGGATAATGAGGATGCGAAGCCCGATGATTTGGTGTTGAAGCCTCTTCCGAGCTCGTATTTCTCTCGCGATCCTCTTGCTTCCGTGGGCAAAGGCGTTCTGCTTCACCATATGTATTGGAAACAGCGAGATCGTGAAGTGCCCTTCTATGAAGCGATTTTCAAATACCATCCCGATTATGTAGGGACTCCGATTTGGTACGACCATAAGAATCCCTGGCATATCGAGGGCGGTGATGTGCTTAACATTAACGCTCATACCTTGGCTATTGGAATTAGCCAGCGAACTGAGGCGGCTGCGATTGAGGAGCTTGCAAAGAATTTGTTCTGGGGATCTGGGAATTCTGAGATCGATACCGTTTACGCTATTAAAATCCCCAACGGCTATGCTTACATGCATCTTGACACCGTTTGCACCATGGTGGATTTCGATAAGTTCACAGTTTATCCCGGTATTTTTGAGACCCTTCGTGTTTATCGTCTGACTCGTGGTGACTCTGAGGGAATGGTCGCTGTTCAAGAGATTGATGACACGCTTGAACATATTCTTGAAATGGCTACTGGCGTGGAGAAGGTGCAGCTTATTGAGTGCGGTGCCGGCGATATGGTTGAGGCATCTCGCGAGCAGTGGAACGACGGGTCGAACACTCTTGCCGTTGCTCCTGGTAAAGTCTGTGTTTACGAGCGCAATGTTGTCACAAATGATGAGCTCTACAAGAACGGTTTGGAACTTTTGGTCGTTCCCTCCGAGGAGCTGTCCCGCGGTCGTGGCGGCCCGCGCTGCATGAGCATGCCCTTCTGGCGCGAAGATATTTAGTTGCAAATCCACTGTGATAGGAGATGGCGAATATGGGTGTTAACATCGCTGGGCGCAGTTTTCTGAAGCTGCTTGATTACACGACGGAAGAGATTGAGTATCTGCTTGAGCTTTCTGCTAACTTCAAAAGCATGAAGCGTGCCGGTGTTCCGCATAAATACCTTGAAGGTAAGAATATTGTTTTGCTATTTGAGAAGACTTCCACGCGTACTCGTTGCGCCTTCGAAGTTGGTGCACTTGACCTTGGCATGGGTGTAACTTATTTGGATCCGGGCTCGTCCCAGATGGGCAAAAAGGAGTCGATTGAGGACACGGCTCGCGTCCTTGGCCGCATGTATGACGGAATTGAATACCGCGGCTTTGAGCAGACGAAGGTTGAGGAGCTTGCTGCAAAAGCTGGGGTTCCCGTTTGGAATGGGCTGACTACTGAATTTCACCCGACTCAAGTGCTTGCCGATATTCTGACCATGCGTGAAGAGTTTGGAGAGATTAAGGGCAGGAAACTTACATTTTTTGGTAAGGCGGCCGGAAACGTCGCCGATTCGCTCATGGTCATTTGCGCTAAGCTCGGCATTAACTACTGTTCTTGCGGCCCAATCGGGGGAAATTCGGAGGGGGCTACATCCTATGACCCTGAACTCCTTGCAGAATGTAGTCGTATTGCGGCCGAGCATGGATCGACGATTACCATTACAGAGGATATTGAGGAAGGCGCTCGTGATGCCGATGTAATTTACACGGATGTTTGGGTTGGCATGGGTCAGCCCGCAGAGCTGTGGGAAAGCCGCATTAAGCTAATGTCGCCGTATCGTGTGACCGCTGAGGTGATGTCTATGGCAAAGCCCGAGGCGATTTTCCTCCACTGCCTTCCGAGCTTCCACGATACTAATACTACTGTTGGTGCCGAAATTGCTGAGAAGTTTGGAGTCACCGAAATGGAAGTCACGGACGAGGTTTTTGAGTCCGATAAATCTCGTGTTTTCCAAGAAGCGGAGAATCGCATGCATACGATTAAGGCGGTGATGTACGCAACGCTTAAGTAGCGGGGCGTTGAGAAAACAGTCGCAAATCTGTTTGCCATACTATATTTCTCTCAACAAGCTGATAGGATACAGGGGAGAATGATGCGCGCGTCAGTCGATTTTTTCGACTGACGCGCTTTGTGAAAGAGGCAAAGATGCGTACCGATGATTTTGACTACAACCTTCCTGAGGAACTGATCGCCCAAGCTCCTGCCGAGCCGCGCGACTCCTGCCGCCTGCTGGTGGTTGATCGCAAGGGCTCCGAGGCAGGAACGCCGCTGGAGCATGGCGGCACCGTTGAGCACCGCATCTTTCGCGACATCATCGACTATATCGAGCCGGGCGATGTGCTCGTCATCAACAAGACGCGCGTGATGCCGGCCCGCCTGATCGGTCGCAAGGCCGGCTCGGGCGGCGTGGTCGAGACGCTGCTGCTCAAGCGCCGCGAGGATGTGGATCCGCTGGGCCATGTTTGGGAGTGCCTGGTCAAGCCGGGTAAGCGCCTGAAGCCCGGTGCTCAGATTGAGTATCGCGCCGGTGGCGCCCATGCGCCCGAGGGGGCTCCCGTGGTGCTGACGGCCGAGGTCATCGACTTTGTCACCGATAGCCGCGGTGGCCGTCTGGTGCGCTTTGAGCCGGCCGGTTGCAATGCTGCCGGCGAGTCGCGCACGCTCGACGAGGCCATCCATGCGGCCGGCCACGTGCCGCTGCCGCCCTACATTACCGATTACGAGGGCGATCCCGAGAAGTACCAGACCGTCTACGCCATGAAGGAGGAGCACTCGGCTGCCGCTCCCACGGCGGGTCTGCACTTTACGCCCGAGCTCATGGCTGCCATCGAGGCCAAGGGCGCCAAGTTTGCTGCCGTCGAACTCGAGGTGGGCATCGACACCTTCCGTCTGGTGGAGGAGGACGATCCCACGCAGCACGTTATGCACACCGAGCGCTACCACGTGTCGCAGGAAGTTGTCGACGCCGTGCATAAGGCGAAAGCCGAGGGTCATCGTGTGATCGCCGTCGGCACCACCGCTGTGCGCTCGCTCGAGAGCGCGTTTGACGCAGAAGCCCCGGTGTTCGATCCGGCCGTGACGGCGCGCTATTTTGAAGGCCGCGAGGACGGAGCCGACACGCTTGGCCGCGGTGACATCGTGGTGCGCGAGAACGCCACGACGCAGCTCTACCTCATGCCCGGCTCGACCTATCACGTGGTAGACGCGCTGATCACGAACTTCCACGTGCCGCGCTCCACGCTCATGATGCTCGTGAGCGCACTTGCCACCCGCGACCAGATCATGGATGCCTACGCTGCTGCTATCGAAGAACGTTACCGCTTCTTCAGCTTCGGCGACGCGATGCTCATTTGTTAGTTACGCGGTTCTACGAACCGCGTAACTACTCGACGCTGCGCGGGCCGCATTTGGACAATCTGACGTTCAACTTCAAGGGCGCGACCAGAAGGTCAGCGCCCTTTCGTTTCACGTCACCTTGTCTCAAATGCGACCCGCTCGCTGTCGTTGCCAAAACATCGGCGTTGCCGTGGTTGTCGCTGTAGTCATTGGGTAGTCATTGGACGTTCTTAAATGACTAGTCAAAGGGGACACTCTTACGGCACTTGGCACTTGGGGACGTTCCTTTTGTGCCGGCACCTGGGGACAGTCCTTATGTCAAGAGATCGGTGCAAGAGGGATAGGTTGCCTTGCGTCGATCTAAATAAGTTGCGGTGAGATAGTTCTTGAATTGGCCTTTTTGGGGCTAAACAGAAACTTTCTCACCGCAACTGAGTTGAGGCGTTTTTTGGCAGCTGGTTTACTTGCTCGCGAACAGCCAGATCAGGATGATTGCCAGAATCACGGCGACGATGCAGACGATGGCGCCAGTGAATTTGATGCGTGAGTCGCGGGTACGCTCGCGCACCGCGTCCTCGGTGGCCTCGAGCTGGGCGACTTCTTGCTCGGTCTCGGCGTGTTCGGCTTTGTCTCGGGCCAAGGATCCTGCAAGCGACTCAGTGATCTCTGGGTGGTCGTGTACTTCGGTCGCCTGTTCGATGATCGACTGCGCATGTGCGGCATCTGCTTGGGCGTTGGCGATGCTCTGCTCTTGGTCGCGGCGTGCCTTGTCCTCGGCGGCGATCTTCTCGCGCAGTTCGCGCTGGCGCGTTGCGGCGGCGGTTTTTGCAGTCTGCAGCTCGTCGCGCGCGGCATCGGCCTCTGCCGTCACGGCTTGGTGCGCGCGTTTGGCTTCGGCAATGGGGGCCTGCGCCTGTTCGACGGCCTGCTCGGCTGCGGCAAGCGAGTGCTCAAGGTCGGCGGTGATACGCGGGACATCTTCTTCGGCTTTACGCAGGGCATCTGCCGTGTCGGAGATCTGCATCGAGAGCTCGCTGGTGCGCACCGTATAGTTGGCGGGATTTGCCGAGGGATTGCGTTGCAGCTCGGCATACTCATGACGCAGTGTCTCGAGCTGGGCGCGCGTGGCGTCGACGGTTTGTTGTGCGGCGGCAATGCCGGCGTCTCGCTCGGCCTGTACCTTGTCGCGGATGCGCTTGGAATCCTCAAGACGGCGAACGAGGCGGTTGCCGGTCTCGCGCGAGCTCGTCTCGCGGGCCTCCACGGCATCGAGCGCGGCCTTCAGGCGGAGCTCGGTCGCGTCATCCTCTGTTTTCATTTGTTCGAGCTGACCCTTGAGCTCTGCTACTTTGGAAGCATGGACATCGCGATCGATTTCGGCTGCCGCAGCGGTCTTTTGCGCTGTGGCGATCGCCTGACGCTGGTCGGCGACGATCTGCTCGTAGCGGCCTGCGATATCCTGGCGCGTCTCGAGTTCCTCGGCCTGATCGGCAATGCGCTGCTCAAGTTCGGCCAGGTGGGCGCGGGCATCGGCAAGTGCCTTTTTCGCGGCGTTCATCTCGCGCATGGCCGAGGCGCCCTGGGCGATAAAGGTGCCCACGGCGTTCGCAGTGTTCGAGACAGCGGTCCCCAGATCGCGGCTCGCGGCGGGGGAATGCGGGGCGGTCGGGCGAGCGGTGTCGGCAGCGTCCGCATCGGCAGCCTGCGGCGCGGCGATATTGCCGGTACCGCCCTCGACCACAGAAAAGCCTGCTGCGTGCGGATCGACCGCATCGGCGCCAATCGTGGGGTGCTCGAGCTGCAGAAACGAGGGCATGGTGCTGCCCTGGTCGGCAACCGGAGTCTCGCCGGGCACAAAGGTTGAGGCCGCCACGGCGGCCTCCTCTTCTTCGGCATCAATATCGGCATCGGCCACGGCGTCTTTCATCGCTTTGACAGCATCCATCATGGAGTCCATGACGGCATCGAGCTCTTCTTCCGAAGAGACCTCGATGGGGCCCGCTGCTTGCGGGACGTCGTCCTGTACAGGGGCGTCGTCCTGAGCGGGCGCATCGTCGTTTTGCTCATCGGCGTTTTCTGCGGCAGGGGTTTCCGCCGTAGCGCTTTCGTCCAAGATGGGGTCGTCGATGTCGATACCATCGCAGGTTACAACGTCAGTATCTGCGATGACGTCTGCGGAATCATCAATATGCTGTTGAGTCTGGGGGTCCAGCTCGTCTGTCATAGGCATGTGCTCCTCATCGTTGTTTGTCACCCTATGATAAAGTTTCGCGCCGACATCCCACGCGCCGCAGCAAAGTTTCAAAACGTGTTCGATGGCTCGATTTGATAACAATAACTCGGTCGTTTTATCCAGTTTGTACTTGACAATCCCTTCGCCGAACGACGTGGTGCCGTTCGCCTACCGCGGTCTTTTATTTTCGCTTGAACACGCTAAAGTTGCATCTCAGCTTTTGGCGCGTGAAGTTGGATACGCGCAGTCGGCGGGCGTGCCCGTCGCGATTTGAAAGGACTTTGTATGGGACTTTTCACTGGTAAGACCGTGATCGTCACCGGCGGCGGCAAGGCCACGCTTAAGGACGGCTCCGCTGGTTCCATCGGCTACGGCATCGATATCGCATTTGCCAAGGAGGGCGCGAACCTCGTCATCACCGGCCGCAACGTCGCCAAGCTCGAAGCTGCCAAGGAATCCCTCGAGGCCGAGTACGGCGTCAAGGTTCTGCCTGTTCAGGCCGATGTCTCGGCTGGCCAGGACAACGAGGCCGTCGTCCAGAACGTCATCGACAAGGCCATTGAGGAGTTCGGCCGCATCGACGCCGTCGTCAACAATGCTCAGGCCAGCGCCTCGGGCGTGACCATCGCCGATCACACCATGGACCAGTTTAACCTGGCCATTTACTCCGGTCTGTATGCTACCTATCTGTACATGCAGAAGGCCTATCCGCACCTGAAGGAGACTAAGGGCTCCGTGGTCAACTTTGCCTCGGGCGCCGGCCTGTTTGGCAACTATGGCCAGTGCAGCTATGCTGCCGCCAAGGAGGGCATCCGCGGCCTGACCCGCGTTGCCGCCAACGAGTGGGGCAAGGACGGCATCAACGTCAATATCGTTTGCCCGCTTGCTTGGACCGCTGCGCTCGAGAACTTCCAAGATGCCTATCCCGAGGCGTTCAAGGCCAACGTCCACATGCCGCCGGCGGGTCACTACGGCGACGTCGAGAAGGAAATCGGCCGCGTTGTCGTTCAGCTCTGCGGTCCCGACTTTAAGTACATGAACGGCGAGACCGTCACCCTCGAGGGTGGCATGGGCCAGCGTCCTTAGGGGTTACGCGGTTTTACCAAACCGCGTAACGGCTCGACGCTGCGCGGGCCGCATTTGGACAATCTGACGTTCAACTTCAAGGGCGCGACCAGAAGGTCAGCGCCCTTTCGTTTCACGTCACCTTGTCTCAAATGCGGCCCGCTCGCTGACTTATGCTCAACCTGCGGCGCCATTTTGCTTGAAGGCACCTTGCTCGATCTGGCGGGTTTTCGCCGTCGGAAATGATCCGTTGGGGACGGAGGAAAACGGATCATTTTTATCCTGGTGCATTGGTGCAGGGGGGCAGGTTTCCTTTGCACTAGTTTCTGTCGAGTCGGTGCTTCTTGCGGGTTGCCCGTATAATGGTTTGCGTATGAACCGCAACCAAGGAGTTCCAGTTTATGGACCAGAGCCTTTTTAAATTCGACCTGATCGCAGAGGACCCGACGACGCATGCGCGCGCCGGCGTGCTGCACACCCCGCACGGCGACATCGAGACGCCAATCTTTATGCCCGTGGGCACCAAGGCAAACGTCAAGGGCATTCCTACCGAGACTGTCAAGCAGCTCGGCGCCCAGATCGTGCTTGCCAACACCTACCACCTGTCCATGCGTCCCGGCGAGGACACCATCGCCGAGCTGGGCGGCCTGCACAAGTTTATGAACTGGCACGGCCCTATCCTCACCGACTCGGGCGGTTTCCAGGTCTTCAGCCACAACGATGCCGTCAAGCTCACTGACGAGGGCGTGCGCTTTATCGTCAACGATTACGATGGCCGCCATGTGTTCTGGACGCCCGAGGACAACATGGAAATCGCCATGAAGCTCGGCTCCGACATCTGCATGCAGCTCGACCAGTGCCCGGGCTATCCCGCCACGCGCGCTTACGTTGAGCGCGCCGTGGAGCTGTCGAGCATGTGGGCCGAGCGCTGTTATAAGGCGCATACCCGCGATGACCAGGCGCTCTTTGGCATCGTTCAGGGCGGCATGCACCTGGACCTGCGCCTGCGCTCGCTGCGTCATCTGGAGGAGTGCGGCGACTTCCCCGGTTACGGCATTGGCGGCTACTCGGTGGGCGAGGACCACGAGACCATGTTCGAGACCTTGGCACCGCTCGTAAGCGAGTACATGCCCAAGCACAAGCCGCGCTACCTGATGGGCGTCGGCAACCCCACCACCCTCGTGCGCGGTGTGGGTGTGGGCATTGACATGTTCGACTGCGTGCTGCCGACGCGCACCGGCCGCATGGGCACGGCGTTCTCCAGCGAGGGTCGCCTCAACTTCCGCAACGCGCGTTTTGCGCACGACGATGGTCCCATCGATCCCACCTGCACCTGTCCGGTGTGCACGGGCGGTTACAGCCGCGCGCTCATCCGTCACATGGTCACGCAGAAGGAGATGCTCGGCGGCATTCTGCTGTCGATGCACAACATCTACTACCTGCTCAACCTTATGCAGCGTGCTCGCCAGGCCATTATCGAGGGCCGTTACGGTGCGTTTGTGAGCGACTGGATGAATAGCCCTGCCGCGGTGGATTACTAAGGGCGACAGACACGCTTGCAGAGCGTGGGCAATGGCAAAGGCTGAGCGGCAACCGCTCGTCACATTTGCTGACACCGGCTGCGCGACCGCTGACCGATAGCTTGCAAGCACTTGATGCATCGTGGGTACCATACCGAATAGTTGATGTTCGGGCGGGTGTTTGGCGCATGGCGTCGACCCCGCCCGCTTTTCTTTTTCTCGATAGGAGTACCCATGATTAAGAATGAGAACGTCGAGGGCGAGCCTGCCTACGACGAGACGTACCGCCGCGGCCCCGTGGTCATGCGCGGCCCCATGATTCCTAAGGACAACACCTACGCCAACCTGCTGGCGCCCGAGGAGTCGACCGACTGGTTGCATGCCGATCCGTGGCGCGTGCTGCGCATTCAGGCCGAGTTTGTCGATGGCTTCGGCGCGCTTGCCGAGCTTGGTCCTGCGGTGACCATCTTCGGTAGCGCCCGCACGCCCAAGACCGATCCGCTTTACAAGGCGGCGCGCACCGTCGGGCGCAAAATCGCCCAGCGCGGCGTGGCGGTTATCACCGGCGGCGGTCCCGGCATCATGGAGGCGGCCAACAGGGGAGCGGCGAGTGTCAACGGCAAGTCAGTTGGCCTGGGCATTGAATTGCCGCACGAGCAGGGGCTCAATAAATACGTGAACCTCGGCATGGACTTCCGTTACTTCTTTGTGCGCAAGACCATGTTCGTCAAATACAGCTCGGGTGCCATCGTGTTTCCCGGAGGTTTTGGTACGCTCGACGAAATGTTTGAGGTGCTCACGCTGGTGCAGACACACAAGGTCAAGCGCATGCCGCTCGTTTTGGTGGGAACCGAGTACTGGCAGGGCCTGTTCGACTGGCTCAACGGCCCGGTGATGGACGCCGGTATGATCAGCCCGCTCGATCCCGAGCTCGTGCATATCACCGACGACCTCAACGAAGCCGTCGACATCGCCCTGAGCGGGCTGATGTAGGGCGCTGTGACTGTTGTTATAGTAATGTGAACGGCATACTGATGCTATTTAACATCAGTATGCCATCAAAACGGGGTATACTGATGCAAAAGACGAGGCGAGGAGGTCGCGTATGTCTACTGCAACGGTTAAGCCTACGACGGTTCGCATCGAAGAGGGGCTCAAGGAACAGGCGACTGAGTTCTTGGATTCGGTCGGCCTCAGCCTCAATTCCTATCTCAATCTTGCCGTTCGGCAGCTTGTAAATCAGCGAAAGATTCCTTTTGAGATTGTAGGAAGGGCGGAGGTGCCCAACGAGGCGACGAGGCGTGCCATGGTGATCGCCGAGGCTCATGAGTTGGGGATTTTGCCGGACGATAGCCCGTCATTCAACAACGCTGATGAGCTTATGTCATTCCTCGATGAGGAATAGCGATGTTCGAGATTAAAGTCGAGGCTCAATTTAGGGCGGACTACAAACGAACGATGCGCATGCATCCGCAGCTAAAGAGTGAGTTTAAGGCGGCAGTCGCAGAGCTTGCAGCTCACGGCTCGCTTCCCGCGGAATATGGCGCCCATGAGCTTTCAAACCCGGGCGGAAACTACAACGGCCACATCGATTTCCACCTATCCGATGGCTTGGTCGACGTGGTCGTTCTCTACTTACCGCATAAGACTAATCCTGTGATCCGGCTGGTCAGAATGGGCTCGCATGAGGAGCTGTTCCAGGGCCCGCAGGGCTGATTGCCGATTTCTAAGTTGCGGTGGAATAGGGATTGATTGACGGCTAATAAGTCAAAAACAGTCCCTATTTCACCGCAACTGCTGGGGGTACCCCGTTCGTCGCCGCGGCCTCCGGTTCCACTTTTCGCTGAATTTCGCTCAAAAGCTCGGCTGCGACTTCGCTGCTTTTGAAACGAATGCTGCAGTCTTCTTTCTTTGGGAAAGCCAGCAACGGAATAGCTCCGTACCAGACAGTTTCCTCGTCAATCACTGATGCGCACAGGCGTCCTTCGGCTTTGATGAGATAGTTGACGTTCATCTCGGCAAAAATCGCTTTCACGTCATCGCGTGGAGTTGAAGCAATAGAAATCTCAAGGGCAATTCCACGGGTAGCGGCATCCGCGAGTGCAGCGGCGAGCTTTTCAAGGCATGCGGCGGACGCGTAGGGTGCGGCAATAAAAATGCTTTTCGATGCGTTCTCGATGTCATTCACTAAAGCCTCCACGGCTCTTGCCGACCTAACGAGGATGTTTCGATCGTCCTGTCTGTTGTCGTTTGCCGCAAAGACTTCATACCCCAGCTTGGCGTAGGTCTTGAGCCTCTTTTGGTACATGCGCGCGAACATGGGTATCGACAGGTCAACATAGTCGAATATCTCAACCCGCTGTTTGCCCTCGTGGCTTCTGTGTAGCCTACCTGCCTGCTGCGTTATGCTGCCGTCCCAAGATATTGGAGTGGCAATGAGCAAAGTGTCAAGGTAAGACAGGTCGAAGCCCTCGCCCAGAAGACTTTCAGTTGCGACGATGATTCGATGATCATGCTCAAAGCTGGGAAGACTCTTCAGTATTGCTTTTCTTTCTTTGGCGTCGATTTCTCCGGTTAAGAGTATGGGTTCGTGTCCACGGCTTTGAAGTAGCCTGCATAGCTCTTCGGCATGCTTTTTTCTTTTAGATAGCACAAGCGGATGCCGGCCGTTTGATGCGGCCTCGAGGGCGTCCTCGATAATTGCTTCGTTTCTCGCGGCGTGTACACACAGGAGATCGAGAATTTGGTTAAAGGATGCTCCTGGTCCGTAGGTGGGTAATCGAATTCCGGTGAAACGCGGTCTAACAATGCGCTGAATCCCCTGTTGGATTGCTTGCGTTTTTGGATCGACGACATAGCGAACCGGGCCGCAGAGCATCGAGAGTGCCCGCGTGAGTCCGTCCGAACGCTCGGGCGTTGCGGAAAGGCCATATACATATTTGGCAGGAGCGGACTTGAGGACAAGCTCAAGCTGTGGCGCGGCCGCATGGTGGCATTCGTCACAGATGATGAGACTGTAATCGCGAACGAACTCCTTGGCTAATGACTCGCCGGTTTGGGGATCCTTGCCGGATAGCGACTGGAATGAAGCAATGTCGATGAGACGGCTTATGGCGGTCTTGCCTCCTCCGATTTGCCCAATGAGCGGAGGCTGTCTTTTGCTGATTCGTCCCTTTGGGGTTCGGACGGGCTCTCTGTTGTCCGTGATGTCGAGAAATCGTTCGAGTTGGGATTTCCATTGGGCAATGAGCGCAGTTTTAGGAACGATGACGAGCGTTGGAAGACCAATGGCAGCAATAAGATAAGCTCCGATGACGGTTTTGCCGAACCCCGTCGGTGCGGACATGATCCCGTCTTCATAGCTGAGCATCTGTTCAGCGACAATTTGCTGTTCAGGGCGAAGAGTCCCTTTAAATGCCATCGCAATTGGATGGCTCGACTTGCGTTTGTCTGAATAGTGGGCAGAAACGCCGGCTTCTTGAAGCAGCCGCTCAAGTTGAACCTTGCAGCCTCTGGGAATCGCGACGTAGCCATCTCTAAGTTCGCTGAGGTCTATGAACCGCGGTTTGCCGAATACCGATTGATGCATAGATTGTGCGCGGAAGAATTCTGGGTTGGCAAATGTTGCAAGCCTGCGGACTTCCATTTGAGCTGCGGGACTCAGAGATTTTTCGGGGATATAGAGCATATCGGTCTGCGTGACGGACAGCGATGACGGGAAGTCCCGCGGTGTGAGCGGAAGCCGCTTTCGCAGTCTCTGGGAATGTGGCACACCGGTGTTTGCCGCCGCAACAGCTGCTATTCCATGTGACCTATTTTCGATGCTCTCGATCAGATTTTGCACCGTCACGCGCGGGATTAACTGGATTTGCGAAAGGTAAAGCCATTGATCGGGAAAGGGCTCAAATTGCTCGTCAACAAATACGCTGTTCCCTTTTCGCTGCGCTTTTCCTTGAAAAGGCAGCGCTATGAGATTTCCAAAGCCGCCCTCAGGAATGGTGGACTGCGCGGGCAGCATTCGGTCAAATGCTTTGAAGGTGATTGTCTTGTTCAGTATCGCCGCTTCGGTGATAAGGCTGCTTCCAAAATCTCGTGCGGTCTTTGCGCTGACGAGCTCTAGGAAGAAAAACCAGACATGTGCGCCGTCGCCCGATCTCGATCGCTCAACTGCGACATCGATTCCGTGGCTTTTTGCGACATGTCGAATGGCTTTCGTCGCTTCTTTCCAATCGGCTCCGTCAAAATCGATGACCAGGACTTTCGTGTTACTGTCTTTATCGAGCACATATTGGCCTATAACGTCTCGAAGCCTATCGTCATTGCCTCTGAAATGGGCGATGATCGCGGCATCGCTCGACTCGGGGAAGACGCGGCTGCTGCATTCCGTGCATTTGACTCTCTGGTGGCTTGCTTTGGGGCAAATGCCTGACTTCCACTCATTTGCGCAGGCGGGCGTATAGCCAATTCCTCCGTCTTTTCTGCGGTACCCATGAGCGTAGACATCTTTGCGACCAGTAAAGAGATTGCGGAAGAGCTCGAGTTTGTCGCGCGCTGGGCTTGCGCTGGTGACGATATCTTCGATCTGCGCCCGTCTATCGAAAGAATCGCCAGCTTTCTCCCATTCTTCCAGCGTTGTATAACGGATGTCTGGACCGCTGCTGCAGATAACGATTTGCTTGCACGGATCCGAAGCGTGGACGACCGTTTTATTGAATTTGAATAGGGCGCTCCCGAAAAGGGCGTATTGATGCGTGCCGTTGCTCATTTGAAAGCCATTCTTATCAGCGTTCATTGGGATGAGGGTACGTCATTTCAGCTTTATGAGATACGCGACTTCGATTTTGGTTCGGTAATAGTGGGGTACCGATCCGTGAGTGGCAATCAGCCGGTGCCAAAACGTGCGGCGGCTGTTGTTAAAGGTTTTTGACGGCTATGGGGCGGGTTGGCGGCGTGGGGAGGGGTTTTCGAATGACCCCGTGGTCAAATAACGTCAAATGTGAGTACTGCTGTTAATGTAGTCTCATAATATTTGGCAAGAATAGAATACCAATTCGACATTATTCTATATATCTAACCCACCAAACACGGCATTTTGAGCCTTGGCAAGGCGTGAAATTAATCGAAACGATCGATTCCGGCGAGATTTTGCTGCTACTAATTTGGTGGCAGTACTCATATTTGCCATTTTTGTCCAGTGGGTACCGCGAGGGGGTCTGTTCGACTGGCCCAACGGCCCGGTGATGAGCGCCGGTATGATCAGCCCGCTCGATCCGGATCTGGTACACATTACTGACGACCTCAACGAGGCCGTCGACATCGCCCTGAGCGGGCTGATGTAGAGTAGCTAAAATGGGACGGGGCTAAAAAGACTGGTCTGAAACGTTTGATACCAGTCTTTTTAGCCCCGTCTCAAACGAACTGCTTCTAAGTTGCGGTGGAATAGGGATTGATTGGCGGCTAATAAGCCAAAAACAGTCCCTATTCCACCGCAACTGATGTGGGCGTCCCTAGTGAGTTGGCTGGTAGCGGGGGCAGTAGCTGATGGCGATGGCGTCGACGCCTACGTGGGTGGCGATGGTGCAGCCGATGGGGCCGGTGCCGGCGTCTACGTAATCCTGACCCGCGAGTGCCTCGTTGACAAGCTCCTGCTCCTCGGCGGCGCCGGTCGTGAGCACGCGCACGCTGGAGCCCGGATACTCGGCCAAAAATGCGAGGCAATCGGCCATGGTGTTGGTAACGATGCGCTTGGCACCGCGGCCCTTTTTTATGGCCTTGATCTCGCCCGATTTCCACTCCGGCGAAACGGCCAGGCGAATGTTGAGCATTTGCGTGAGCTGGCCGGCGAGCTTGGGCGCGCGGCCGTTCTTAACGAGATTCTCGAGCGTGCGGGGAATCAGCAGCAGGTGGGCGTCGGGCAGCGTCGCGCGGATTTGCGCCTCGGTCTCGTCCAGGCTGCGGCCGTCCTCGCGCATGGCCAGCGCGTACTCCACCAGCAGGCCCTCGGCGCCCGAGCCGGTGCGCGAGTCGATGCAGCGCACGTCGAGCTCGTGCGTCTCGGCCGTCAGGCTGGCGTTGGCGTAGCAGGCGGACCACTCGCTGCACAGCGAGATAAAGATGGCGCTATCGTGGCCGTCGGCGCGCACGCGGTCAAAGAGTTCCTTGAACTCGCCGGCACTCGGCTGCGAGGTGTGCGGCAGCTGCTCGGAGCCGGCCATGCGGGCGACGTACTCTTGGGCGGTAATCTGCACCTGGTCGAGCAGGTCCTCGCCCTCGATAATCACATGCAGCGGAATCACGTAAATGCCGAGCTCTTGGGCGCGGGCGGGGGAGATGTCCGACGTGGAGTCGGTTATGATGGCAAAAGACATAATTGCACCTTTCGTTGGGGCGCGACGGCGCCGCCTTCTGAGAGCAAAGTGCGACAAGTATAGTGGAGTCGTTCCACATTTCTAGGTTCAATTGTTGAATAGTCAACAGTTTGAAGTGTCGGTGTGGAAATCGTCAACTGGGGAAGAGGGATGCCGATGGAGGCGCTGGAGATATGCAAACGGCCGGTCGTGCTGTTTGATTTTGATGGCACGGTGGCCGATACGGGTCGGGCGGTGATGACCTCGACGCGCAAGACGCTGGCTGCACGCGGGTTTTCGGAGGCGCAGATGGGTGACCTGCGTCGCATGATCGGGCCGCCCCTGTGGAAGAGTTTTCACGACTTTTATGGCTTCTCCCGCGAGGAGTCGCTTGTGGTGGCCGACGAGTACCGCGCCTTTTTTGACGAGCTGGGACCGGAGGAGTATCCCGTGTTTGACGGGATCCCCGAGCTGCTGGATGGGTTGGTCGCCCAGGGCAAGCGCTTGGCCGTGGCGACGTCGCGCATGGAGGCAAAGTGCATCGACATGGTGCGTGAGCTCGGGCTTTCTCAGTTTGAGGCGGTGGTTGGCATGAATCCGCCGCAGGGTCGCGAGACCAAGGCCGATTCGGTCCGCGACGCGTTGGCGGCCTTGGGTGCGGCCGCGGGCGATGCCGTGATGATCGGCGATCGCTTTAACGACGTCGAGGGCGCGCACGCGATGAGCGTGCCGTGCATTGGTATCTATTCGGGCGCGGCGGCGCCGGGCGAGCACGAGGCGGCGGGTGCCGATGCAGTGGTGCACTCGGTGGCCGAGCTTGCTAAACTTTTCGCTATATAGGTATTTGATGTGAGGGGCGGGCACGCTCGCCGCTCATTGGTAAGGAGGTCGTCCATGAATCAGGTGGAGCAGAGCGTTGCCGAGTATGTCGACGAGGTCTGGGAGGATGTCGTCGCCGATATCGAGCAGCTGGTGAGTTATCCGTCCGTGGCAGTTTCTGCCGATGCGGAGCCCGGCGCGCCGTTTGGCCGCCCGGTCCGTGACGCGCTCGATTGCGCGCTCGGCATCGCGCAGAAGCTCGGCTATCAGACGAGCGACGACGAGGGCTATGTGGGAATCGCCGATATCCCGGGCCGCGGCGACAAACAGCTCGCGACTATCTGCCACGTGGACGTGGTTCCCGCCGGCCCTGGCTGGAACACCGACCCGTTCACCATGGAGCGCCGCGAGGGCTGGCTGCTCGGTCGCGGCGTGATTGACGACAAGGGCCCGGCGGTATTGTCACTCTACGCCGGCGCCTACTTGCTCAAGCACGGCATTGTTCCGCGCTACACCTTCCGCGCGCTGCTGGGCTGCGATGAGGAAGTGGGCATGTCCGACGTTCACCATTATCTGGAGAACAACGCAGACCCCGACTTTTTGTTTACGCCCGATGCCGAGTTCCCGGTCTGCAATGCTGAGAAGGGCCAGTTTGGGGCGACGTTCGTGAGCCCCAAGATCGACGGCGGGCGCATTGTGTCCTGGAGCGGTGCCGAGGCGAGCAACGCCATTCCGTCGCAGTCTATCTGCGAGCTCGCGATTGCCGCCGATGAGCTGCCGGCGCCGGTCGAGAATGCTGACCGCCTGGAGATCACGGCTCTCGACAATGGTCATGTGCAGATTTTCGCCCACGGTATTGGCGGTCACGCCTCGATGCCCGAGGGGACGATCAATGCCGTCGGCCTGATCGTGTCGTATCTGCGCGAGGCCGAGGACGCGTTTGGTGCACGCGACGAGCGCCTGCTGACGCCTGCCGAGCACGAGTTCGTCAAGTTCCTGGCCTTTGTGCATGCGGATGCCTATGGTCGCGGCCTGGGTATCGACGCGACGAGCCCAGCGTTTGGCCCGCTTACCTGCAACGCTGGCGTCATCCGTGTGGCGGATGGCCATATCGAGCAGGTCATCGACGTGCGCTTCCCCGACAGCACGAGTGCCGATACCATCCGCGAGCAGCTCGAGCCGCTCGTGGGCCGTTTTGGCGTGACGTGCCGTGTGGGTCGTGCGAAGGTGCCGTTCTCGGTGTCTGCCGACGATCCGGCCGTGAAGGCGCTTATCGATACCTATAACGAGTTCACCGGCAAGCATGCCGAGCCCTTTGCCATGGGCGGCGGCACGTACGCGCGCAACTTTGCCCGCGCCGTCTCGTTTGGCCCCGAGGAGACCGGCCTGGAGCTGCCCGCATGGGGCGGCCAGATGCACGGCCCCAACGAGTGCGCCAACGAGGAACAGCTCAAGCAGGCGCTCAAGATCTATATTGTTGCGATCCTCCGTTTGAATGAATTAGAGCTTTAGGGTTACGCGGTTTTACCAAACCGCGTAACAGCTCGACGCTGCAAACGCCCCCAAGCGGCAACCTGACGTTCAATCGTCGGTCGCGTACCCAAAGTACGCTTCCCTCCTCTTTCACGTCACCTTGCTCGCCTAGGGGCGCTTTCGCTCATATGACCCAATCCGCTGTCAAGAGCCACAATGGCCCCGCCGACCG
>JAXIZI010000013.1:0-11786 GCA_036304065.1 Collinsella sp. | reverse complement strand
GGCCCTCTACGGGGCAGGGGCAGACGGCCATCCGGAGGCGCCCGATCGGCGGCCCCTCGGGGCTTGCCCGTATCGTAGGCAATGCGCCGAATGCTCGCCATCGAAATTTATCGGTGGCCCACTTCAGACTGTAATGGGCACTCTGCAACCTAAGTGAGTAGACTTTTAGCACTTTGGCGACCAGGCAGTTTTGTAACAAGCTATCTACCTGCGGTTTTGAAAAGCAGGATGACCGGCCTGCTCGGGATGTTCAAAAAAGTCTACTCACTTGCCGCGCAAAGCTCCTGCATGAGAAAAAATGGGGTTTTCAACAGGGCTTCGTCCAGCTCTCGGCAAGCTTTTGGCCAGTTGGGGAGTGCTGTTGAAAACTTGGCAGTCCGTTCGGCGCCATTTTTGGTGCGTTCGCGCCAATACGTGACTGACTGGGTTGAAATTCGTGTTTTCCTGTGCCTATGAAGGATCTACTTTGTGACATATCGGCTTTTAGGTACTGGCGTTTGCCTCCTCAAGTCCGCGCTTTGTGTCCGCCGCTTCCACGGCCGGAAGAAGACCGGCAGCGATATGACCTTGCCCGTAACCCGACGGCTGCGGTTGTGCTCGGCTTTCCGTTGTATACATTGGTCCGGACGAGAAACAAGCGGACTTGTCCTGCCAGTATCAGGCAGCGGCTGTTTCTTGGTGAGCTCCCCAGGGAATCCGTGCTGGAAACGGAGCATGGGTTTTTGGTTACATCTCCTCTACTGACGACATTCATCATGTCGCGGCATCTGACGGATCTTCAGCTTCTTTTGGTATTGGCGGAGATGTGTGGCTTGTTTGCGGTGTGTGCCCTGCCGGCGGCACTTGAGGCGGATCTTTCGCGTGCAATTGATTCGGGCGCGATTTCGACAACGTTCGGTTGGGTGCGCTGCCCGTCCGAGGACGGCATCGCCTCAAATTTATGGCGTCGAGACGCTTTGGTTTTGGGCGGAGACCTTGACCGTTTTTGTTCAGATGTTTGCGGGATGCGTTACGGCAATAGATTTATGGCGGTATCGCAACTCGTTCCATTGGGTGCCGCGTCGCCTTTTGAGGTCGAGGCGTTTTTGTTGCTTGGACTGCCGCGAGCCCTGGGAGGCGAAGGGTTTTGCGGCATAGAGCTCAATGTCGAAGTGACGTTAAGCACAAGTGCTCGAGCGATTGTGGGAAAGTCCCGTGTATATATCGACCTACTTCTTTCTTCGCCGGACGGTAGGCGACAGGTGGCCATTGAATGTCAGGGAAAGGCCTCGCACGGACGCGCAGGGGATGGCTTGCGTGACGCTGACCGCATGACGGCCCTTCAGGCCATGGGCTACGATGTGCTTCTCCTTACACACAGACAGATATCGGATGAGGATAGATTCCGCGCGATCGTTAAGGCCATATGCAGGATGCTCGATGCTGAATATCGTGATAAAAGCTCAGATGAGCAAAGGGCTGAGACATTACTCAGGTCTGAACTATTCGTTGACTGGACAAAATTGGGAGTAATCGACGGAAAGATGCCCGCTAGACACAAAATGGCTCGATCGTGGACGGCTGCGAATCTAAGTGAGTAGACTTTTGGCACTTTGGCGACTAGGTCGTTTTGCAACAAGGCATTTACCTGCGGCTTTATAAAGTGATATGGATGGTCTGCTCGGCAAGTTCCAAAAAGTCTACTCACTTAGTTTTTGACGAGAAGCCGATGCCGAAGGCGGTCCTATTTCAGGTAGTTAACAAGTTTGTGAGGCACGAAAAAGGCCCGAACCATGCGGTCCGGGCCTCATCGAGCTAGAGGTTATGTCTCAGGTTGCTGGCTTAGCCGAAGTAGCGCTTGAGCAGGCCGGCGAAAGCCTTGCCGTGGCGAGCCTCGTCGCGAGCCATCTCGTGCACGGTGTCGTGGATGGCATCGAGGCCAGCGGCCTTGGCGCGCTTAGCAAGATCGGTCTTGCCGGCGGTGGCGCCGTTCTCGGCCTCAACGCGCATCTCGAGGTTCTTCTTGGTGGAGTCGGTCACGACCTCGCCCAGGAGCTCAGCGAACTTGGCAGCGTGCTCGGCCTCCTCGTGGGCAGCCTTCTCCCAGTACAGGCCGATCTCGGGATAGCCCTCGCGATGAGCGACGCGCGCCATGGCCAGGTACATACCGACCTCGGAGCACTCGCCCTCAAAGTTGGCGCGCAGGTCGGCAACGATGTCCTCGGAGACGCCCTCCATCTTGGCGACGCCCACGACGTGCTCGGCAGCCCACTCGAGCTGACCCTCCTCCTGCTTCAGGAAGCGAGAACCGGGAACGCCGCACTGGGGGCACTTGAAGTCCTCGGGCAGCTGGTCGCCGTCGAACTCTTCCACATAACCGCAAACGGGGCAAACAAACTTCATGATTCGATCCTTTCGATCTATGGCGATTGTGCGCTCGTCCGGTCCCGTAAGGGCCCTCTCCGGACGTGCGTCTTGACGAGTTCTATTATCCATAAATGCAACCAAATGTGAAGCCTATTAGGAATGATTTTTAATAAAACAATTTTGAGATATGAAGATGTTGATTGATTAACGATTGGCAGGCCGTCTTTGACCGCCGCTGAGTACAATCGGGCGAGCAAATGTTGACCTATCAACAAATGAAGGAGTTTCCTTTATGCATCTAGCCCGTCGTGCCTGGTGCCGAACATATCAGACGGTTTTTCGCATTGCATTGCCGATCCTGCCCTATACCGAGCCGCGCATTTTAGAGCATGCCGAGGATGTGCCCGCGGTGCTTCAAAAGCGCTCGATCCAGAAGGTCCTTATCGTGACGGATCCCGGCATTGCCCGTCTGGGGCTCACGGCACCGCTCGAGACGGCGCTCGCATGCAGGGGGATTGGCGTTACGGTCTATGCCGAAACGCGTGCAAACCCCACGGTTTCAAACGTGGAAGAAGCGGCGTCCCTGTATCGAGAGAGCGCCTGCCAGGCCATTATCGGCTTTGGCGGTGGCTCGGCCATGGACTGTGCCAAGGGCGTGGGCGCACGCATTGCGCAGCCAAACAAGCCCATCAACAAGATGCGCGGCCTACTGCGGATTCATCGTCTCCTGCCGCTGCTTATTGCGGTTCCCACTACCGCCGGTACGGGAAGCGAAGTCACGCTCGCGGCGGTTATCACCGATGACGAGACGCACTACAAATACCCCATTAACGACTTTGTGCTCATCCCGCGTTTTGCAGTCCACGACCCCGAGTTTACGTGCGGCTTGCCCGCTTCCATTACGGGGCAGACGGGCATGGACGCCCTGACGCATGCCGTTGAGGCCTTTATCGGGCGAAGCACCACGCCCTATACGCGCAAGATGGCGCGACAGGCGGTGCAGCTTATCCACGACAATTTGCTCGAGGCCTATGAGCATGGTGACGACATGCGCGCTCGTCGCAATATGCTTTCGGCGGCGTATAAGGCGGGCGTTGCGTTTACCCGCTCCTATGTCGGATATGTGCATGCCATCGCGCACAGTCTGGGCGGCCGATACGGAATTCCGCACGGTTTGGCCAACGCGATCATCCTGCCGCACATGCTTCGCGCTTATGGTGACGCCGCCGCCCCCAAGCTTGCCGATCTTGCTCGCATGGCGGGCATTGCGCCGGCTACCGCGCAGGATAGTCTTGCGGCCGAGGCCTTTTTCGATTGGGTCGACCGCATGAACGAGATCCTGGGAATCCCCAAATATGTCTCGGGCATTCGCCGCTCCGACATTCCCGAGATGGCGGCGCATGCCGATGCCGAGGCCAATCCGCTGTACCCCGTTCCGCTTTTGATGGACCGCTTGGAGCTCGAGCGTATGTACGAGGTCGTCGCGGGTGGTATGTTTGAGGACGAGAACTAGGAGGGTGCCATGAACACCGAGGAAATTGCGCGCATCGTCGGCGATCAGCGCACTTACTTTAAAACGCACGCTACGTTTGATGTTGATGCCCGACGTCGCGCGCTCGTGAGTTTACGCGATGCGGTACGGGCGCACGAGGCCGATATTGCCCATGCACTCAAGACCGATTTGGGAAAGTCGCATGACGAGGCATATATGTGCGAGATCGGCACGTCGCTTTCCGAGATTCGTCATCAGATCGCTCACGTGGCTCGATGGAGTCGTCCGCGCCTGCGTCCGTGTGACCTTGCCAACGCCGTGAGCGCGTGCAAAACGCAAGCCGTGCCCTATGGCGTCACGCTCATCATGGCTCCGTGGAACTACCCGTTTTTGCTAACACTCGAGCCGCTCGCCGGCGCCCTTGCCGCGGGCAATACCGTGGTCATCAAGCCGAGTGCCTATGCTCCGGCATCGAGCGCGGTGCTCAAGCAAATCTGTGAAGAGGCATTTGATCCGCGCCTGGTGACGGTTGTCGAGGGCGGGCGCGCCGAGAACGAAGCGTTGCTCGATGAGTGCTGGGACAAGATCTTCTTTACCGGTAGCGTTCCGGTCGGCAAGCTCGTCATGGAGCGCGCGAGTAAAAACCTCACGCCCGTGACGCTTGAGCTGGGCGGCAAGAGCCCCTGCATCGTGGATGCGACGGCAAACTTGAAGGTTGCGGCGCGGCGTATCGCCTTTGGTAAATGGCTCAACGTGGGGCAGACCTGCGTGGCGCCCGACTACCTGCTGGTCGATGCGCGCGTGCACGACGAGCTGCTGGACCTCATCAGGGAAGAGGCCCGCCGTATGTTTGGCGAGCATCCGCTCGATAACGAGGACTACGGGCATATCGTCAACGCCAAGCATTTTGCGCGTGTGCGCGGGCTGATCGATCCCGATAAGGTCGTGCTGGGAGGCACGGCGCGCGAGTCGTCGCTCAAGATTGAGCCGACGATCCTAGACGGCGTGACCCCCGATGACGCCGTGATGCAGGAGGAGATCTTCGGTCCCATCTTGCCGGTGCTGACGTTTGAGAGCCTAGACGAGGCCGAGACGTTTATTACGGATCGTCCGACGCCGCTGGCCCTGTATATCTTTAGCCAGGACCGTTCGGTTCAGCAACGCTTTGTGCGCTACGTGCCCTTTGGCGGCGGCTGTGTCAACGACACGATCATGCACTTGGCTACGAGCCATATGGGCTTTGGCGGCATGGGCGCGAGCGGTATGGGGCAGTACCATGGACGCGAGAGCTTCGATACGTTTAGCCACAAGAAGAGCATCGTGAACAAGGCAACTTGGCTGGACGTGCCGTTTCGGTATGCGCCCTACGCAAGCTGGAAGCACAAGTTCGTGCGCATGTTTGTGCATTAGAAAAGGGCGCAGGTAATACGAACAAGTGTTCCTATTACCTGCATTTTGCGTTAGACTACTGTTATGGAGCACGGATGGGCCAACTCCCTCTAGAAGGGATTTGGTATGAACGTAAGCGATGTTATTTCGTTATTGGCGTTGTTGATTGCGGCTATCGAACTCGGTCTGTTTATCGGCCGAATGAAATAGCCGCCCCCGCGTAAGCGAAGACGGCCACTTCTCACGATGAAAACGTGTATCGGAGTTGGCAAGACCCGCGGCAACGGGTGCCATCCGTGTTCCTATCTTATCTGCAAGCGTTCTGTCGCGCAAGCGTTGAGGCAAACGATTGAAGGACGCAGACAGGATGTATTTGTGTCCGCGCGGGACCGTAGACTTCTCAATAAGGTTACACACCGGTTTATCCGGCCGTTAGAGGAGCTGCTATGTACGAGCCTTCACGTGTTCTTCTGTCATTTCACATTGCAGGATTTCAGTATGCCGATGGCGCCTTGGTCCTGGGCGATCTTAAAGCGGGCGATAAGCTGACGCTGTGTGCCGAGCGCGATAATCCCCATGACCCCGAGGCAGTTGCGATCTACTATGGCAAGACCAAACTTGGCTACGTTCCGGGAAACGAGGTCGGCCCGCTGTCCTTGATGATGTATTACGGCCACGAGGACGTATTTGAGGCCCGCGTGCAACAGGTTGCCCCCGAGCGCAGCCCGTGGCACCAGGTGCGCGTTGGCCTCTATGTGGTGGATGCCCGCTAGTCGGCAATGGAGGCGGCCATGTTTGACGACGATGACCTGTTCGATTTGACGGATGATCCGTTTGAGTGGGATCTGCTGCTCGACGACGATGATCTGGAACAGGACCGTAAGAAACGGCGGGACAAGAAAACTTAGGGTGACGCTTCGAAAAAGCAAGACAAGCGCCGCCGCGGACTGTTCGGCGGGCTCTTTGGATAACCGCCGCATCGCTGCGTCTGTATACTTAGCACGAGTTGAACACGTTGCGAAATGAGGACACAGACGATGATGTGGTTTACCGCCGACTTGCACCTGGGCGATACGAATATCTTGCACGACATGGACCGGCCGTTTGGCTCGGTCGAGGAGATGAACCGCAAGGTCATCGATGCCATCAATGAGTGCGTGGCTGCGGACGACCGCCTCTATATTCTGGGTGACTTTACCTATCGTTTGCCCCTGGCGGAGGCGGTGCGCCTGCGCGAGCGTATCGAATGCCAGAACGTGACGCTCATCCGCGGTAACCATGACGGCGACTGGGAAGATTCCGACGTACCGCGGATTTGGGAAGACGTGCGCGATTACCTGGAGATTGCTCCCGGCTATGCCAAGGGCCATCGTCTGGTTATGAGCCACTACCCCATGCTCAGCTGGAACGGCAAGGCACGTGGCGCCATTATGCTGCATGGGCATATCCACAGCAGAGGTGACCGCGCCAACGCACGCAACCGCGATCGCGAGCGCCCTATCTTTCGCTACGATGTCGGTCTCGATGCCAACGAGTACAAGCCCGTAAGCCGCGATCAGATTCTTAGCTTCTTTGGGTTATAGGGCGCCAGAGCCACCACAAAGGGGACAGGCACCTTTGTGGTGGTTCTGGCGCCGTTGCCATTATGGCGGCGGCGCCTTTTTTGTCCGCGCGGCGCGGTAGAGTGTAGCCGGTTGATATTTGCGTCCATCGAGGAGCTGCTATGAACGAGATCAAGTGCCCGCATTGCGGCGAAGTTTTTAAGGTCGATGCATCCGGCTATGCGGATATCGTCAAGCAGGTGCGCGATGCCGAGTTCTCGCGCGACCTGGATGAGCGTGTGAAGGCAGTCCAGCGTGAGGGTGAGCAGGCGCTGGAGCTTGAGCGCTCGCGTTCGACGGCTGCCTTGCAACAGGCAAAGTCTCAGCGCAATGCCCAGCTTGTCGAGCAGAAGAACACTGCGGATCAGAAACTGGCGCAAGAGGTTGCCAAGCGCGATGCTGAGCTTGCCGAGCTGCGCGCTAAGCTCGAGGGCGCTGCCGCAGAGCGCGAGAGTGCAAGCCAGCGCGCGGCGGTTGAGGCACGAGCCAATGCTCAAAAAGAGAATGCCGAACTCCAGCGTGAGATTGATAGCCTGCGTGCGCAGCTTGGGCGCAAAGATGACGAAGCAAAGCTTGCCGAGTCGGCGGCGCGCAACGCTGCTCAAAACGATTTAGCTGCACGCGACGCTCAGATTGCCGAGCTGCAGGCCAGGCTTGCCGCGGCGGACAAGGCCCAGGAGATGGCGCTTGCCGCTGCCGCGGCAGAGTCGCAGCGTGAGCTCGATGCCGCTCGCAGCGAGGCCGAGCGCGCGCTTGCTGACTATCGCGCGAAGGTGCAAGAGAAGTTTTCCGCCGCAAAGGCTCAGTCCGAGCAAGAGGCCGAGGGCCTGCGTGCCCAGCTGCGCGAGCAGGAACTGATGGCAAAAATGAACCTGTCAGAGGCGGTCGCCGCGGCGGAGCGAGAGCGCGATGAGGCGCGTGCCAAACTGACGAGCGAGCTGGCGGTGCGCGATTCTCGCGAGGAACAGGTCAAGGCGGCACACGAGCTCGAGCTTGCGCAGGCCAAGCGCGCGAGCGATGACCTGATTCGCTACAAGGACGAAGAGATTGAGCGCCTTAAGGACATGAAGGTCCGCCTGTCCACCAAGATGGTGGGCGAGTCGCTCGAGCAGCACTGCGAGACCGAGTTCAACCGTCTGCGCATGACGGCGTTTCCTAACGCGTACTTCGAGAAGGATAACGATGCGTCCGAGGGCACCAAGGGCGACTTTATCTTCCGCGAGTGCGACGCAAGCGGTAACGAGGTCATTTCGATTATGTTCGAGATGAAAAACGAGAACGACGAGACCGCGACCAAGCACAAAAACGAGGACTTCTTTAAGAAACTCGATCACGATCGTCGCCAGAAAGGCTGTGAGTACGCGGTGCTCTGCACACTGCTCGAGCCCGAAAGCGAGCTCTATAACGCAGGGATAGTCGACGTGAGTTACCGCTATGAGAAGATGTACGTGATCCGCCCGCAGTTCTTCATTCCCATGATCACGCTGCTGCGCAACGCCGCCATGGGTTCGCTGCGCTATAAGCAGGAGCTGGCGGAGTACAAGCAGCAGAATATCGACGTCACGAACTTCGAAGCCAAGATGGAAAAGTTCAAGAATGATTTCGGCCGCAACTACGAGATCGCGAGCCGCAAGTTCCAAACGGCGATCGATGAGATCGATAAGACGATTAGCCACCTGCAGAAAACCAAGGAGGCGTTGCTGTCCTCCGAGAACAATCTGCGCCTAGCCAACAAGAAGGCGGACGATCTTACCATTCGCAAGCTCACGTGGGGCAACAAGACCATGAAGGCCGCGTTTGACGAGGCGCGCGGGGCTGCGACAGAGACAAACGATGAGCCAGCCGAGGCGGATTCGTATGAGGTCGAGGGTGCCGAGTAAGGCATAGCGTATAGCGCAAAAGCGGGGCCGCTGGCTATATTGCCAGCGGCCCCGCTTCGTTTCGTTCCAGTATGTTCGGCTAGTCCTCGAGCAGGTCCTCGATAAAGCCGACGCGGTAGTTTTTGAAGATGACCTCGCCGCCGTCTTGCGTGGCGTCCAGATCGACATCGCCCATGATGCCAAAATCGTGGTCGCCATCCTCGTCGGCAAAGATCTGGTGCACGTGCCATACGTGCGCGGTCTTCTCGTCGGACTCGTCAATGGAAAACATCGCGGCGCTGCGGGCATCTCCGTCGGTGAGGATTTCCTCGTGCTGCTCGTGGTAAGCGTCGAGTGCTTTTTGCCAGCGGATCTCGCTCATGCCCCAGTCGTCGTCGAGCTCGCCCAGGTCGCGAACGTGCTCGCGGGCGGCAAGGGTCACGCGGCGGAAGAGCGCGTTGCGCACCAATAGCGTGCAGCCGCGACGGTCCGCCACGACCTCGTCGATGCCCTGCGGCGGCGCAGCATCGAGGGCTGCCGGGTTGCCGGCGTTCTCCCACTCATCCACCAGGCTCGAGTCCACCGAGCGCACCACAAAGCCCAGCCACGAGATAATGTCGCGCAGGCGCTCGTCGCGCTTCTCGATGGGCACGGTGCGGTCGAGTGAACGGTAGGCCTCTGCCAGGTAACGCAGCAAAATGCCCTCGGAGCGGGCGATGCCGAGCTTTTGGATATAGCCCTTAAAGTCGCTCGCGCTCTCCAGCATGTCGCGCAGGACGCTCTTGGGCGAGAGCTGGTAGTCGTTGGCCCAAGGTACTTCTTGGCAGTACTTGTCGAAGGCGGCATCGAGCAAGTCCTCGAGCGGCTTTTCGTAGGTGACATCCTGGATGCGCTCCAGGCGTTCCTCATATTCGACGCCGTCAGCCTTCATTTCGGCCATCGCGCGGTCGCGCGCGGCGCGCTCCTGCGCGCGCAATACCTGCTTGGGGTCCTCGAGCGTTGCCTCGACCATCGAGATCAGATCCATGGTATAGGTCTCACTCTCGGGGTCGAGCAGCTCCAGCGCGGCAAGCAAAAACGGCGAGAGCGGCTGGTCGAGCGCAAAGTCCTCGGGCAGATCGACCGTCAGTGCATAGTCGATGTCTGGCGCGGCGTCAGTCGGGGCGTCGGGCGCGGGCGGCACCTCGGTGCGAACGACGACGCCGGAATCGATGAGCGTGGCGAAGATCTCGTCGGCACGAACCTCGAGCTTTGCCTTTTCCTCAGGGGTCTGCAGGCTTGTTTCGATGAGGTCGTGTACGCGGGCTCGGGCATCGCCGCCCTGCTCGACCACGCTAATCACCATGGAGTGCGTGATGCGAAGGCGCGGCTTGAGCGTCTCGGGCTGCGTCTCGATCAGGCGCTCAAAGGTCTGCTTGTTCCAGGTGACAAAGCCCTCGGGGGCCTTCTTCTTTTTAATCTTGCGGAGCTTCTTGGGGTCGTCGCCCGCCTTGGCCATGAGTTTGGCGTTCTCGATCTCGTGCTCCGGGGCCTCGGCGATGACCATGCCCTCGGTATCGAAGCCCGAGCGGCCGGCGCGACCGGCAATCTGATGGAACTCGCGGGCGCGCAGGCGACGCATCTTGTAGCCGTCGAACTTGGTGAGCGCGGTGAGCACCACGGTGTGGATGGGTACGTTGATGCCGACGCCGAGCGTATCGGTGCCGCAGATGACGGGCAGCAGGCCCTGCTGCGCCAAACGCTCGACCAGCAGACGATAACGCGGCAGCATACCGGCGTGGTGCACGCCGACGCCGCAGCCAAGCAAACGCTTGAGGATCTTGCCGAAGGCCGTCGAGAAGCTCGTGCCCTTGGCCGCCTCCTTGATGGCCTCGCGCTGCTCCTTGCTGGCAATGCCAAAGTTGGCGAGCGACTGTGCCGTCGCAAGGGCGGCATCCTGGCTAAAGTGCACGATATAGAGCGGGGCCTCTCCGCCGCGCATCGCGAGCTCGACGGTGCCCTCGAGGGAGGTCGTCACGTAGTCGTAGCTCAGCGGCACGGGGCGTGGGGCATCGACGACCAAGTCGCAGGTAGCGCCGGTGTGTTCCTCGAGTGAGGCGGCGATGGCAGTGACATCGCCGAGCGTGGCGCTCATGAGCATGAATTGCGTGTGAGGCAGGGTGAGCAGTGGCACCTGCCAGGCCCAGCCGCGGTCGGGGTCGGCAAAATAGTGGAACTCGTCCATGGCGACGCAGCCCACGTCGGCGCCCTCGCCCTCGCGCAGTGCATCGTTGGCAAGGATTTCTGCCGTGCAGCAGATGACGGGCGCCTTGGTGTTGATATGCGTGTCGCCGGTGATCATGCCGACGTTATCGCGGCCGAGCACCTGCACAAGGTCGAAAAACTTTTCGCTGACCAGAGCCTTGATGGGGGCCGTGTAATAACAGCGCTTGCCCTGTGCCATGCCCATAAAGAGCATGCCTAGCGCGACAAGCGACTTGCCCGATCCGGTCGGTGTTCCCAAAATGACATGGTCACCGGCGGCTAGATCCATGAGGGCCTCTTCCTGGTGGTCCCACAGCTCAATACCGCGGTCGCTTGTCCATTCAAAGAAGCGTTCGAAGGCCTGATCGGGCGTGAGCCATGGTTCGGGCTCGCTACCATCCTCGGGCTCCCACCAGGTGGGGGAGAGCGCGCCGAGCGAGCCGAATTCGGCTTCGGTTCCCGTGCCGCCCGAGAACGAGCTGGCGGCGCCGGCGCCAGAAACGGTGCTGGCGGAAGTATCTGTCGTGGTCTGTGCCATGTGGTTGCTTTCTCTCGCCGTTTGTCCGCCAACTATTATGGCGTAGCAGCGGCGCGGGGTGCCAGCGCGCGAGAAAATGCAGGAAATGGGCGTTCTGCCCAGCCGTTTGGTGCAGTTGCCAGCTAAGTGAGTAGACTTTTTGCAATATCGCGAGCACATGGCTTTTGCGCAAGAGCTCTACCTGCACTGATAATTGTTCTCGGGGGAAGCGGGCACTGCGGGGCGCGGCAACGGCGCGCGATTTCCGCGTCGCAGCGCTACCCTGATGCTGAATGCCGGGACGATGACCCACTGACCTGCTGACGCCTCTTCGGCCG
>JAXIZI010000012.1:0-13638 GCA_036304065.1 Collinsella sp. | reverse complement strand
GGATATGAGACTGAGCCGAAGGCGTCGACGACATGCCGGGGGCGGACCGGGACGGGTTCAACGGCAGGCCCCGCCGACCGATTGCAAGCGGTCGGCGGGGCCATTGTGGCTCTTGACAGCGGATTGGGTCATATGAGCGAACGGGCGAACGGGCGAGCGAGAAAATGATACGTTTTCCTCCGTCGCATGCGGATCATTTTGCCCAGGGGAAAGCCGAGGCCGCGGCCATGTTCTTGCGCACGAGCTCGTCGCGCACCTGAGCCAGGCCCTGCTCCATGCCCACCACATAGGTCTGCGGGTACAGAAAGCGCTTGAAAGCTGCGTCCAGATGATCGAGCGCCCAAGCACAGCGCTCGCGCGCGTCCTGGATGCTCTCACGCGGAGCCACCGCACTGCCATCGCGCACGATCGGCACCAGCAGCTCGCGATACTCAAGTTCGGACACGTCGGTCACCAGGGCGGCATCATTCACGGCCACGAGGGTATTGCCGCGCGCGGCGCCCTCCCCCGCCAGATGGCCCTCGTCGTAAATCATGTCGCAAACCGGGCCGCCAAAACCGTCGTAATAACGACGCACGCGTTGCACGCCCGGGATCGTGCGCTTGTAGGGCTGCTCGGAGAGCTTGACCACCGGCGTCCATGGATCTGCCTCGCTCGCACGGCGGGCGGAAAGCTTGTACACGCCGCCCAGCGCCGGCTGGTCATAGCAGGTCGCAAGCTTGGTACCCACGCCAAAGCTGTCGATGGGCGCGCCCTGGTCGAGCAGCGACTGAATCGTGTACTCATCCAGATCGTTGGAAACCGAGATCCCCACATAGGGCAGGCCCTCGGCATCAAAACGGCCGCGAACATACTTGGAGAGCTTGGCGAGGTCGCCGGAGTCGATGCGAATGGCCGACAGGCGCTCGCCCACCGCTTCCATCTCCTTGGCAACCGTAATGGCATGTTCGCAGCCCTCGCGCACGTCATAGGTGTCGATGAGCAGCGTGCAGTTCTTGGGGCTCGATTTGGCAAAGGCACGGAAGGCCTCGAGCTCGGAATCGAAGCTCATCACCCAGCTGTGCGCATGCGTGCCAAAGACGGGAATACCGTAGCGGCGGCCGGCGAGCACATTGGACGTAGAGGAGCAGCCGGCAACGTAGCTCGCGCGCGCAACGGCCAGGCCGCCATCGGGACCCTGGGCTCGGCGCAGGCCAAACTCCGCCACAGGGCGACCGTCGGCGGCGAGCACCACGCGCGCCGTCTTGGTGGCGACAAGCGTTTGGAACCCGACGATGTTGAGCAGCGCCGTCTCGAGCAGCTGGCACTCGAGCGCAGGACCGGTGACGCGCACCATGGGCTCGCGCGGAAAGACGAGCTCGCCCTCGGGCACGGCGTCGATATTTACATGCGCACGAAAATCGCGCAGGTAGTCGAGGAATGCGGACTTGAACATCGCGCCGCCGGCCGGGGCCTCAAGCGATGCGAGGTAGTCGATATCCTCGGGCGTAAAGCGCAGGTTCTCGACCAGCTCGGGCAACTCGGCGGTGCCGCACATGACGGCATAAGCGCTGCCAAAGGGATGGTCGCGGTAAAACGCGGTAAAACAACCCTGCTCATTGGCCTTGCCGCTCTCCCACAGGCCCTGGGCCATAGTGAGCTCGTACAGATCGGTGAGCATTGCAATGTCGGTGGGATGCGAGATGTCGGTCAAAGCCATGGGGCGACCTTTCGGATGTGTGGTGCAGAATTTGAGGGCTGGACGAGAGCAGAGCATGCGGACATGACGCCCGATGCAAATCGGTTAGAGCAGGCCCATGCTGGTCAGGATCGTGTAGCCCATAAAGATGACAA
The DNA here is from genome assembly GCA_036304065.1 of Collinsella sp. Lineage (GTDB taxonomy): Bacteria > Actinomycetota > Coriobacteriia > Coriobacteriales > Coriobacteriaceae > Collinsella. The sequence continues at coordinate 11,805 of JAXIZI010000012.1, read as the reverse complement.
ACGCGATGAGGGCAAGGACAATGATGATTTTTTGAGCCGGCGCCATGCCAGGGATCTCGTTCTCGCCCGTAGGTTCCTTGGAGGTAACCATGCGCTGGGCAAAGGTCATCTCGTCACGGCTCGGCTTGGGCTCGACGGACTTAAGACGAGCGGCCTTTTTAGGCTGAGGTTTGGGCGCGGCAGGTGCAGGCTTCGCAGCAGCGGGCTTGGGTGCGGGCGCGGGCTTGCGCTCGGATGCGGCGTTCGAGGCGGCCTCCTCGGCCTTCGCACGCTCGGCACGCAGGGCAGTCAGCTCCTCACGCTCGCGACGGGCCTCTTCCCGAGCCTCGCGGCGGGCCTTCTCAGCGCGGAGCTCTTCCAACTCGGCGCGCTCCTCGTCGGACAATGGTTGGGACTCAAGCTCGGCCATGGTATAGCCCTTTCTTTTAAAAAAAGCCGCCGACACAATGTCAGCGGCTTATCAAATCCAAGGGTGGAGACGAAGGGAGTCGAACCCTCGGCCTCTGCCATGCGACGGCAGCGCTCTCCCAACTGAGCTACGTCCCCAGGACAAGTCGATATTTTACCTACGGCTCGCCAACTGTCAACGCCCAATAACCAGTCTTTTTGGGGCGCGGCTATTTTGACAACTTTTCGAACAGGCGATCCTCTCGATGATTTTTTAATCCCCGTCCCAGAAAAATCATCGGCGAACGTGCTACTTTGCGCTGGTAAGGACGCCGGTGGTGTCGAAGGCCGGGGTGAAGCTCTCATCTACAGCGCCGCCCTCTTGCCAGAACATCGTCGTAAAGCCCAAGTCATCGGCATGGTCGAGCACCTGCTCGTACTCCTCGCGCGTCACGGCACGCGCCAGATCGCCGCCCTGCTCGCGCATGAGGGCATTGGGCGTGTACTGGTTCATGACCGAGATCGGCACGTCGCCCACCGTCTGCCACACCAGGTCCAGAACGCGGCACGAATCGTCCGCATGCCCCGGCAGCACCAGGTGGCGCACGATGATGCCGCGCTTCATGAGCCCGTCCTCGTCCACCAGCTCTCCCCCGCGGCGCTCGATCTCGCACGCCATCTGTGCCAGGCCCGACACGGCCACGCGCGGGTAATCCTTAATATGAGAAAGCGACTGCGCAAGCCCAGCATCGGCATATTTAAAGTCGGTGAGCCACACATCGACCAGGTCGCCCAGCGCCGCCACGGCACTCGCGCGCTCGTAACCACTCGTGTTGTAGACAATCGGGATGTCCAGCCCGCGCTCCCGCGCTGCGACAATCGCGGCAGGCAATAGGTGCGCATAGTGCGTCGCCGTCACCAAATTGATGTTGTTGGCACCCTGGTCCTGCAGTTCCAGCATAATCTCGACCAGGCGCTCAGGCGAAATCTCAAGCCCAAAATTGCCGGTCGAGATCTCGTGATTCTGGCAGTAGATACATTTAAGCGAGCAGCCGCTAAAGAAGATCGTGCCCGAACCGGCTTCGCCCGAGATAGGCGGCTCCTCCCACATATGAAGCGCCGCGCGAGCGACCTTAAGCGTGTCGTCGGCACCGCATACGCCACGCGCACCCTCATCACGCGCCGCACCGCAACGGCGCGGACACAAATGGCAGGCGGGCGAAAAAAGTTCGGTCAACGACGTCGGCATAAAAACATGCTCCAAAACAACGATTCAGCAGCTCAAACATTAAGGCCCGGACCGCGCAGACGGCTCCAAGCCTAAGGCGCCGTAATCGTCCGACACGATTTTTGTAATGTCAAGACTGGAATCGATAAAGTGCCGCTTTATGATGTAGGTATTCCGCCCCCCGCGGAGCAACTGGGTGAACCGTCGCGTTTATTTAGGGAGCCCACACAGTCGTACCTAGTACAGGTATCCTTCGTTGTTAAGGACGCTGGAACAGTCGATGAGGGCACCCACCTGTTTTAGGTGGGTTCATTTTCGTAACGTGGGGGGTGGTTTTCTTTTGCCGAAAATCACCATTACAGTCCATATGAATCCCCGCCGGCATCCCGACAAGCTATCGACAACATCCCAATATCTGGTAAGCGCGTGATTATCGCTGCGTGCAATTCCATGCACCCCCCTTGGTCGAGTATTATGGTTCGGCTATGCCCTTTGCGCATGGCGTTCTTCTGACCTTTTCCTTCGACGCTTGGCGGTTTTTAGATTCATGGCTTCATCCCCGAGCTACATACCGTACCTATGCGTGGCAGCGGCGGCCTTTATCACGACCTTCCTCGCGGTGCCCCTGGTCAAGCGCTTGGCAATTAAGCTCGATGCCGTCGACTATCCTTCTAAGCGCCGCATCAACACCAAGCCCATCCCACGTTTGGGCGGAGCGGCGGTGTTTTTGGGCCTGGTCGTTGCCTGCATTGTGCAAATCCTAGGCACCTGGTACCTAGGCTGGCCACCCGTCCTGGTGCCGCACCCGCGCCTTCACATTAGCTATCCCATGCTGGCGCTCTCCTTTACCGTCATCTTTGCGACCGGCGCTATCGACGACGTCTTCCAGCTCACGCCCAAGCAAAAGCTGGCCGGACAAGTCCTCGCCGCGCTTATCGCCTGTATCGGCGGCCTAAAAATCGGCGTCATCGTCAACCCGTTTGCCCCCGGCGAGATCATGCTCGGATGGCTCGCCTACCCCATCACCGTGATCTATCTGGTGGCATTCACCAACATCATTAACCTCATCGACGGCCTCGACGGCTTGGCCACGGGCATCTGCGGCATCGCGTCATTCACCATGTTCTCAATGGCCGTGCTCTCGGGCCGCATCGACGCCGCCGCGCTCTCTATTGCGCTCTTTGGCGCCTGTCTAGCCTTTTTGCACTACAACTTCAACCCCGCAAGCATCTTCTTGGGCGACTCGGGGTCGCTGCTGCTGGGCTTTGCGCTGGGCTCCATCTCGCTGCTCAACGTGAGCCGCACCGCCGCACTCACCTCGCTTATCATCCCGCTCATCGTTGCCGGCGTGCCTATCATCGACACGTTTAGCGCCATCGTGCGCCGCAAGCGCGCCCACATTAGCATCGGGCAGGCCGACAAGGGCCACATCCACCACCGCCTGATCCAAGAAGGCTACAACCAAAAACAGGCTGTGCTGCTCATCTATGCCTGGTGCATTATGCTTTCGGCCGGCGCCGCCGCCATCAATCAGGTCGAGGTGCCCATGCGCGTGCTCATCTTTACCGTGCTTGCCATTGGCTCGGCGGCCTTTGCCAAGCACCTGCACCTGTTTGAACCCGTGCTGCGCCACCATTACAACAAGCGCACGCACGAGGACGAACTGGTCACCCCCGACGACCCCGCCTTTAAGCAGGAGGAGCAGGCAGCTGAGGAACGTAAGGAAGAGCGCCACCACAAGCTCTAGGGCAAGCTGCCGAGGATGTGCCAAGGCACCGTTGGCCAAGCGCGGCCGCGCCGCGCCCATCGCACAAGCCACCCCTCTCCCGCCCCTCGCCTACTTACGCCCCGCCCCTCCAATAAACGCGTTATCATCTTGACCCATGAACATACGTTAGGAGCAATCATGCCAAACGAGAACAGCTACGAAGTCGCGCTGCAAAAGAGCAACGCCATTCGCGAGGGCCTGGCCAAGACGCCCGAGAAGTTCACCATGCTTACCGGCGACCGCCCCACCGGCCGTCTGCACCTGGGTCACTACTTTGGCACCCTCAAGGGCCGCGTGGAGCTGCAGAACATGGGCGCCAGGACCAACGTACTCATCGCCGACTACCAGGTCATCACCGACCGCGACACCACCGAGCACATCCAGGACAACGTGTACAACATGGTCATGGACTACCTTGCCTGCGGTATCGACCCCGACAAGACCATGATCTACGCGCACTCCGCCGTGCCCGCCGCCAACCAGCTCATGCTGCCGTTCCTGTCGCTGGTGTCCGAGGCCGAGCTGGCGCGCAACCCCACGGTCAAGGCCGAGATGGAGGCCTCGGGCCACGAGCTCACCGGCCTTCTGCTCACCTACCCGGTGCACCAGGCCTGCGACATCCTGTTCTGCAAGGGCAATGTGGTGCCCGTCGGCCGCGACCAGCTGCCGCACATCGAGCTCACCCGTACCATCGCCCGCCGCTTTAACAACCGCTACGGCAAGGTATTTCCCGAGGTCGAGGCGCTGCTGTCCGAGACCCCGCTGCTGCCCGGCCTTGACGGTCGCAAGATGAGCAAGAGCTACGGCAACGCCATCAATATTTCGATGACCGCCGAGGAAACGGCCAAGCGCATCAAGAAGAGCCAGACCGACTCCGAGCGCATGATCACGTTCGACCCCGAGAACCGCCCCGGTGTGTCCGGCCTGCTTTCGACGGCTGCAATCTGCACCGGTCGCTCCGAGGTCGAGATTGCCGAGGAGATTGGCATGGGCGGCTCCGGCCAGCTCAAGAAGTACGTGACCGAGGCCGTCAACGAGTACTTCGCACCTATCCGCGAGCGTCGCCAGCGCTACGAGAACGATCTGGACTATGTGAAGGACGTCCTGCATGAGGGCAACCGTCGCGCCAACGAGATCGCCGAGCAGACCCTGGCCGAGGTTCAGGACGCCATGGGTATGGTGTACTAGGCCGATCTGCTGACTTGAGCTTTCGATTGCTATAGGGCGGGCGCTACGGCGTCCGCCTTTTTTGGAGCGGACCGCTTCGGCTCCGTCCATCGCACTCCCCCGACAAACAGGAACAGGCCCGCTGGCAGTTAGTTGCCAGCGGGCCTGTTCCCGAAGTACACCGTTGAATCGCACAGAGGGGAGGAATGCGAATCAAACTCAACAGGGCAGGCTTTTTCATCGCCTATTGCCTGCTCCGTTGCTGAAACCAATATAGTTCACCGTGGTTTACTTTGCAGCATCAATATCCGCCGCCATAGCTTCTCCATAAGTTAGCCCAAGTAAACTAAACCACCACAAAGGGGGCAGGCACCTTTGTGGTGGTTTTGGCCACGGCAGAGCGCTAGAGCCCTGCTGGCCAGCGACAGGCGGGCAAGTCGACGTGCATGTCGTCCTTAAACGCCACACCCTCCCCTAGCAAAAGCTCACGTTGAGCATCGGGACCGCCAAAAGCGAAGCCCTCGCATATGTGCCCGTCGGCAAACACCACGCGGTGACAGGGAATCTCGCCGGGACGCGGATTACTATGCAGGGCATACCCCACGTACCGCGCACTTCGTGGACGACCGGCAAGCAGCGCCACCTGACCATACGTGGCGACCATCCCCTCGGGGATCTGCTCGACCACCTCGTACACCCGTTCAAAAAAGCCCTCAGACGCCATTGCTCGCTCCCTTCCACCCGGAAAAGCATAAACCACCACAAAGGTGCCTGTCCCCTTTGTGGTGGTTTATGGCAGATCGGTTAGTTGGCGGGCTGGAAGAAGGCTACGGCGACGGCGCCGGGGCCTACGTGGGTGCCGATGGTGGCGCCGATGGTGTGAACGGGCAACTCGCCTTCGGTGTGGCCAGCCCAAAGTGCCGCGCTGTCCTCGATATACTTCTTGAGCACCGCATCCGAAAGGCCCGTATAGCCGAGCGCCAGCGGCATGGAAAAGTCGATGCCGCCCGCTTTTTCGACCTTCTGATTGAGCAGATTGCGGCCGTTCTTGGAACCGCGCGCCTTACCCAGCTGCACGATCAGACCGTCCTCGACAGCCACCACGGGCTTTACGTTGAGCAGCGTGCCCACGGCGCCGGCCGCAGCAGACAGACGACCGCCGCGCACCAGGTACTCCAGCGTCTCGAGCAGGCCGATAACCACCACACGGTCGCGCACGGCCTCGACGGCCGCCGCGATCTGAGCTGCACTACGACCCTCATCCACCAGGCGCAGGGCATACTCGACCATGACACGCTCGCCCAGAGTGACGTTATTGCTATCCACCACGTAAACGTCGCCGCCTGGCGCCTCGGCAAGTGCGGTACGGGCACTCTGATTGGTGCCTGATAGCTTAGCGCCCACGGTAATAATCACAGCCTCATCGCCGGCTTCACGAACCTTGGCAATCGCCTGCGAAAACGCGTACGGGTTGACCTGGCCGGTCTTGGGCAGCTCATCGCGCTCCACGAGCATCTCGTAAAAGCGCTGGTGATCGATGTCGATGCCATCCATGTACACATCGGTGCCAAAGGTGACGGACAGCGGCAAAACGGCCAGTGCTGGGTGCTCGACCGGCGACATATCGCTTGCGGAATCGGTAATAATGCGGACGGACATAGCGAATCCTTTCTTGCGCAGGTCCCGCGCAGGGAATTTTGACAGCAAGGCCCCGGCACGGTATACGCGCTCAAACAGGACTATGCAGTTGTTAATTGGAAGCAAAAGCCTTGGCGGCCCTACAGCTCGCGCAGGGTGTTGAGAATCGTGCGCAGCGACGCATACATCTGCTCGCGCTGCTCCACACCCATAGCCTTACCGGTGGTATCGAGCACGTCGCGAATGATGCGGTCCGCTTCGCTCATGCTCTCGCCGCCCAGAGCGGTCAGGCGCACCGGAGCACGATACTTAACGGCGGCATCGCCCGAATCGTCGACCTCGACGTAGCCGCCCTCCTCCAGATGCGCGAGCGTACGCGAGACGGCGGCGCGGGTCACGCCTGCCATGCGAGCCAGGTCAGCGCCAGTCAGGCCGTCCTTGCTGCGCTCAAGATAGTAAAGGCACATAACGTCGGAGCCCTTGAGGCCCAGCCTTGCGCCCTCGGATGTCTTAATGCGCTGAATCTCCTTGTAGAGCCCGCTGATCAGTCCGACAAAGTCCTCGAAACGTGTCTCGTCGTTCTGCTGCATGGGAGACGACCGCCTTTCGCTTGCATAATGCTTACGGGTAAACATCTTAGTCGCATAAGGCGACACCCGTACCCAAATACCCCATTTGTTAACCCATCAACATAAAAACCACCACAAAGGGGACAGGCACCTTTGTGGTGGTTTTGACCGGCGAACATGATCCGCAGGCGTCGCTACAGCTCCACGCAGGGATTGTCGCGGGTCACAAGCGTCTTAACGACAACCGTCGCTCCCAGATAGCGCTCGAGCAGCTCGGCTAAGCGATCAATCGCGGCCTGGCAATCCCCCATCCGCTCGGGCTCCACGCACTCAATCGCCAGGAACGCATCGGCCGAATCATCGGACAGCGCCGTGCGAACGCCGTCGCGCCAGTTCCAGCAGCGGCACACAGCGCCCGCATCGTCGATGTAGGCGAGCTCGCCGGGCAGCGTCGGATCGTCCGCCTCCTCGCCAAGCGGCAAGAACGTATCGCCACCGTCGGTCACCTTCAAGCGAAGGTCTCCCTCGATCGCATGCAGATCCTCGCCTCCCACGGGCAGCGCGTAGGTCAGCGACACCGTGTTGTAAATATCCACCGCGGGCGTAATGTGGCCCACCGGCTTGCCTTTGAGCACGCGTTTGAGCAAGTTCTCGATCGAGCAGCGCGCGCCTTTCTTGGTCTTGAACAGACGATAGGCCTCGCGCCATGCCTTGACCGGTGCGTTCTCGCTGATGGTATCGCTTGTCAGGTGACGCTCCGCATCGATATTGGCGCGATTGAGCAACGTGGCGATCGCATCCACGTCCTCCTGGGGAATCTGGGCCGCGGGCTTCATGCCCTTTACGACCACGACGCCGACCGCCGCCTGCGGAAACAGCTCCCAAAACGAATCCTCGGCAACGAAACTCTTCATATGCTCTCCCTTCATAGCGTACGCCCGAGCGAGGGCGCCTAAACAAAAAGCGCCCTCACGACGGCCACCTTCAAAGTCCTACGGTGCCGTCACAAGAACGCTTGCGCTGTCCCCATCCGGAGAAGGGGACGATATGTCAGGCGTATTGTAACCCGAGTCATCCACGCGAGCAAAACCACCATAAAGGTGCCCCCTTTATGGTGGTTTTGAGTCTGAGGCGACGCTAGTGGCGGAGCCCCAGCAGGCCGCGGCCGCGATGACGGGCCTCGGCGGACACCTGGGCGTGCGGGCCGGCGGCTTTGACGGACTCGGGCAGGTGCGAGTACTTCTTCTCGAAGTTCTCCTCGAACATCACCGCCAGGTTGTGCGCGGCCTCGTCGTAGCGCGCGGTGCTCTGCCAGTATTGGCGCGGCACCAGGATGCCATCGGGCACGCCGTGGCACGTCGTGGGAATGTCAACGTTAAAGATGTCGTCGTGCACGAACTCGCTGTCCTCGATGGTGCCGTCGAGGGCGCGCGCGACCAGCGAGCGCGTGTAGGCCAGCTCGATGCGATGACCCACGCCGTAGCCGCCGCCAATCCAGCCGGTGTTGACCAGGTACACGCGCGTGCGGCCGTCGGCAATGCGCTCGCCAAGCATCTTGGCGTAAACCATGGGGTCGAGCGGCATAAACGGCTCGCCGAACAGCGAAGAGAACGTGGGCGTGGGCTCGGTGACGCCGACCTCGGTGCCGGGAATCTTAGCCGTAAAGCCCGTCACAAAGTGGTACATAGCGGCATCGGCCGTCAGGCGTGAGATGGGCGGCAGCACGCCAAAAGCGTCGCAAGTCAGGAACAGCACGACACTCGGAGTGGTGCCCATGCCCTTAGTCCACGCGTTAGGAATGTGCTCCACGGGATAGGCCACGCGCGTGTTGTGCGTGATCGAGATGTCATCGTAGTTGGGCTTGCGGTTCTCGTCGAGCACCACGTTTTCGCAGATCGCGCCAAAGCGGACAGCGTTGAAGATCTCGGGCTCGTGGAAGGCGTCCAGGCCCTCGCATTTGGCGTAGCAGCCGCCCTCGATGTTGAAGATGCCCATGTCGGACCAACCGTGCTCGTCGTCGCCGATCAGCAGGCGCGTGGGATTGGCCGAAAGCGTGGTCTTGCCGGTGCCGGACAGGCCAAAGAACACGGCGGTCTCGTGCGTGACGGAATCCATGCTGGCCGAGCAGTGCATGGGCAGCACGTCGTCCTCGACGGGCAGCAGATAGTTCATGACGCTAAAGATCGACTTTTTAATCTCGCCGGAGTAGCCGGTGCCGGCGACCAGAATCACGCGTTCCTGGAAGTTGATGACCACCGCAGCGCTGGAGTTGAGGCCCTTGATGGCGGGGTCGCACTGGTAACCGGGCGCTGCGAGCACGCAGAAGTCGGGCTCGCCGGTGCGCGCGATTTCGCGGGCAAGCGGTCGGGCGAGCATCTGCTTGATAAAGAGTGCCTGGCTGGCACGCTCGCAGGCAACGAGCAGTCGACGTGTGTGGTTGCGGTCGGCGCCTGCCATGCCGCGGGTGACGAACACGTCGCGCTCGTTGAGATAGTCGACGATGCCGGCCTTGATGGCCTCATAGCTCTCGACGGACAGCGGGCAGTTGACCGCGCCCCAGGCAATCTTGTCGTGAACATCGGGGGTGTCAACGATAAAGCGATCGTTGGGTGAACGGCCGGTGCGCTCCCCCGTCTCAATCACCAGCGCGCCGTTGGATGCCATGCGGCCTTCTTCGCGGCGGATAGCGTGCTCGACGAGCTCCGCGGCGGGTAGATCGACCAGCAGACGGGGTTGATTCTCGGCGGGATCTTCGACCAGCGTAATACCAAAGTTGGACAAAACTTCTGCAGGGGTAACACCAGGCATGGGGCCTCCTTTAAAAACGCGACACATGGACGCGGCGCGCACTTTACTCACGTAAAGCACGTTGTACCCGATATGCAAAAACGTTTTTGCGGCAAGGGTGGCAAGCCCGCCCAACGGTCAAAAATCGCAGGCAAGCGGCCTAGTCATTGGGGACGTTTTTAAACGCCTAGTCATTGGGGACACTCTTGAACAGGCAACATTCAAGGAATGTCCCCGGATGCCGGCACTTAGGGACGTTCCCAAAGTGCCGGCACATAAGGAACGTCCCTAAGTGCCGACTACCGAATGGCGCCGCCGAAATTATCGAACAACCTGTTCAAAAACACGAGCGAGCACCGTCGCGTCTATACTAAAGCGCAGCAAAAGAAAGGACTCCGCTTTGAGCATCACGCCCCTCGATAGCATTCGCCGCGCCATCGCCCGCCGCAATGGCGTCGCCGACCCCGCCGTAGCGGGCAGCGGCACCGCAAGGGCCCAGGGCGGACGCATCGAGAACGGCCTGTTCCCCGCCTCCCACACGGCCGAAGAGCTCGCGCGCATCCAAGAGCTGAGCCAGCGCAACGCCGGCGGCCCCAACAGCAGCCAGGCCACGCGCCGTCGCCGGCGCGAACGCGATCGCGAGCCCGACCCCATCCACCGCATGGTCAACGCCTGGTGGAACCGCCTGCTCGGCGTTGTCTACGGCGGCGGCTTCTCCACGCAGGAAGCCGAATACGAGGAACACGCCACCCGTCGCGACTATCTCTGGAATACCCTGGGCACCGCCGTGTGGGGCTTCGCGTTTCCCCTGCTCACCATTGTGTCCACGCAGCTTGTGGGCGCCGAGGAAGCCGGTAAGTTCTCCATCGCCTTCGTCACCGGCACGCTCATCATGATCGCATGCAACTACGGCGTGCGCAATTTCCAGGTCTCAGACATCGACGAAAAGACGTCCTTTGCCTCCTACCAGCTCAACCGCTGGCTTTGTGGAGCGCTCGCCCTAGGCTGCGGCCTCATGTACAGCAGCGCCCGCGGCTATGACGCGCAGATGGCGACGATCGGCCTGGGCGTCTACCTCTACAAGGTGATCGACGGCGTCGCCGACGTGTACGAAGGCCGCCTGCAGCAGGCCGACAAGCTCTACCTGGCCGGCATGAGCCAAACGCTACGCTCCGTCGGCGTCATCGCGGTCTTTAGCGCGGCGCTGTTCCTCACGCGCAGCATGCCCATCGCGGCCATGGCCATGGGCATCGCCGCGATCGCCTCGCTCGTGCTGGTCACCGCGCCGCTTGCCCTGCTCGAGACCGAAAAATCGCGCCGCGTGAGCCTGCGCGAGGTCGGCCACCTGTTTGTCCAGTGCGCCCCGCTCTTTGGTGCACTGTTCCTGTTCAACCTTATTGAGAGCATGCCCAAGTTTGTGATGGAAGGCACGCTGGCATACAAATATCAGCTGTACTTTAATGCCCTGTTCTTTCCGGCGCAGGCTATTTTGTTGAGCGTCGGATTTGTCTACAAACCGCAGCTCCTGCGCTTGTCGAGCATTTGGGCTAATCCTCGCAAGCGTCGTCGCTTTGACCTGATTATTGTTGCCGTTATGGCGCTGATCGTGGCCATCACCGGCGTGTGCGCCGCATTTATGGCAGGTCCCGGTATTCCCCTCATGAGCTTTATGTACGGCCTCAGCTTTGAGCGCTACCGTACGCTGGCGTTGCTGATGGTCGTCGCCGGCGGCGTCACCGCGGCCATCGACTTTATCTACGCCATCATCACGGTGCTACGCCACGCTGGAGACGTCACCAAGATCTACCTGATCTGCTTCGCCGTAAGCGTGGTGCTGCCGGTGATCTTGATTAAGCTGCTGGGTCTGATGGGCGCTGTGGTGAGCTACCTAGCCATCATGGCCCTACTCCTGGTGCTACTGATTATCGAGTACGCCCACATCCGCCAACGCATAGAACGCGACCGCAACCCATACGGCGCCTAATTAGCTGCCCGGTCACCGGAATTTGCGATGGAATCACCCCGGCTGGGGTCTCGTTGCGGACAATATTCATCACGCAAAACTAAGTGAGTAGACTTTTACCGAATCCCCGACCACACCAACAGAGCACAAGTCTGTGACCTGCACTGATAATTGTTCTCGGGGGAAGCGGGCACTGCGGGGCGCGGCAACGGCGCGCGATTTCCGCGTCGCAGCGCTACCCTGATGCTGAATGCCGGGACGATGACCCACTGACCTGCTGACGCCTCTTCGGCCGTCC
>JAXIZI010000011.1:0-8436 GCA_036304065.1 Collinsella sp. | reverse complement strand
GCGGGGAATGGGGCACGGGCGGGCGCTCAAGGCCGTCGCGAGGAAGCGGCTCAGGGCGATATACGCCGTGATGCGCGACCGGGTGCCCTACCGGGAGTAGCCCCGACGGTTGACAAAACTATAGGAACACCCAATGACTAGGCGAGGGCGGTCATGATGGCGCGGGCGACGCCGTCGTGGTCGTTGTCGTATTCGGTGATGGCGTCGGCGGCCTCGCGGTCCTCGGGCTCGGCGTTGATCATGGCCATACCGTGGCCCGCTGCCTGCAGCATGGGGATGTCGTTGATGTTGTCGCCGAACGCCCAGGCGTCGGCGAGACGCTCGCCCAGGTGCTCGCACAGCCACGTGAGTGCCGTTCCCTTGGTGGCTCCCTCGCCCATGACCTCGATATTCATGGCGTACGAACGCGTGACCTCAATGCCTCCGAGCGTGTCGAGCTCCGCCGCGATGGCGTCGCGATCGGCTGGGTCGTGCCAGTACATGGCGATGCGTTCGAGTGTCTCGACCTCGTCGATCTTGTTGTCGATATCCATGTCGATCGGTGTTCGTGTGCGCTTGAGCGAAGCCGCGATGTGGGGGTCGCCGCCGCAGAATTCGTCCAGGCGCGTGTAGAGCGAGCGGGGGAGGAAGCACTGCCCGTCCGCGAAGATATCGAAGGTGACGTCATGGCCGGCGGCAATGCTATGGACGCGGTGGGCGATGGCGCGGTCGAGCGGTCGGCTCAAAATGCACGTAGCACGTGAAGTATCGGTGGGCGTACCGTCGTCGAGCTGCCAGACGCTGGCACCGTTGGCGCAGACCGCGTAGTGTACGGCGGGGTGAGCGAGGATGGGCTCAAAGATGCCCGACAGCGGGCGCCCCGTGCAGGGCACAAACTCAATACCGCGGCGCGCAAGCTCGTCGAGCATCGCCCAGGTGGCGTCGCTCATCTGCTTATCGCTCGTCAGCAGCGTTCCATCCATATCGGAAAACACAATCATTCGTTGCGATCCTTTCTACTGGCATAAAAAGCGTGGCCGAGGGCGGTGATGCCCTGGCCACGCTCGGGTTCTATGACGGTCCGCGTCCTAGCGGTCGGCGAGCGGCTTATACTCCAGCGGCTCGATCACCGGACGATAGGCCGGGCGGATGATGCGATGCGCGCAGAAGAGCTCTTCCATGCGGTGCGCCGACCAGCCGGCCATGCGGGCGACGGCGAACAGCGGCGTAAAGAGCGTCTCGGGCACGCCGAGCATCTTGTAGATAAAGCCCGTGTACAGGTCGATGTTGGCGCAGATGGGCTTGGTCATGCCGTGATCGCGCATCACCTGCGGGGCCAGGCGCTCGATGCGCTCGATGAGCGCGAACTCCTCGCCCAAGTCCTTCTTGGCGGCAAGCGTGCGCGCGTAACGGCGGCACACCTCGGCGCGCGGGTCGCTCAGCGTGTAGACGGCGTGGCCCATACCGTAGATGAGGCCCGTGCCGTCGAAGGCCTGCTTGTCGAGGATCTTGCCCAGGTAGGCTGCGACCTCGTCCTCGTCCTCCCAATTGGAGACATGCGCACGGATGTCCTCGTGCATAGACACGACCTTGGCGTTGGCGCCGCCGTGGCGCGGACCCTTGAGCGAGCCGATAGCCGCGGCGTAGGCGGAATACGGGTCGGTGGCCGAGGAGGACAGCACGCGGCAGGCAAACGTAGAATTGTTGCCGCCGCCGTGCTCGGCATGCAGCATGAGCATCACGTCGAGCAGCATCGCCTCATCGCGGGTGAACGCCATGCCGCCGCGCAGGACCTGTAGGATGGTCTCGGCGGTGGAGAGACCGGGCGTGGGGTGCGGCACGTGAACCTCGGAGCCGCGAAGCTTGGCGATCGAGGCCATGTGTGCGAAGGCGGCGATGCGCGGGAGACGTGCGAGCATGGAAATAGCGACGTCGATTTCGTGCTCGGGCGTGATCACGTCTGGTTCGGCATCGAAGGCGTAGAGCAGCAGCACGGCGCGCTGGAGCACATTCATGATGCTCGACGACACCGTGGTCATGGGGAACTCTTTGACGTACTCGTCGCTCAGATGTCTAAAGGCACCCAGGCGCTCGCAGAAGCCGTCGAGCTCTTCCTTGTTGGGCAGCGAACCCGTGATAAGCAGATAGGCGACTTCTTCGTAGCCGTAGCGATTCTCGGCCTGGGCATTGTTGACCAGATCCTCGATGCTGTAGCCGCGAAGCGTGAGCTTGCCCTGATCGGGCACGACCTTTCCGTCGACCTTGTTGTAGCCGTGCACATCCGAGATACGAGTGAGGCCCGCGACCACGCCCGAGCCGTCGGCATTGCGCAGGCCGCGCTTGACATTGTGCTCGACAAACAGGCCCTCGTCATAAGGGTCGGTCGGCAGGCCGTGGTAGAGGTTTTCGCTCTCAGGCGAAATCTGGCGGCTTGCTTCGTAATCCAGAACCAGGCGGCTCAAGTGGTCATCGAAGCGGTAGTAGATTTTCTTGGCGTCGTAAGCCATGCGCGCTCCTCTCGGGGCCGTGTGGGGGCGGCGTGCTTGGGTGCAGATGCGCCGGCCTGTTCCCGCACGGCCTGTTCGCTACAGGCGGTACATAAAGTTAAAGACGTCCTCGCGCTGGATGGACACGTTGACGCCCGAAAGCTCGCCGGCCTCGGCCAGGGCCTTCTGCAGCTCGGCGAAGTCGAGCTTGGACTCGGCGGTGTCGGCCAGCATGGTCATGGTGAAGATGTCCTCGATAATGGACTGCGTGATGTCGCGGATGTCGACGTTGGCCTCGCCCAGAACGCGGGTGACGCCGGCGACGATGCCGGGGCGGTTCTTGCCAAGGACGGTGATGACGATACGGGAGGACGAGATCTCGGCCATGGGAAACCCTTTCGCGTGGTTGCGGCGCGCGCGGGGCGCTCCGCTACGGTACAGTGTTCATCATTGTACCTGTCTGGCGCAAAAAAGGCGCGCTCGCTGCGGCGTTACATGCCTGCAACATGAGCGTAAGGGGGAAGGCCGTACGGGGAAGAGCTGTCTGGCGCGTGTCCGGCTCGTGTTGGGTTGATTTCCGATCTCAGCCGAACACATTGAGCGGACAGGCCGTTCCCGCAGTCAGCCGAACGCCTCCGACGGCTGATTCCGAACTGGAAGCGGAGGGCATCCCCGCCCTTCGGTAGGGGATACCGCTCCGCGGCGCATGCCGCGGGCGGTGCCCCTATCGGACCACCGTGACCTCAGTTGGGATGGGCCCAGCACTGCCGCGTACTCGGTGAGCTAGAGCCAACTGTTCATCTTCACGTCGCGTATGGCGATATTTCGGTCGTCCGGCTCGGTGATGCCGTGGCCGAACGCCTGGAGCGTCTCGATGGACTCCTGGATCCTCTGTTGGAACATGGGACCCGGATCGACCCTCGGCCCGAGGTGCCCGCGCCAAAGGCACGGCGTGGCGCGCAGCATGTTATGGATTTTGGAGATGGGCTCGATGTCGGCGTAGACGTTGAGCGTCGCCATGGCGTCCTTGTGGCCGAGGATCGATTGGAGCGCCTTGATATCGCCGCCTTGGCGGATCCACTGCGTTGCGAACGTGTGGCGAAGGCCGTGGAACGTGATCAGCTCGTCGTTGGTGCCCATGAGGCCGTTGGTCTCCGAGAACGTCTTGAACGCCCTGCGGATATAGCTTGTCGTCGCGAAGGTCGCGCCCGGCTCCGACAGGATGTAGCAGTCCCCGATCTCGACCGCCCCGGTAAGGCCGCGCAAGCGCAGCTTTCCGCAGTCGATCTCGTGGGTCTCCTTCAGGAAGGGGAGTAGGCCGATCGGGTCGATGGGGATACCCCTGGCGTCATGGGTCTTGGTGTCCTTGATGAACGAACCCATTCCCTTCGCGTACGCCACCGAGTGTCTGATCGAGATCAGGCCCGTCTCGAAATCCACATCGCACCACCGAAGGCCGCAGACCTCGCCGATTCGCATCCCCGTGTGCAGGGCGAGTACGACCGCCCTCTAATCCTCGGCGGACCAATCGAGTCCGAACTCCTTTCGGGCATCCTCTTCGCTCATGACTTCGAGAAGGTCTCCGGGTTGGCAACGAAGGGCGAGGCATAGCTGCTCGAGCGTGTTGAAGCGAATGCCGCGAATATGCCCTTTTTTAATACGGGACAGGTTCACGGGCGTGGTTCCAATCCTTTCGGCAAGTTCGTTCGAGGAAATCTTTCGCTCGGCCATGATCTTGTCGAGGCGAACAATTACGGGCATGGCGTTTCCTTACGCAATCTCGTCGGAGTCGAGGTACAGCTCTCGGGCGTACAAGAAGAGCTGGGAAAGCATGAACAGGACGATGCCGAGAACCAGAGAGGTCCAATCGAATGATGAAGCGATCTCTTGGGCGCCGACGGCCCCCTCGCCGCCAAACATCGAAACGGAGGTTTTGAGTGAGCCGGCGTAGAGGCTGGTGGCAGCTTGAACAACGAAGAGAATGCCGAGCACCTTCAAGCATGTCGCAGACCCTTTCTTGAAGGGGTCTCCGCTCTTGATCGTCCACACGAGAACGGCGCTGAGGATGGTCGTAGCGATACCGATGACGGCAGGGACCAATGTCGAGATCGCAAGGGCTGGATACGCGGGGGAGTCTGCAATTACAGGGTTGTCGAGCACTTCGATTGCTGGCTTTAAGGAGAACGCCACTTGTGCGATGGCGGTGGCGCAAAGGGTCGCAGAGGCTATCGCACATGCGATGCGAAAGGAATGAAGCCGGGGAGTGCGATTGTCGGAACTCATAATAACCTCCGAAGAATTTAAAAAACTCAGGTTACTTTTTAACAGTTTATGTTAAATTGACTTTGCCGTCAAGTAATCACAGCATGCTGCAACCGAAACCCCTCTAGATTGGAGAGGATTATGTTCAGTACTGTTAAGTCGTGTAAGCTCTTGGTTTTCCTCGGCCTCGCTCTTTGTCTGTTGCTGCCGGGAGCCCCCGCTTTTGCGGATACCCCGATGCCTCCTTCCCAGGAGAGCAGCCAGTGTGCCCTCGTTGAGCCCCTCGGGTATACGGACGACGTCGTCGATACCTACTGGAGCTACAGCTGTCCTCGCGGCGTAAGCGGGCACAGCATCTCGATGTTCAACATCTCTTACAAGACGATCTCCTACCGAAATGGCTATCGCCGATCCGCGCATCATAGGGAATCCCGCCTCGCTGCAATGTGCTCCTGTGGTGTTCTTGGCACAACTGATAAATGGCAATTTGTCTATAGCACCTACTAGATGCGAGGAAGGGCCGAGCATTTTGTTCGGCCCCTCTGTTCCGACTGGATGAGGTTAAGGTTGGCGATGAATATGCTCAAAATCTCGAAGGCGATCTTTAGGTCGCTTCTCTCCTCCAGGTCGCTCTGTGTTGTCGTTGTTGCGTTGATGGTTCTTTGTGCTCTGCCCGTCTTCAGGAGCGCGGCTGGCATCGACGGACGGGTCGAATACCTCGAGTCGGGAATAACCCGTGTTGAGCAGGAATTGTCAGCATCCTATGCGGATGCGCTTGTGAATGCGGGGGAGGACGGTGTCTATACCTCTTCATCAAGCATGCCCGCGCTTCTGTACCCTCTTGCCGCGGGACGTCTTATCTTGGCACCGCTCTCTCCCCTACTTCCGTTTCTGCAGATATCGGATGGAGAGTACACCTATTATGACGGATCGAAGGAGTACTTGCTATGGGTCGCAACGGCCGTTGCCGTCTCGTTCCTTGCCGCGCGTCTTAACAAACGTGAAAAGCTCATCATCCAGGCACCGATGGGCGAGCTGGGTAGACTTGTTGCATCGAGCGTATGGGCGAGTGTTTTTGCAATGCTTGCCGTCCTCGCCATCAATCTTCCAGGGATAATCGCCGCGCTTGTGAAGAATGGCCCGGGCTCGCCGTTCTATCCGATAGGCTACATTCAATATGCGACTCCGGTTATCAAACCGGCTTGGCTGGTGTTCGCGCAGACGGCCATCTTGCAATTCTTGGTGGCAGCGTTCATCTCGCTTGTCGTTCACCTTGCCGTGAAGATTGCCAATAACCCTACGCTTGGAATCGTGTTCGTATGTGCCCTGATGGGGGTGACGATGGTTCCCGGGTATTACGGAAGATCCATCGCTTTACGTGAGTTCGCCCTGTTGAATCCCCTTACGTATGCGAACACTGAGTTGACCGTCGGCGCCTATAGCCCGTACCCGACAACGCAGATAGTGAATCTGCCTGGACTTTGCTTCGAGCGTGGCGCGATTGCCCTCGTATGCGCAATCGGGATCGAGGTGCTGGCAATTAGCCTGCTTTGCGTTGCTGGAAAGAGCGGCTGCGCGTGCCCGATATCCCCGATTTGTCTTGAGAGAGGTTCCTTCACTGCATCGAGAACGGCAACTCGTTCGAGCGCTTGTGCCTCCGCCGTTGCATACGTAAGAACGATGGGGAAACTGCTCCTGCGTTCTCCTACCCTCGCCGTATGCGCGATTGCAATGTCGACGACGATGCTGGCCCCGGCTCTGGTCGAGATGTTTCCTGACGCTGATAACGTTTCCGCTGTTCGGTATAGGGATGGGGAGCTCCGTTCAATAGATCGGTATCTAGAGCAGAACGCTGCGAATATGGACGTCGAGGGCAAAGCGGCCCTGGAAGACATGCGGGATGCTCTTTCGGGTTTCGTGTACGCGCCTATGCCTGCGGAGGGGTTTCGAAGCCTTGCGACGTACGAGCGCGCTCGAGGTGAGCTGGGCGCGGCAGATGCGACTCTCCTGCAATCGATCGGAATCGAGCCGGAGACTCCTTCTCGTGCGGAGGCGCGCGCCCTTCTGCTTGAGTCGATCGCGAGCTTGCCGGACCCCAAGGTTTACGAGTTAAGTACGAAGATGCCCCCATTAATCCTCCTTTCGTATCTCCAGGCAGCGCTTCCCTCCTTATTTTTGCTGTTGCCCGTGGTTGTCACATCGCTCGCGTGCACCCACCTGCAGTGTCGTTCCCTTCTGGTTCTCCAGATCCCCGCAACAGCGCATGTGCGTTTTCTGACGGCTGTTGCGCTGGCTCTCCTGCTTGGCTTGGTGCTGCTTTTGGTGTCGATGGTTCCCGCTGTCGTTGTGTCCGTGATTAAGAACGGTGCGGGTGGATCGGAGTATCCCGTCGCTCTCATTCGGGCGGGAGCTTCGACAACGTCCATGGTGGGGGAGGCGGTGTTGTGCAGTATTCCGTTGCTGGTCATGGCATACGGCGTGATTTCCGTCGTCGCTGCGTTGACAGCAGCGATTAGCCGCAACCCCGTTGTCACCGGAATGGTTTGCGCGGTTCTCTTGGTGTTGGGTTCGTTGAGCGCTCATGTTGAAAGCGTGGGCATGGGCGTCGCGCTGCTGGCTCCATTCGCCTCGTTTGATCCCGCTTCCCAGGTGGGGACGATTGGGTTCCTTGGGCGAGGGACGAACGCGATGCCTTTTGGAGAGGTCGTCGGCGCATCGGGCGCTCTGCTGGTGGTCTTGGGCGCCGTATCTCCGTTGATGGTGCGCCTGAGTGTTCCAAAGATCGAAAGGGGATGATCTCGATGATTGACCTTCAAACGCTGACGATCTCTTATGGAAAGAAGGTGCTCGTAGATTCGGTGAACGCTGAGTTTGCCCCGGGTACGGTCTACGGTCTCGTCGCTCCGAACGGGCATGGAAAGACGACGTTGCTGCGTGCGATGGCAGGTTTGCCGGGTCCTCGCGTGGACGGGAGCATCGTTCTGGATGAGGTGCAGGGTACGGGTGCGAGAGAGGTCCGTTCTATGATCTTCTATGCACCTGGTGAGGGGACGCTGCTGTATCCCGGATTGCGTGCGGAAGATCACCTCAAGATGGTTTGCGATATGTGGCCGCATGCTCGCGATATCGAAGAGATAGTGGAACAAACGCAGATAGGCGAGTTCGCGAAGATGAGGATCCGCACTCTGAGCCAGGGCATGAAGCAGCAGCTTACCCTGGCGATTGCGTATGCGACGGGCGCGCGGTACCTTCTATTAGATGAGCCCATGAACGCGCTCGACCCCAGCAGGGTGGACTTGCATTCCGAGATTCTCAGGAAGCTGGCCGATTCTGGTACGTGCATCATCATGTCATCCCACATCTTGGATTCGGTCGATAGGCTGTGCGATGAGATTCTGTTTTTGAAGGATGGGAGGCTCATTAGAAGCATTCCGCAAGATGATGCTGCGCCGAAGTCTCCTGGATCCCATTTCGCAAAGCCTGCCGGACGCGCCGAGGGTGCGCTAAGCACGTATCGGCGACTCTACGAAAAGGGCGGGTAGAAATGCAAGTTAAAAATCTATGTGGCCAATATGATGCCGTTGAACCCGCGTATCGATACCGCCCAGCCATTCGCCTCGCCCCCGTCGCACGCATCTTCATCCGGTCTGTCATCATTAATCTAACGATGCATTGAGAAATGCAGGTGCTCCTAAATGTACTGTCGGCT